>NZ_JBGQOP010000027.1:0-43851 GCF_052119705.1 Oceanisphaera sp. W20_SRM_FM3 | reverse complement strand
GCGTGACCGTGTCTCAGGTCGGGATGCGTATTCTACGCAATCCGTAGTATTCGTCAAGTGTTTGTTTCAAACTTAATTTCGTTTTCTCAAACCCTTGTGACCGTGAGCGCCTTGCTCCGTGTCAGTGGTGCGCATTATAGGGAGCTCTCGTTTTAGCGCAAGGGCTTTTTGTCGAAATATGTCATTTTAATGCTGTTCGCACAAAATACACGCACAACGCTAGTTTTTAGACCAACTTCTCTTCTATTGGCAGCTCTGGAGCGCCAATACGGGTCACTAGTAGCTGGTCAATCTTATAGTTATCTATATCTACTACTTCAAACTTATAGCCTGCATGTAATACAAAGTCGGTGCGCTTGGGGATCTTGCGCAGCATATACATCATAAAGCCGGCGATAGTCTCGTAGTTCTCATCATTGGGGAACTCATCTATATCGAGTACCCGCATCACGTCTTCGAGTGGGGTCGAACCTTCTACTAACCAAGAGTTAGCGTCGCGCTCTACTATATGGTCTTCCTGAGACTGCACCAGCTCACCCATGACTATGCTCATTACGTCTTTTAAGGTAATGATACCTACTACCATGGCGTACTCATTCATGATGATGGCGAAGTCTTCGCCGGCAGTCTTGAAATGCGCCAACACTTCATACATAGATAAGGTGTCGGGAATGATCAGCGGCGTACGTATGATGCCTTCTTTCTTTAGTGACAGAGGTTGTTCGTGTAACACCTGCATGAGTATGTCGCGCGAGTCCACATAGCCGATGACTTTATCTAGGCTATCTTCACAAACCAGAAACTTGGCGTGCGGGTGTTCGGCTATCTTGTCTTTAATACTGTCTTGGCTTTCGGCTAGTGTGAAATAAATCAGACTCTCGCGGCCTGTCATAGCAGAAGTCACAGTACGCGACTCCATATCAAACACGTTTTCAATCAGGTGATGTTCTTGTTCTTGTAGCACGCCAGCCTGAGCGCCCGCATCCATCATGGCGATAATGTCTTCTGGAGTGATTTCGTCCTTACGCATGGTAGGTACGTTAAACAGACGGAAGAATAAGTTTGCCAAGCCATTGAAGAACCAAACTAAGGGTCGCAGCACCATCAGAAAGATAGCCATGGGGCGTACTACAGAAACGGCAATACGCTCTGGCGCTATCATGGCTAGGCGTTTCGGTATCAGGTCGGCAAACAAGATGAACAGCGAGGTAACCACAAAAAACGACATGAAGAAGCCCGTTTTTTCAATCCAGGCTCCCACAAAGAAGGTTTTCAACAATTCGGTTAGAAAGGGCGTAAACGCCGCTTCGCCTAGGATACCACCCAGAATGGCAACCGCATTTAAGCCGATTTGCACCACTGTAAAGAAATTACCCGGCTGCTCTTGTAGCAAGAGTACTTTGGCGGCATTGATGTCACCATCGCTGGCCATCATCCGCAGTTTAATCTTACGTGATGCGGCCAGTGCAATTTCTGATACAGAAAAGAAAGAGCTAATCGCGACGAGTAGCACTAACACCAGAAGGTTCTCAAAAAGAGTCATAACAAGATACACCGATAAGAGTAAAGAAAACGCCTGTCATACAAGCAGTTCAAGGTATCATTATGTAGACTATTTCACAGTAGCTAAATACTTGTTTCAGTGCATGGCTAACCTGATTAATCAAAAACGTAGAAAACGTAGAAAAAATTATCACTATATAGCTCGAGCTAGACATAGGATCATTTGATTTTGGAACACTTTTTTGCTGCTTTAACTGCATAACGAATAACTGGATAACTGGATAACTGGATAACTAAGTATGTTCACTAAAAATCTGAAGCTAGCTTGGCTGTGTCTCTTGCTGCTGCCCAGTACCCTACAGGCAAACAATTTAGAATATTGGTCACAACAGGATTATCTAGCACTTTTTCCTGAGCAGAAGCCGCTAGTGCAACGTTTTGCTAGTAAGGTCCGCAATCCTGCAGTGCCGCTACAACAGCCCTTAGCTAACACTGTGCGTATCGTCATGCTCACGCCTGATCAGCAGGTCTCAGATTATTGGTCACGTAACCAAACAAGCTTAGGCAAAAGATTAGTCGAGTTAGGGGTGCCATTTAGTTTACAAAATTATCCATCTTTACCCTCAACTACCGACAGAGAGCAAGAGCAACAATTGGCAGACGCCTTGCTAAGTGATCCTGACTATTTAGTTTTAACACTGAACTCTCCACGCCATACAGTATTGCTTAATAAGCTAATGACGCGTGATCGACCAAAAATAATTTTAATGAACATTACGACGCCGCTAAAAGACTTAAAAAACAGACAACCTTTTCTGTATGTAGGCTTTGATCATCAAGCTGGCACTCGTTTATTAAATGAAAAGATAAAAAAAATAACTAATAGCCAAGCTAATTATTTGATGTTATATGGCACTCGAGGTTATATTAGCACCGCTCGTGGAGACGAGTTCATCCAGTTAAACATCAATGAGCCAGACATGAACCTAGGCCAAGCCTTTTATACGGATGTGAATCCTGAAAAAGCCAAGCAAGCCGTGCTGCAAACCTTACAGGAAAAACCTAACATCAATCTTATTTATGCTTGCACTACAGATATCGCTTTGGGTGCCGCACAAGCATTAAAAATATTAAATAAAGAAGATAAAATCATTCTTAATGGCTGGGGCGGTGGTAGCGCCGAATTAGACGCCATAGCAACCGGCGCACTAGATCTTACTGTGATGCGCATGAATGATGATAATGGTGTGGCAATAGCCGAAGCCATTCGTCTCGATCAAGTAGGAAAAACACACCTGATCCCACAAATTTACAGTGGCGATTTTGTCGTCATAGACAAGTACACCTCTAAAGCTGAACTGGAGCGCTTGAAAGATGTTGCTTTCCGCTATTCAAAGTAATCACAAGTATCAGCAAGGTCGCGTTAAATTAACCTTACTTATCTTATTACCGATATTATTCTTACTTACGGCTGTTTTTTTAATCTTGGCATGGCAAGCCACGACCAAAGTGGCCAATGACAGCATAAGCTATCAAATGCAGGAGGCTCAAAATAGAGCCCAAAGTCGCTTAGATAGCTATCTCACCGGCTTAGATAACTTGCTGATTAGCACGGTAGAAAAACCTAAGCTAGCAACCACTCTCGAGAGTGGAGAGAGACTCTCGGCTAAAAAAATATTGCAAGATACGTTGGAGCATAACTACGGTGAATACCTAGACTTATTATTGCTCACACGACAAAACCAATATTGGACCAATATGAATTCGCCCTTGTATTTATTGGGTGAGAATTTAAACGCCACTATTATGGACATACCTTACTTCACTCAATGGTCTAGCATCAAACTAGAGCCTGCGCCAACCTCACTAACTGCCATCATGCAACGCTATCCGATATTATCTAGCGAATCGGGAATGGTTATTGGTAGTTTGTTAGGCGGCATAATATTAAATGACAATTTAACGCTGCTTAATTTACTTGGCCAAGATACTAAACATAAGAGCCTGACACTGTTGTTAGATGGTCGCCCCGTAGGCCCAACCTTTAATGATGCCGACATTTCAGAGACGGTTTTTGATAAAATCATCGCCAGCAACTTGAGTGAAGGTAAAATTGATCAGCATTTCTTTACTCGTCAGCCCTTACTCATCAACGGCGAGAAAAGCCAACTACAATTATTGTTGATTGCCGATGCTAGCATTTCACAACCACTAACTTATGTTTATCTTTATCATCAGTTACTGGCGCTAGTGCTATTTTCATTGGCTGTTGTAGCTTGGTTAATGGTTAGCAATAGAAAAACACATCCTTAATACTCCCCTCCTGATGCCAAGCAAAACGGCAATGATTAGAGAACATCATTTAGATACTCTAATCATTGCTTGACTTGCGGTTCCGTGATCTCGCGTAAATTAAGACCTCTTTATTTAGGCTATACTGGCAGCCTTGACCTGAAAATTAATCTAACTAAATGGGTTAGCTATTTAAGAAGGCCAGCATAATGTCTACTTTAGGCGCACCTCTTTCGACACCAAATCCAGCACCAATGGGCGGCCAAGTTATTAAAATTCGCGGAGGCGTGGTGGACGTGCGCTTTGTAGAAGCGACACCGCAGATCAATGAGCTGCTCTATGCAGGCGATAACGCTAACAGTCTGATCCCAATGGAAGTCGCGTCCTTATTGGATCAAGGCGTGGTGCGCTGTATGTCATTGAGCAGCGTACAAGGCTTAGGTTTGGGTATGAAGGTGGTGGCCACAGGCGCGCCGATACAAGTGCCGGTGGGGGATGCGGTATTAGGGCGCATGCTTAATGTATTTGGTGAGCCTATCGATAATAAACCCGCCATAGCGGATGCCAAGCGACGTTCAATACACCAAGCGCCGCCGTCACTCGCCGATAGAGTGGTGCACAGCGAAATTCTAGAAACCGGCATTAAGGCCATCGACTTGTTATCGCCCATAGAGCGGGGCGGTAAGACGGGCTTGTTTGGCGGCGCGGGGGTGGGCAAGACGGTGCTGATCACCGAGCTGATTAACAATACGGTGCAGCATTATCAGGGTGTGAGCCTGTTTTGTGGCATAGGTGAGCGTTCACGAGAAGCACAAGAGTTGTACCATGAAATGGGCGAGGCCGGCGTACTCGATAAGACGGTGATGCTGTTTGGCCAAATGAATGAAGCGCCGGGCGTTCGATTTCTGGTCGGTAAGTCAGCACTCACTATGGCGGAGTATTTTCGTGACGTACAACAGCAAGACGTACTCTTGCTAATCGACAACATCTTCCGCTTCGTGCAAGCGGGTTCAGAGGTATCCGGCTTATTAGGCCGCATGCCGTCAAGTGTGGGTTATCAGCCGACTCTGGCCACCGAGTTAGCGTCACTGCAAGAGCGTATTACTTCCACCACTAAGGCAGCCATTACTTCGATTCAGGCGGTGTATGTGCCCGCCGATGACTTTACCGACCCAGCCGCCGCCCATATTTTCTCCCACCTATCTGCCTCCGTGGTGTTATCTCGGAAACGGGCCAGTGAAGGCCTGTATCCGGCGGTCGACCCGTTAGCGTCTGCCTCGGTCATGCTCACGCCGGCCGTGGTTGGTCAGCGCCATTACGATATTGCTCGAGCCGTACGCCGTACCTTGGCGGAATACGAAGTGCTGCGCGATATTATCGCCATGCTGGGCATGGAAGAGTTATCCGCTCATGACAGAGCCGTGGTGGCTAGGGCGCGCCGCTTAGAGCGCTTCTTAACGCAACCTTTCTTTACTACCGGCTCTTTTACCGGCAGCGGCGGCAAACGGGTGTCGATTAGCGATACCTTAATCGGCTGTGAAACTATCCTTAGCCAAGACACGTTCGACGATAATGAAATGGACTACTACATGATAGGTTCATTGGCCGACTTGCAACCGACTGCGGCGGCGCAAGAGGCGACGGCATGAGTCAGCAAAGCGATCTGGATAGAAAACAGTTGCTGCAGGTAGAGCTGCGCCTGCCGACGCGCACTTTATTCTCGGGCACCGCCATTAAGGTGTTTGCTATCGCCGCCAATGGTGCCTTTACGCTGTTAGTTAATCATACCGACTTTGTCACCGCCTTGGTGCCATCGGTCTTGATAGTGACGGACGAGGCGGGCGCGGAACATTTTTTTGCGGTCGATGAGGGCATCTTAGTGAAACAAGACCATTACGTGCGCATCGCGATTCAACGTGGATTACAAGGCGAATCACTAGCAGCCATCAACGATTTAGTGAGTACCCACTTTCTTGCAGTCGATGACGATGAGCGGGTGGCGCGTTCGGCCTTATCACGCTTAGAGGCCAATATAGTGCGCCGCTTTGGTGACTTGCGAAAACCCTCCTTATGAAAGAAGCATTCATGATGAACCAAGCTAAAAAAGAACCCGATAAAGCCGCTGAGGCCATGCGTCGCAGCGCCCAGCGCATCAAGCATGCACGCAGCACTAAGCACTTAAGCCCATTACGCGGCTTTGGCAGCTTCGGCATTATTGGCTGGTCGGTTGCCGTGCCCACCGTGGGCGGCGCCTTCTTAGGTGTGTGGCTGGATAAGGTAGCGCCCCAGTCTTTTTCTTGGCCGATGGCGCTTATTCTAGGCGGGCTGGTGATGGGCATCATAATTGCCTGGGGCTGGATTAATAAAGAAGACCACGACCAATATAAGGACCAACCATGAGCAGCCTTGATTGGCCCGCACTCTTGTTAGGGCTGCTGCTGGGCTTGGCCATCAATAGCCTGTTTTTTTGGGGGCTAAATTTTGGGATCCAACGCGCGCTGGACGCTCAAAACCCGGCCGGCATCTTATTGGTGAGCTTTCTGCTGCGCATGGCGCTGTTACTGGGTATAGGCTTTGCGCTGGCGGCATTGAGCGCCAGCTTATGGCCGCTGATCGGCTATGTGTTGACCTTTTTTGTGGTGCGTTGGCAGGCGATACGTCGCGCTCGCGTAACGGCAGCCGTGCGGTAAGCTGTAAGTTAAAAACAAGCTCAAAGACTCAAGACTATTTGCAACGGAACCCACGGAAGAACACGGAAAAATAGTGATCAGATCTGACAAAGCTAAGATAAAAACTTAATGGATAAGGGCTAAACACCCGTTCATCAGCAGGCAGCCCTTACCATTAAAAGCTCTTATCCCTGTCACTTTTCGCACGTGAACTTTTCCGTGGATTCCGTGGCAAAAATAGCTCTTATTCTTGTTCTGGATCTTAATCTTTAGTGGGTAAGGAAACATTTATGAGAAGGAAAGCGTCATGCAGATGACACCGGATGAAACCATTGTGTTCACCTTAGGCAGTTGGCCGGTCAATGCCACGCTCGTTAATACTTGGCTGGTGATGGCGGTGTTAGTGCTCGCTTCTTGGTTGGTAACCCGCAATCTGCGCCCCGATGTGCCGCCCAATCGCTGGCGTACTTTGCTGGAGGTGATCGTTAAAAGCATTCAAGGGCAGATAGAAGAAATCAGCTTAAAGTCGGCGCGGCACGTATTATATTTTGCCGGCAGCTTATTTTTGTTTATCGCCGCGTCTAACTTATTGACGGTAGTGCCCGGCTTCAAGCCGCCGACCTCGTCTTTATCCACCACTATGGCGTTATCGCTGTCTGTGCTGTTGGCGGTACCGCTATTTAGTATTGCCAGCAATGGTGCAAAACATTATCTGAAAACCTTTATTCAGCCGTCTATCGTGATGCTGCCGTTTAACATTATCGGCGAATTTTCCCGCGGTATTTCACTGGCGGTACGCCTCTACGGCAATGTGATGAGTGGCGCCGTGATCGCGGGCATCTTGCTCAGCGTAGCGCCATTCTTCTTTCCGGTATTGATGGACATGCTGGGCTTATTAACCGGCCTAATTCAGGCGTATATTTTCGCCATTCTGGCCACCGTTTATATTGCAGCTGCAACTGAAGAATTATCTAAACCTCACCAACAGGATCCCTTATGACTGATATCGCCATGATTGCCATTGCTTGTGTTTCTATCTTTACCGCCGGTATTACGGTGGCCATCGGCTCCATTGGCCCGGCATTGGGCGAAGGACGAGCGGCGGCCTCTGCTATTTCCGCCATCGCCCAGCAGCCCGATGCCGCACCCACCTTATCGCGCACCTTGTTTGTGAGCTTGGCGATGATTGAGTCAACGTCCATCTACTGCTTCGTGGTAGCCATGATCTTGATTTTTGCCAACCCATTTTGGGAAGCGGTGCGCGTCACCACAGGCGGTTAATTCTTTCATTGATAAGGGTAAAGCATGTCCATTGACTGGATTACCGTGTTGGCGCAGATGGCTAACTTCTTATTGCTGGTCTGGCTGTTAAAGCGCTTTCTCTATCGGCCTATTCTCGATGGCATAGATGCCCGAGAAACTGAGATTGCCACGCGCATGGCACAAGCCGGCATTGCCGAGCAGCAAGCGCAGACCGAAGCCGCGCGTTATAAAGCCCAGCAGGCACAGCTGCATGAACGCCAACAGCTTTTAGTGACCGATGCGCTCAATAACACCAAGGCACAAAGAGATGCGTTATTGAGTGAGGCGCGCACTCAACTCGAGCAAGAACAACAAGCTTGGCAGCGTTATTTAAGCACCGAGCGAGAAAAGTTTAACCAACAGCTGCAGCGCAACGGCGAGCAAGCCTTGTTAACGCTCACCCGCAAGGCCTTACATGACTTAGCAGATGAAAGTTTAGAAGCCGCCATAGTCAGCCATGTGGGGAAACGGCTGGCACCATTGGCAACCGAGCTAATGGCCGCTGCCGGAGAAACAAACATAGCAGTGGCCAGCACCCGCAAGCCTTTAGCAAATCGTGAGCAAGAACAACTAAGGGCCTGTCTCAGCCACTTATTACCAAAACTGACTCTGAGCTTTGTGACCCATGCCGAGCAAGCGCCCGGCTTGATCTTGCAGGTGGGCGGGGCGCAAGTGGCCTGGACCATTGATAGCTATGCGGATGAGCTGACAGCCCTTTTAGGTCAGCATAATGAATTAACGAAACGCCATGAATAATTCTTCCATTAATAACTTAGCTGACTCCTTGCCTAGCCACGTATCTAGCAACTTATTTAGCGAAGATCAGGATACGCAGTTTGAACACTGGCTCGCAGGCTTGGCTCAGGTGCCTACACCTGAGCCTGTGCTCACCGAAGTCGGCAAGGTGAGTGAGGTGGCCGATGGTATCGCCATCGTCTCTGGGCTGGCGCGCGCACTGGCCGATGAATTATTGGTGTTTGACTGTGGCGTGCTGGGCATAGTGCTGGATTTAGAACCCGATCGCTTAGGGGTGATCTTATTAGGCCCGTCTGAAAAAATTCGCTTAGATGAACCGGTACGCCGCACCCGCAAGGTAGTGAGTGTGCCGGTGGGCCGCGCCTTATTGGGTCGAGTGGTGGATGCCATGGGCCGCCCTAAAGATAACTTAGGCACCATTGCCTGCTCAGTAACACAACCCATTGAAGCCCCAGCACCGGGTATTTTAAATCGCTCGGCCATAGCACGACCCTTGGCTACCGGGATTACCGCTATCGATGCAGCCATTCCGGTAGGGCTAGGCCAGCGCCAGCTGATTATCGGTGACCGGCAAACCGGTAAAACCTCGCTGGCGGTAGACGCCATTCTCAATCAGGCCAATACCGAGGTGGTCTGTATTTATTGCGCCATCGGCCAACGCGGTGATGCGGTGGCGCGCGTGATCCGTGCCATAGAGCAGGGCAATATGCTGGCTCGTTGTGTGATCATGGCCGCCGGTGATGAAGAAGCGCCGGGGTTGGCCTATATAGCGCCCTATGCCGCCATGACAATGGCCGAGCATTTTTGTGCGCAAGGCACAGATGTGCTGCTTATCTTCGATGATATGA
This sequence comes from Oceanisphaera sp. W20_SRM_FM3, assembly GCF_052119705.1. NCBI lineage: Bacteria > Pseudomonadati > Pseudomonadota > Gammaproteobacteria > Aeromonadales > Aeromonadaceae > Oceanisphaera > Oceanisphaera sp. W20_SRM_FM3. The sequence goes on along the minus strand of NZ_JBGQOP010000027.1, from coordinate 34,481 downwards.
CCCACCATGCACGCGCTTATCGCGAGTTATCGTTACTGCTGAAACGCCCGCCGGGTCGTGAAGCCTTTCCCGGTGATATTTTCTATGTGCATGCCCGTTTGCTAGAGCGAGCGGGGCAGTTTATTAAAGAGACGGGCGGTGGCTCCATTACCGCGCTGCCGGTAGTGGAAACTCAGGCCGAAAACTTGTCGGCTTATATTCCTACTAATCTAATTTCCATTACCGATGGTCAAATTTATCTGTCGCCACGCTTGGTGCGTAAAAATCAGTTTCCGGCGGTGGACTTAGGCTTGTCGGTATCGCGAGTCGGCGGCAAAGCCCAAGGGCCTGCACTTAGAGCCGTGGCCGGTAACTTGCGTGTGACGCTGTCGCAGTTCGAAGAGTTAGAAGACTTTGCCCGCTTTGGTACCCGCCTAGATGACGCCACTAAGGCGCGCTTAACCCGAGGCGTTGCGGTGCGTAATGCGCTGCGCCAAGCTGAGCGAAAGCCACAGTCGGTGTTGGAACAATTGGCGGTGTTGATTGCGGCCATGGCAGGTGTGTTTGATGCGCTCAGTGAAACCGCCACCAGCCAAGCCATACAAGCCCTACGCTTGGCGGTAGCACACGCATTGCCCGAGATAGTCCAGCACCTTAAACAGCAGCAAGCGCTAACCGATGCCCATCAGCAAGCCATCATAGCCTTGGCCCATCGGGTGGTCGCATCTGCAGCTAACAATGCTGCTGCCCACCATGCCGCCGTTAATAATGCCGTCGTTAACAATGCCTCCGTTAACAATAGAGGTGAATAATGGCGCAGACGCTGGAGTTTCTAAACCGCCAACAAGCGACACTAACCAGTATTCGCTCCATTGTGCACACCATGAAGACGCTGTCGGCGATTAATGCCAATCCCTACGAGCAAGCGGCAGAAGCCATCTCTGAATATCGGCAAACTTTACTACAAGGCTTTGCCGCCTTCGCCTATCGCACCGGCCCTTTAAAGGCCGGCCTTTTGCAGACAGAATCGTCGAAAGCTCGCCAGAAAATGTTGGTGGTGTTTGGCTCTGATCACGGTTTATGTGGTAGCTACAATGAATTGCTGGCGCAGCAAGTATTTGAATATGCAGCTAAACCACAAAATAAGCCGCTGAGCTTGCTGTGTGTGGGCGCACAAATGAGCGATGCCTTGTTAGCGCTGGGGTTAACGCCAGAAGTGGTGTTGATGCCACCAGCCTCCGCCGAGGGCATAGGTAGATTGGCCACCGAGCTGGTGACCTATATCGAAGCGTTTAGTCAGCATCAGGGCTTACATAACTTCACCGTTAATAACACTGCGATCAGCTTGGCTTTCACCCAAAGAGCCGAGCATCATGTACGCGACCCACACATTCAGCCTTTATTACCGCTGGACCCAAGCTTATTAGCGCGACCCAAGCGCTGGGACTCACGCTCACTGCCAGATTACAGCTTAGCGCCCGATATCTTATTGTCGGCGCTGCTGCGCAATTACTTGTTTGCCAGCCTCTTTAGCGCCGCCGCCGAAGCCATGGTGACCGAAAATGCCGCGCGCTTGGCATTAATGCAGCAAGCCGAGCAGTCGGTGGACGAACGCTTAGAAGAAGTAAGAGGAGAGGTAAACTATGTGCGCCAAACCGACATCACCAATGAATTGATGGATGTGATTATTGGGCATTTAGAATAGCCGGCATTCAAGCCGGCTATTAAAACTTACTTATTCAAGCCCTTACTCAACCGTCACCGACTTGGCTAGGTTTCTGGGTTGATCCACATCTGTGCCTTTGATGAGCGCCACATAGTAAGACAGCAACTGCAGCGGCAAGGTATAGACGATGGGCGCGATAGCGGCGGGCACGTGCGGCACCTGGATAACCTTCATATTGGCGGCGCTATTAAAGTCGGCTTCTTGATCGGCAAACACGTACAAGAGTCCGCCGCGAGCACGCACTTCTTCAACGTTCGATTTCAGTTTTTCCAACAAGTCATTATTCGGCGCTACTACGATAATTGGCATCTCGGCGTCAATCAGCGCCAGCGGTCCGTGTTTTAATTCACCGGCCGCATAGGCTTCGGCATGAATATAAGAAATCTCTTTCAGCTTAAGCGCGCCTTCCATGGCAATCGGATACTGCTCGCCACGGCCGAGAAATAAACTGTGCTCTTTCTCGGCGAAGTCTTCCGCCAGCGTTTCTATCTCGCCCGCTAAGCTCAAGGTTTCGGCCAAGTGGCCGGGTAGGGAGCGCAGGGCTTGCACCAGCTCTAATTCGGTCTCGGCACTCATCAAATTGCGGCTACGGCCGATGGCCATCACCAGCATTAACAGCCCTGCCAATTGGGTGGTAAAGGCCTTGGTCGACGCCACGCCGATTTCGGCACCGGCGCGCGTCATAAAGGCTAAATCCGATTCGCGCACCAGTGAGGAGCTGGGCACATTACAAATCGCCAAGCTGCTCATAAAACCGATTTCTTTGGCTACCCGTAAGGCGGCCAGCGTATCTGCGGTTTCGCCACTTTGCGAGAGGGTGACAAGCAAGCTGTTCGGTCTGACCACCGACTTGCGATAGCGAAACTCGGACGCTATTTCTATGTCGCAAGACACACCAGCCAGCGCTTCAAACCAATAACGGGCCACCATGCCGGCATGATAAGAAGTGCCGCAGGCAATTAATTGTATATGCTCAACCTTGGCAAAAATATCCCGAGCGCCATTACCAAACGACTCCACTACTACGCCGCTATCGGTCATGCGACCTTCTAGGGTGTCTGTAATGGCCTTGGGCTGCTCATAAATTTCTTTGAGCATATGATGACGATACTCGCCTTTATCACCGGCATCATGAGTCACATCTGACTCTAACTCGGCACGTTCAACGCGAACACCTTGAGCGTCAAAGATGCGCACCTCACGGCGCGTAACTTCTGCCACGTCACCTTCTTCCAAATACAAGAAGCGACGGGTAACCGGTAATAGCGCCAGCTGATCTGAGGCGATAAAGTTTTCGCCCACGCCAAGCCCAATCACTAACGGCGAGCCGGAGCGCGCTACCACTAGCCGCTCGGGATCACGCGCGTCCATCAGCACGGTACCATAAGCGCCGCGCAGCTCTTTTAATGTGGCTTGCAAGGCGCTAAGCAAAGAGTCTGTATGTTGGCGGTGATAATGCACTAAGTGAGCAATCACTTCGGTGTCTGTGTCTGAGCTAAAGTGATAGCCCTTGGCCTGCAGCTCTGCACGCAGACTTTCGTGATTTTCAATAATGCCGTTATGCACTACTACTATGTCGCCAGACACATGCGGATGGGCATTACGCTGCGATGGCTCGCCATGGGTGGCCCAACGGGTGTGGGCAATGCCTGTGCCACCAGCCAGCGGTTGGGCGTTAAGCGCATCGGCCAAGGCTTGTACCTTACCTAACTCACGGAGGCGATTAAGCTGATAGGTACCGTCTGCCTTGGCTTTAGATCCCACATCGACGATGGCGATACCTGCTGAGTCGTAGCCGCGATATTCTAAGCGACGCAATCCTTCTACTAATATTTCTGCCACATCCCGCTGGGCTACTGCTCCGACTATGCCGCACATACCTTGCTCCTAAATTTTGTTGACGATAATTAAGTTAATGCCTTTTTGCTCAAGCAGCACTTGCTGCTTAGGCAGAATGCCGCCGTCTGTCACTAAGGTGTGGATGGCAGCCCATGGCAGTTCTAGATTGGGGATCTTGCGGCCGATTTTATCGGACTCGACCATCACCACCACTTCGCGGGCCACTTCGGCCATCACCCGCGATAAGCCGGTGAGCTCGTTAAAGGTGGTGGTGCCGCGTGCGAGATCGATACTGTCAGCGCCGATAAATAACTGGTCGAAATCGTAAGAACGTAACACCTGCTCGGCGATTTGGCCTTGAAACGACTCAGAGGCCGCATCCCAAGTGCCGCCCGTCATCAGTAAGGTCGGCTCTGGCTCTAACTCACGCAGCGCATTGGCGATGGCCAAAGAATTAGTCATTACCACTAAGCCCTTTTTCTGGCTCAACTCGCCAAGCAAGGCGGCCGTGGTGCTACCACTGTCGATGATGATACGGTTGTGATCGCGGATAAGCCTAGCGGCGGCTTTGGCGAGCGCTTGTTTTTGTGCAGACACAGGCAACTCAGCTATCAGCTCAACAGGCACGCGCACGGCACCACCATAGCGGCGCAGTAATAAGCCGCTTTGTTCGAGGGCGGTGAGATCTTTACGAACCGTAACTTCGGAAGTGGCAAAGCGCAGGGCCAACTCATCGACTGTGACTTCGCCTTGCTCATGGAGCAAAGTGATGATGGAATGACGCCGCTGCTGAGTATTAGGTTTAGCTAACTGAGGGCTATTAGTGGCAGAGCATGATTTCGACATTAGAGCTTAAGGTTTCGAATCGAAACAAAATACTAGCAGATCGAAAGAAAAGAGATCAAGCAAAAATCGAAGGGCGGCAGCGAGCGGCAATAAAAAACGCGGCTGTGAAATGCACAGCCGCGTCGATTTTACTTCCAGCTTCTAGCTTTCAGCTATTTCTTCGTGGGTCTTGGCCAGTTTTTAATATGACGCTGGGGCACCCGAGTGATCACCAGCTCTTCTGCCGCCACGTCTTTGGTAACGGTTGAGCCCGCACCCAAAGTCGCATTTTTTCCGATGTGCACCGGCGCGACCAGCTGGGTATCTGAGCCCACAAACACGCCATCTTCTATGATGGTCTTAAACTTATTCACACCATCGTAGTTACAGGTAATAGTGCCGGCACCGATATTTACGCCGGCGCCAATCTCGGCGTCACCTAAGTAGCTTAAATGGCCGGCCTTGGAGCCTTTGCCTAAGCGGGTATTCTTGATCTCGACGAAGTTACCTACATGGGCATCTTCGCCTAATACCGCACCCGGGCGCAGGCGAGCAAACGGGCCGGCTGAGCTGGCGCTGCCAAGTTCTGCTTGTTCGATAATGGAGTAGGGCTTAACGACAGCATCATCACCAATCACGCAGTCTTTGAGAATGGCGCCGGCACCTATGTGCACGCGGTTACCCAAGGTGACTTTGCCTTCGATGATCACATTCACATCGATAGTCACTTCTTCACCTACGGTTAACTCGCCGCGTAAGTCGAAGCGCGCCGGATCCAGCAAGGTCACGCCGTCACGCATTAAGCGCTCGGCCTTCATCTTTTGATAAGCACGCTCAAGACCTGCCAGCTGTACCCGATCGTTGGCTCCTTCAACTTCGGCGCTAGAGGCCGGATGCACGGTGGCAATCTCACAGCCGTCAGCATGCGCCATGGCGAAGATATCGGTCAGGTAATATTCGCCCTGCGAGTTATTGTTATTTAAGGCACTCAACCAGCGCTTCAGTAACCCCGCTTGTGCCACCAGCACGCCGGTATTTACTTCATTAATCAACAGCTGTTCGGCATTGGCATCTTTTTGCTCGACTATACCCACTACCTTGCCGAGCTCCTTGCCATGTTCACGCACGATACGGCCATAACCTGTGGGATTAGCCAGCTTCACCGTGAGCAGGCCTACGCCGCCCACCGGCTTAGCGGCCAATAGCGCTTTTAAGGTAGCCGGCTGCAATAAAGGCGTGTCACCATAGAGCACTAATACATCATCAGAATCGGCGATTTCAGGCAGGGCTACCGCCACCGCATGGCCGGTGCCTAATTGCTCAGCTTGATGCACCCAGCTTAACTCTGCAGTGGTGATACGGGCTTTAAGTTGCTCGGCGCCATGGCCATACACTAAATGAATGCCGTCTACCCCGCAGGCTTGAGCTGCCGCTATCACATGGCTCACCATGGGCTGATTGGCCACCGGATGCAGCACCTTGGGTAAAGAAGAACGCATACGGGTGCCTTTACCCGCCGCTAAGATCACAGCCTGTGTTGTCATTGGATTTATTACCTTATGTGAGGCGTAAATAGTGAGGAGTGAGGTGTAAATACTGGGCCTGAAGCTGCAGGTTTTTACCCCTCATGCTTCACACCTCACTCCTTACCGTCTTTACAGCCATTCTGATTTTTTTATAAAAAAAAAGCGACCCTAAGGTCGCTTTTTTACGCACGAGTAACACGCACGTTATCTTTTCAGCAACTGCAACACGCGCAGTTTTGCCATAGCGCGAGCCAGATCGGCGGCAGCTTCGGCATAGTTAACATCATGAGATGAACTGTGCAACTTAGCTTCTGCCGTTCGTTTGGCTTCTTCAGCCTTGGCTAGATCCAGATCTTCGGCGCGAATAGCTGTGTCGGCTAATACCATGACACGGCTGTTCTGCACTTCCAGCATACCGCCAGAGATATACAGAACTTCTTGTTGACCAGACGCAGTGACGTATTGCACTAAGCCTGGACGAATCGATGTCAACAAGGGGGCATGTCCGTAACGGATCCCCAATTCACCCTCAGAGCCGGAAACCGTCACCGCTTGCACAATGCCTGAGAACAAACGCTCTTCGGCACTAACAATGTCGAGATGAAAGCTAAAATCGGCCATCAGGTTCTCCTTCGCGGCTTACAGTTTCTTGGCTTTCTCGACGGCTTCGTCGATTGAACCAACCATGTAGAACGCCTGCTCTGGCAGAGAGTCGTAATCACCGTCTAAGATGCCTTTAAAACCACTAATGGTATCTTTCAATGACACGTACTTACCTGATGCACCGGTAAATACTTCTGCCACGAAGAAAGGCTGAGACAGGAAACGCTCGATTTTACGGGCGCGAGATACGGTGCGCTTGTCGTCTTCTGACAGCTCATCCATACCCAGAATTGCAATGATGTCTTTCAGCTCTTTATAACGCTGTAAAACAGTCTGCACGCCACGGGCAACAGAGTAATGCTCTTCACCAACAACCTGTGGATCCAGCTGACGGCTGGTTGAGTCCAGTGGATCAACGGCTGGGTAAATACCCAAAGCAGCAATCTGACGGCTCAATACTACAGTCGCATCTAAGTGAGCGAAGGTAGTAGCAGGTGACGGATCCGTCAAGTCATCTGCAGGTACGTATACCGCCTGCACAGACGTGATAGAACCTGTCTTGGTTGAAGTGATACGCTCTTGCAGCACACCCATCTCTTCAGCCAGTGTTGGCTGATAACCTACTGCTGATGGCATACGGCCCAACAGTGCAGATACTTCAGTACCGGCCAAGGTGTAACGATAGATGTTATCTACGAAGAACAGTACGTCACGGCCTTCATCACGGAATTTTTCCGCCATGGTCAGACCGGTCAGTGCTACGCGCAAACGGTTGCCTGGTGGCTCGTTCATCTGACCATAAACCAACGATACCTTATCGATAACGTTAGAATCAGTCATCTCGTGATAGAAGTCGTTACCTTCACGAGTACGCTCACCAACACCGGCGAATACAGAATAACCACTGTGCTCGATGGCGATGTTACGGATCAGTTCCATCATGTTTACGGTTTTGCCTACACCGGCACCACCGAACAGACCTACTTTACCGCCTTTGGCGAACGGACAAACCAAGTCGATTACTTTGATACCTGTCTCTAACAACTCAGAGCTGTTTGACTGCTCTTCGTAGCTAGGAGCAGAACGGTGGATAGACCAACGCTCTTCTTCGCCAATCGGACCTTTTTCATCGATAGGGTTACCCAGCACGTCCATGATACGACCCAAAGTCGAAACACCTACTGGTACTTTGATTGGGTTGTTGGTGCGCTCGATTTCTAACCCACGGCGTAAGCCATCGGAAGAACCCATGACGATACAACGTACAACGCCACCGCCAATTTGCTGCTGCACTTCCAGAACTATGCCCTGGCTTTGGCCTTCTGTCGTGATCTTCAGCGCTTCATATACGCGAGGAACCGCATCTTGCGGAAATTCAACGTCTACTACGGCACCGATGATTTGGACTATGATACCCTTACTCATGTCAAATCCTCTAAACCTTTGAATACCCTTGCCTTATACGGCACCGGCTCCAGCAACTATCTCACTCAACTCTTGGGTAATCGCCGCCTGACGGGCTTTGTTATACACCAATTGTAAGTCGTCGATTAAGTCACCGGCGTTATCGGTGGCGGCTTTCATTGCCACCATACGTGCAGCCTGCTCACTGGCGAGGTTTTCTACCACGCCCTGATACACTTGTGCTTCCACGAAACGTACCAGTAGCTTGTCCAACAGCGTTTTAGGATCTGGCTCATAGAGGTAATCCCAGCTGTGGGTGGCAACCGTTTCTTCCGATGCGGGTAAGGGCAACAGTTGATCGATTTTGGGTGCCTGAATCATGGTGTTTTCAAACTTGTTGTACACCAAATACAGTTTGTCTATCTCACCCGTGTTGTACGCTTCGAGCATGACGGTAACAGAGCCAATTAACTCGCCAAGCGATGGGTTATCACCCAAGCCGCTCTTTGAGGCAATCACTTTGCCGCCGTAGCGGTTAAAGAAACTCACCGCTTTGCTACCGATCAGGCCTAAATCAATGCTTACGCCTTGATCGGACCATGCTTTCATCTCGGTCATGGCTTTTTTGAACAAGTTAATGTTCAAGCCACCACAGAGACCACGGTCGGTTGAGATAATAATAAACCCAACGCGCTTAACTTCGCGGTCTGCTAAATAAGGATGCTTGTATTCCAAGTTCCCTTGCGCGACGTTACCGATCACCTTGCGTATGGTTTCAGCGTATGGGCGGCTGTGGTCCATTCGTTCCTGCGCTCTGCGCATTTTCGAGGCGGCCACCATCTCCATAGCGCTGGTGATCTTTTGAGTGTTTTTAACACTCCCGATCTTGCTACGTATTTCTTTTGCGCCGGCCATGTCGCTTCTCCAATTCAGGTGGCAGCAAACGCTGCCACATGGTTACCAGGACTGGGTAGCCTTGAAGCTATCCAGCAACGCAGATAGTTGAGCCACAACGTCTTTGTTGTAGTCAGCTTTCTGGTTGATGTCTGCCATAGTGGCAGCATGTTCTGAATCGGCATAAGCGAGCAGGGCGGCTTCAAACGTAGTGATGAGGTTTAATTCAACATCGTCTAAATAGCCATTTTCAGCAGCAAACAGCACTAAGCCTTGCTCAGCAACTGACATAGGACGGTATTGCTTCTGCTTCATCAACTCAGTTACTTTCTGACCGTGGCTCAGCTGCTTGCGCGTGGCTTCGTCGAGGTCTGAAGAGAACTGAGCAAAGGCTGCCAGTTCACGATACTGAGCCAACGCAGTACGAATACCACCTGACAGTTTCTTGATAAGCTTAGTTTGTGCAGCACCACCTACACGAGATACAGAGATACCTGGATCAACCGCTGGGCGAATGCCTGAGTTGAACAGCTCTGTGGTCAAGAAAATCTGACCATCGGTGATCGAGATTACGTTCGTAGGTACGAACGCAGATACGTCACCGGCTTGGGTTTCAATGATAGGCAGGGCGGTCAAAGAACCGGTTTTGCCTGTCACTTCGCCCTTGGTGAAACGTTCTACGTACTCAACCGATACGCGAGAGGCACGCTCAAGCAGACGGGAGTGCAGATAGAAAACGTCACCTGGGTAAGCTTCACGACCTGGTGGTCGACGCAGCAACAGTGAGATCTGACGGTAAGCAACGGCTTGTTTAGACAAGTCATCGTATACGATCAGTGCATCTTCACCGCGGTCACGGAAGAATTCACCCATGGCGCAACCTGAGTAAGGCGCCAAGTACTGCAGTGCTGCAGACTCAGAAGCAGAAGCCACTACTACGATAGTGTTGGCCAGTGCGCCATGCTCTTCTAGCTTGCGTACTACGTTAGAGATGGTGGACGCTTTCTGGCCGATGGCCACGTACACACACTTAACGCCAGAGTCTTTCTGGTTGATGATGGCATCAACTGCTAATGCAGTTTTACCAACCTGACGGTCACCTATGATCAGCTCACGCTGACCACGACCTACAGGGATCATGGCATCAACAGCTTTATAGCCAGTTTGCAGTGGCTCATCAACCGATTGACGGTCGATAACGCCAGGTGCAATCATTTCTACTGGAGAGAAAGTATCGGCAACAATAGCGCCTTTACCGTCGATAGGTGCACCCAAGGTGTTAACCACACGACCCAGCAGGTTACGACCTACTGGCACTTCCAAGATACGACCAGTAGAACGAACCTTCATGCCTTCGGCCAGATCCGTATACGGACCCATTACCACGGCACCTACGGAGTCACGCTCCAGGTTCAATGCCAAGGCGTACAAGCCACCTGGCAGTTCAATCATTTCACCTTGCATGATGTCAGCAAGGCCGTGAACACGGATGATACCGTCACTTACAGAGACGATAGTACCTTCGTTTCGTGCTTCACTGACAACGTTGAATTGCTCAATACGCTGTTTAATCAGCTCAGCAATTTCAGTTGAATTCAGTTGCATGCTCTATTCCCCAATCAAGATTGCAGCGTTTCAGCCAAGCGGGACAGCCTGCCCCGAACACTTCCGTCGATGACCAAATCACCGGCTTTAATAATAATGCCGGCCATTAGTGCTGGATCGACACTGCAATTCAGCTTCACTTTGCGATCTAAGCGCTTTTCAAGTGAGGCCTGAATCTTGGCCATTTGTTGCTCAGTTAGTTCGGCTGCAGAAACCACATCGGCATCTACTTCCCGGTCTAGCTCTGCCTTTAATGCGGCAAATTCTAAGACCACTGCTGGCAACACACTCAAGCGTCCGTTTGCGGCCATTACCTTTATCAGGTTCTGGCCTTGCTCATCGAGCTGATCGCCACAGACAGCCAAAAACAAGTCGGCCATCTTTTCCGCGTTCAGATTGCTGTTGATAAGGTCTTCTACTTGCTGATCCGTTGCGACTTGCGCAGCAAAACCCAGCATAGTTAACCAGTTATCAACCGCTTTTTTCTCAACGGCAAAATCGAAAGCTGCTTTGGCATAGGGGCGAGCAATGGTTTTCATTTCCATAGCTCTATGTCCCTTACAGTTCAGCTACTACTTTCTCGACAATGTCGCTATTAGCAGCGGCATCAATGTGACGCTCGAGGATTCTTTCTGCACCTACCAAGGCAAGAGCAGCAACCTGCTTACGCAGTTCCTCTTTAACACGGTTGCGTTCGGCTTCAATTTCAGCCTGAGCCTGTGTCAGTATTTTTTCACGTTCAGCCTGGGCTTCACGTGTAGCATCCTCGACGATCTGAGCCTTACGCTTATTAGCCAACTCAATAATTTGAGCAGACTGTAGCTTGGCTTCTTTCAGCTGTTCGGTTGCATGATCTTGCGCCATGGCCAAATCTTTCTTGGCACGCTCCGCTGAAGATAAACCTTCGGCGATTTCTTTCTGGCGAGCTTCAATGGCGCCCATAAGTGGGGGCCATACAAACTTCATACAAAACCAAACGAAGACAATGAAGGCGACCGTTTGACCGAGGATTGTTGCGTTCATGTTCATCGCAACTCTCCTTTAAAATAGTTAGCAGACTGATTGATCAGACGTGGCATTAAGCAGCAACGGCGAAAATCAGATACAGAGCCATACCAACGGTGATCATTGGGATAGCGTCAACCAGGCCAACTACGATAAAGAAGTTAGTACGCAAAGCTGACAGCATGTCAGGCTGGCGAGCAGCACTTTCCATGAACTTGCCACCCAGCATAGAAATACCGATAGATGCGGCGATAGCGGCGAAGCCCAACATAACGGCGGCAGCGATGTAGATCATTTCCATTTTTATTTCTCCAATTATTAGCGGTTTAACGACTGCTTGTTAAAGTATTGTTATCTTTATTATTAATGCTCTTCAGACGCCATTGATAAGTAAACAACGGACAAGATCATGAAGATGAAAGCCTGCAAGGTGATTATCAATATATGGAAAATCGCCCAAGGCACATTAAGGGCCCATTGAGACCACCATGGCAACAAGCCAGCGATCAAGATGAAAATCATCTCACCCGCGTACATGTTACCGAACAGTCGTAAACCTAATGAAATAGGCTTAGCGACCAGTGATACAGTCTCAAGCACCAAGTTAACAGGGATCATTGACCAGTGATTTAGTGGTTGCATGGTCAGCTCTTTAACAAAGCCAGACACGCCTTTCTCTTTGATACTAAAAATAATAATCAAAAAGAACACACCAAATGCCATGGACATGGTGATGTTAACATCGGCGGAAGGAACAACCCTCAGGTAAGGAACACCGAGCAATTGTGCGCCATAAGGCAGGTAGTCGACAGGTAGTAAGTCCATTGCGTTCATCAAGAAAACCCAGACAAAAATGGTTAGCGCCAACGGAGCAACTAACTTATTTTTACCATGGAAGACGTCTTTAACGGCACCATCTACAAAGCCCACTAACAGCTCAACGGCACATTGCAACTTGCCAGGCACACCACTGGTTGCACGAGTCGCAACACGGTGGAATAGCCACAAGAACAGCATTCCCAGGACAACGGAAACAAGCAAAGAATCGATATTTAACGCCCAAAAGCCCGAACCAACCTGCAAATGCGTCAGATGGTGTGAGATATAACCTTGGGAAGTTAAGACATCTCCTGTTGCAGCCATGTGTTTTCCTAGTAACGGTTGTTGAGAGTGAACGAAACAATCCACTGCATCAGCAATGCTGTGATGTAAGCCGCAAACAGAGGTGCATGCTGCACTTCCATAAACTTGAGCGCTATCGTAAACAACAAGATAGTGCTACCAAACTTAATCCCAGCCCCGCTGTAAAAGTCCGCCATAACGCTACCTGGCGTGGCATGTTTAGCCGACAAGGCAAACACCCGCACGCTAAATAAACATTGGGGAACCCAGTAGATTCCGCCCCCAATAAGGGCAGAACGAGCAGCAGCCTCACCCTGTAAGTAAAAAAACAGGGCACCAACGGCCACTACCAGGAGTAATTGACAACACAAAGTCACCAGCGCCAGTTGCTTGTCGCTCAGGTGCCGCTTCATTTGGTTCACAAAAACTCCTGATACAGTTAGGGGCCAACTGGTAGCAGATATCGAGATAGACAGCTGCTACAGCTAAGCCCCAAAAAAGCAGGTCAAATTATACCCGTGATGGGCATAAATGCAATTGCGGTAAGCTGCTTATTTTAATAGCTTTACTGCCTGCATTTAACCCTTAGTCATGACTGTTAACTGTTTGTTTACATAAGTTAACTTAAAGCTCAGGCTCGTCATTTATGCCAAAGAAATGACTAATTTTATCCAATTCATTCAATGAGTTATATGAAATTACTAGCTGACCTTGATCCTTCTTAGTCGCCTTTATCTCTACCTTAGTACCCAGTTTGGCACCAATTTCCTGCTCAAGTTGGCTCATTAACAAGGATCTAGGTTGTTCAATCGACTCTTTTTTCGGATGTTGACTTTGTTTAACTAAACGCTCAGTTTCGCGAACTGTGAGCCCTTTTTGCGCCACTAAGCGTGCTAATACCGTTTGTTGCTCACCAGTAATACCTAATAAAGCACGCGCATGGCCCATTTCTAGCGAGCCATGTTCGACCAATTGCTTCACTTCATCGTTCAATTGCGCCAACCGTAGCAGGTTAGAAACCGCACTGCGGCTCTTGCCCACGGCTTCCGCTACCGACAAATGGGTAAAGCCAAATTCTTCGATTAAGCGCGACAAAGCCCGTGACTCTTCAATCACATTTAAGTCTTCACGCTGAATGTTTTCAATTAGACCAATGGCCATAGCCGCTTGATCGGCCACGTCTTTAATAAGGCAAGGTACATGGCTTAAGCCCGCGATACGCGCGGCACGCCAGCGGCGTTCACCGGCCAGGATTTCATAGCCGCCCTCGGCAATGGGTCGCACTATGATGGGCTGAATAATGCCTTGTTGACGGATCGAGGTCGCCAGCTCTTCTAGGGCCACCTGCGACATATCGCGGCGCGGCTGGTACTTACCAGGGCGTAACTGATTAAGACTCAAGCTTTGCAGCTCGCCATTGGCTCCGGGCTCAGAATGGAAGTCGGCTTGTTGCTGACGCACATTGGCCGCCGAGCTAGTGCTCAGTAAGGCGTCTAAGCCTTTGCCTAAACCCCGTCGTTTCATGTTCATGCTAATTGTTCCGAAGTTTCATTAGCGTCGAGAGATAGCTCTTCACGGCGCAAAATTTCACCGGCCAAGGCCAAGTAGGCTTTGGCACCCAAGGATGATTTATCGTAATACATGGCGGGCTGACCAAAGCTGGGCGCCTCGGCCAGCCGCACATTACGCGGGATCACGGTGCGATACACCTTGTCACCAAAGTGAGTCTTAAGTTGGTCTGAGACATCGCTAGAGAGGCGATTACGATGATCGTACATAGTGCGTAAAATACCCTCGATTTTTAACTCAGGGTTCACTACGGCGGCCAGTTTGCTGATGGTATCTACCAAGGCGGTTAAGCCTTCCAGCGCAAAATACTCACACTGCATGGGTACCAATACCGAATCGGCGGCCGACATAGCATTGACGGTCAGTAAATTCAGAGAAGGGGGGCAGTCGATAAAAATATAATCGTAATAATCACGTACCGAGGCCAGCGCCGTGCGCAGACGCACCTCACGGGCAAACACTTCCATCAGCTTGATTTCGGCGGCGGTCACGTCGCCATTGCCGGCAACGAGATCATAGCCACCGCTGGTTTCGCGCTCTATAACTTGTTCTATGGGCACTTGGTCCACTAACAACTCATAGGCGGTATTAGGCACCTGATATTTATCGATGCCGCTGGCCATGGTGGCGTTACCTTGCGGATCTAAGTCGATCACCAACACTTTACGCTTGGTTGCAGCCATGGAAGCTGCCAAGTTGACACAGGTCGTAGTTTTACCCACGCCGCCTTTTTGGTTGGCAATGGCGATGACTTTTCCCACCGAGCACCTCTATTTGGCTAGTTAGCTAGCGAGTTTGATGATCACCAAGTGGCGATCTCCGTCCTGCTCAGGCACGGTTAAGGGATAAACCTTATCTAACGCCAAGTGAGCAGGCAATGATTGTAACTCCTGCTCTGGATATTGTCCTTTAAGTGCCAAAAATCGACCTTCAGGCTTAGGCAGGTGAGCGCACCAGCTTACCATGTCATCCAATGAAGCGAAGGCGCGACTTAACACGCCATCGAATTTTTGCTCGGGCTGATAGAGCTCCACGCGACTTTCGACGGCGGTGACGTTAGTCAGCCCCAAATTATGGATAACCATGCGAATAAAGCGGATCCGCTTGCCGAGGCTGTCCAGCAACACAAATTCTTTATTCGGATTCATAATGGCCAGCGGCAAGCCGGGCAGGCCGGGGCCTGTGCCCACATCGATAAAGCGGGAGCCTTCTAGGTAAGGGCTCACCACTAGGCTGTCGACCATATGGCGGCCGACCATGGCGAGTGGGTCACGCACCGAGGTCAAGTTGAATGCTTTGTTCCACTTATCGAGCAAGGTGACCAGCGTCACTAGCTGATCCGCTTGCTGTTCGCTAACGACTAACTCAGTTTGAGCGAGCAGGCGCGCCAGAGTATTTTTTAATTGTTCAGTCATCTCAAACCTTTACGCTGATTTGCGCAGCAAACCGCGTTTTTTAAGGTGTACCAGCAAAATAGAAATCGCCGCTGGTGTAATACCGGGCGTGCGTGAAGCTATGCCTAAGGTTTCTGGTTTCGCTTGGTTAAGCTTAATGATCACCTCAGTCGACAGGCCTGGGACTTCTTGGTAATCCAAGTCCAGTGGCAAGTGGGTGTTCTCATTGCGCAGCTGCTTTTCGATTTCGCCTTTCTGACGCTCAATGTAGCCGGCGTATTTGGTTTGGATCTCAACTTGCTCCGCCGCTTGCTCATGCTCAATACCTGGGCCTATGCCGTCTATGGTCATCAGCGTTTTGTAATCTAACTCGGGGCGGCGCAGCAGCTCTTCTAGGGTGTGTTCTTTGCTTAACGGCGTTTTTAATAACTCATTTAAGCTCGGGGCAGACCCATGTACCGGGTTAATCCAGTTATCGCGCAGGCGTTGGGTTTCTGTGGTGATTTTTTCCATCTTGTCACAGAACAAGGCCCAACGATGATCGTCCACCAAGCCTAACTCGCGACCGGCTTCGGTCAAACGCAGATCCGCGTTGTCTTCACGCAACAGCAAGCGATATTCGGCGCGGCTGGTAAACATGCGATAGGGTTCTTTGGTACCGAGCGTGGACAAGTCATCCATCATCACGCCCATATAGGCCTGATCACGACGAGCGGACCAGGGCTCTTTGCCAAAAGCACGCAAGGTAGCGTTTAAGCCCGCTAATAAGCCTTGAGCGGCGGCTTCTTCGTAGCCAGTAGTGCCGTTGATCTGTCCGGCGAAGAACAAGTTATGTAAAAACTTGTTTTCCATGTTGATCTTCAAATCTCGAGGATCGAAGTAATCGTATTCGATGGCGTAACCGGGACGCATGATGTGCGCCTGCTCAAAGCCTTTGATCGAACGTACTATCTGCAGCTGCACATCAAACGGCAAACTGGTCGATATGCCGTTGGGGTACAGCTCTGTGGTGTTCAGGCCTTCTGGCTCAACGAAGATCTGATGCGAGCTCTTATCGGCAAAACGCATGATCTTATCTTCGATCGATGGGCAGTAACGTGGGCCAATACCTTCGATCACACCGGCATACATGGGGCTACGATCCAAGTTCTGGCGGATCACATCATGGGTTTTTTCATTGGTGTGGGTGATGTAGCAAGGGATCTGTCTCGGTTGATCCGCCCGACTACCAATGAACGAAAACACAGGTGTAGGGTTATCGCCAGGTTGGGTTTCCATCACCGAGAAATCAACGCTGTTGGCATCAATACGAGGCGGGGTACCGGTTTTAAGTCGGTCGATACGCAGTGGTAACTCACGCAAACGCTGGGCTAAAGCTATGGCAGGGGGATCTCCTACACGACCGCCCTTGTAATTATCCATACCTATGTGGATCAAGCCGTTAAGGAAAGTTCCTACGGTTAATATTACGGTTTTCGCTCTGAATCTAAGGCCGGTTTGGGTGATGACACCCACCACAGTATCGCCTTCGAGGATCAAATCATCACAGGCTTGTTGAAAGATCTTTAAATTAGGCTGGTTTTCTAAACGAGTGCGTACCGCTTGGCGATATAACTGACGATCCGCTTGTGCTCGAGTGGCTCTTACCGCTGGGCCTTTAGACGCATTCAGGGTACGAAACTGGATCCCGGCGTTATCGGCAGCCATGGCCATGATCCCGCCAAGGGCGTCGATCTCTTTAACCAAGTGACCTTTGCCGATCCCACCAATGGCCGGATTACAGGACATTTGCCCCAAGGTATCTATGTTATGGGTCAATAATAGGGTGTTTGCTCCCATGCGGGCAGCAGCTGCAGCGGCTTCGGTGCCGGCATGGCCACCACCGACGACGATGACATCAAACGATTCTTCATAGCGCATAACAAATACTCTTGAGACAGCAGGTGTGAGGATCCCGAAGGACCGTTATTTTAGCTGTTTTACGACTGAGATGGAAACCCGATCTAGAGGATCTTTGCTGTGCTTAATAGATCTTAGATCTCTAGAGAGATCTTCTGTTATGACTACTACTAGGGATCCACTTTTCTGTGAGTAAGCCTCTTTTGATCTTAAAGATCATGAGCTTAAGTAAGATCCATAGCTGTGTACAACCTCTAGGTAGATCCCCTTGAGCAGGTGGGTAACTGGCCTACTTATACACAGGGTGCCTAGTGAATTTATTTAATTAAGAGGATAACTATAGGTTTAACACCGCTTTCAACCATGGTTATACACATACGGCTAAAAGGTGAGGATAAATAAAACGCCTCAATAGTGAAGCGGATCTGTTGATAACTTGGTGGAAGGAATTTATTAACAGTGGAGATCCCTGGGTGAGCGGATCTCAAAAAAGCCGTGTATTTTAGGATCTATTGCTTCGATAACCAGAGATCGAGCCATTGTTTTGCGATCATCTCGGGTGGATCTGCCAAACTTACGTCTATCTTAAGTTGATCCTCTACTCGATTGGCGCCTAAGTTCTTAAGCTGACGATCCAGCGTTTGTATGGCTTTGCAGAAATCATCATAAGCGGAATCGCCCAAACCGACGGCTAAATAGTTAAGGCCGGTTAAGTTTGGGGTAAGGTCTAGCAGTTGTTGGTAGAAAGGTTGAATGTTTTCCGGTAGATCGCCCGCGCCGTGTGTTGAACAGATTAATAATAGGGTGTGTTGAGGGCTGATCAAGATGTGATCAACTTGGGGAGAAGTGTGAATAACTGTGTGATAACTATTTTCTTGTAGGATCTCGGCTAAGTCGACCGCTAGATCTTCGGCGGCGCCTAAAGTGGAGCCGACCAAGAGAGTTATGTGTTTCATGGGGCATCTCGATAAAATAAAGTGCTGATTTTAGCAGCATCAACCTAAATAGTCGGTGTAAGATAGGGCTCGGCAAGGCGACTTTAGTCTAATAAGACACCGAACCGACGGTCTACAAGGCGGAATAACGGGGTATTAAATGCAAAAAAACAAAAATATTCCCCTTTAATGCATCAATTGCATTGACCGAAAAGCGCATCCATATTTCAATAGCTGTGGGTCTTAACAAACAGTATCCCGACCAAGCAGTACCAAAAATAACAAGGAAGATATCGTGACGTATATTCATAACACCATCACCAAACTCAAAAAGACCAGCCCAGCGCAAGCTGAGTTTTATCAGGCGGTAGAGGAGGTGCTGGAGTCGTTACAGCCCATCCTTGAAACCAATGAAAAGTACCAGTTGCATTCCATTATCGAACGTATGGTTGAGCCTGAGCGCCAACTTATGTTCCGTGTGCCGTGGGTTGATGACCAGGGCAAGGTACAAGTCAATAAAGGCTATCGTATCGAGTTCAACTCCGCATTGGGTCCATATAAAGGCGGCCTACGCTTTCATCCTAGCGTGAATGCTGGCATCATCAAATTCCTCGGTTTCGAACAAATCTTCAAAAACGCACTTACCGGCTTGCCAATTGGCGGCGGTAAAGGTGGCGCTAACTTCGATCCTAAAGGTAAGTCTGACGGCGAAATAATGCGCTTTTGTCAGTCTTTCATTAATGAATTGTATCGCCACATTGGCCCAACCACAGACGTACCCGCCGGTGATATCGGCGTGGGCGCCCGTGAAATTGGCTACATGTTTGGTCAATATAAGCGTCTGACTGGTAATTTTGATGGTGTCTTCACCGGCAAGAGCTTGCTGTGGGGCGGCTCATTAGCACGTAAAGAAGCCACAGGTTACGGTTGCGTCTACTTCGCGCAATACATGCTGGAAGACAAAGGCGATACCTTAACCGGTAAGCGTTGCTTGGTATCTGGCGCCGGTAACGTGGCTATCTACACCATAGAAAAACTGTACCAAATGGGTGCTACCCCTATTAGCTGTTCAGACTCTAGCGGAACCATACACCACGAGTCCGGTATTAATCTAGAGACCCTGAAAGAGCTGAAAGAAGTACGTAATGTGCGTTTGAATGAGTACCTAAACGCGCATCCTGAGGCCACCTTTATTCCAGTTGCAGATTACCCAGCCGATAGCAATGCGGTATGGCATATCAAAGGCGCTCAGTTGGCGTTTCCTTGTGCCACGCAAAATGAAGTTAATGAAGCTGACGCCAAGGCGTTGGTTGCTAACGGCTGCATAGGTGTGTCTGAAGGTGCGAACATGCCTTCTACCCAAGATGCGGTAGAGGTGTTCTTGAGCGCAAATATTCACTACGGACCAGGCAAAGCAGCCAACGCCGGTGGCGTGGCCACCAGCCAGCTGGAAATGGCACAAAACGCCAGCATGCAGCGCTGGAGCTTTGAAGAAGTAGATGAGAAGCTTAAAGTTATTATGAAAAACATCTACCAGAACGCTAGCCAAACTGCCGCCGAATTTGGTGAGCCGAACAACCTAGTGTTAGGCGCCAACATTGCGGGCTTCCGTAAAGTGGCAGATGCCATGATAGAGCAGGGTGTAGTTTAATTCATTGCCGTAAGGAGTGAGGGGTGAAGCGTGAGGGGAAAGAGATAGCGCCCGGCGCCGAGCACCAAGCTAAAGCCTGTGGCCTTAAGTCGTCATCCTGACGAAAGTCAGGATTTCGATTTTATCCTTGATAGGCGAATACTTGCGAATGATGTAAAAAAGCCCCGAGCCTAACAGCTCGGGGCTTTTTGTTTGATTGGGCTATGGTGTTATTTTTTCCTCACGCCTCACGCCTCACGCCTCACGCCTCACGCCTCACGTACAGCTGCAATCACAGATATTTCTACCAGCAACTCATTACGCGCCATGGCCGCTTCTACACAGGTGCGCGCCGGCGCGTGACCTTCGGGTACCCAAAGATCCCATACTGCATTCATGGCGGAAAAGTCGTTCATGGTTTTTAAGAAGATAGTGGCCGACAACACATGCTCGCGGCTGGAGCCGGCTTCTAATAATAATTCATCCACTTTATCCAGCATGGTGACCGTTTGTTCGGTAATATTCTTACTGGTATCTTTGGGCACTTGGCCACTCAAATAGACGATGCCGTTATGTTTGACGATGCGGCTCATCCGTTCGTTAATGTGTAGGCGTTCTATAGCCATGTCTGCTCCGGTTAGCTTAATTAAGAAGGTGAAGAGTAAAGGTGTGAAGGGAAAAGGGGAAACCTAATACTCAATACTAGATCCTAAAGATTGTCGTGTGCTTCACTCTTTATCCTTCACAAGATAGGCAAACCTTACCCTCTGAGCTGAGCTTGTAAACGTTTAATCTCGATAAGGATCAAATTCTATGGCGGCGATCACGCAGCTCCATCTCTATCCCATCAAGTCGGCGGCAGGCTTATGTGTAGAGCAGGCATATGTGACCTTTGAAGGCTTATTAGGTGATCGTCGCTTTATGCTAGCCAAACTCGATGGCGGTTTTATTAGTGCTCGTACCCATCCGCGCCTACAAAGTATTCAAGTAACACAGGTCGCTGCTGGCTTGGACTTACGCTATGGCGAACACCTATTGAAGGTGCGCCACAGTGAATTTCTGGAGCAGCCAGTAACGGTTAACGTGTGGGACGATAACTTTAGCGCCTTAAGCACTCATCCTGACTACCATGCTTGGTTTAGTGAGATCTTGGGCGAGGCGGTGCAGTTTATTTGGCTGGGTGAGCATTCACAGCGTTATCGAGAAAAATTAAATACCGCGGTGAGCTTTGCCGATGGCTATCCGCTGTTACTGATCTCTGAGGCATCGTTAGCGGATCTTAATTTACGTGCTGACGCTCATTTTTTGATGTCACAATTTAGGCCCAACTTAGTGGTGTCGGCTCATCGTGCGTTTGAAGAAGATGGCTGGCGGCGCATTCGTATCGGTGAGGTGGAGTTTGTAGTCGCCAAACCTTGTAGCCGTTGCGTGATGACCACCATCACGCCTGGCACGGAACACTTTAACGCCAATAAAGAACCGCTGGCCACTTTGTTGCGTTATCGGCACGGCTTAGATAATGAGGTCTATTTTGGTCAGAACCTGATAGCCGTTAATGAAGGCGTTATTTGCCAAGGTGACCCAGTCGAGGTATTGGAATATGCCACCGCCGCTATTTATGCTGACTCAGCACCTAAACGCCGTTCATTAGTGTGTGTGGCGCGCGAAGCGTTAACGTCGGATATTGAAACCTATTGGTTAGCGGCGAGCGATGGCAAAGCGCTGCCTAGCTATCAAGCGGGGCAGCATTTACCCATTGCCGTCGATATCGATGGCCAGCGCTATGTGCGTTACTACAGCCTCAGCTCTAGTCCTATAGCCGCCGCTGGAGCTGATCAATATGCAGATACTTATGTTGATAGCTATGCCATTAGCGTGAAACGCCAGCCCGATGGCAAGGTCTCTTCTTGGTTAGCGGAGCGCTTTCAGCCAGGTAACACGCTATTGGCCCATGCCCCCGCCGGCGATTTTATGCTGCAAGCAGCAGAGCGTTATCTGCTGTTATCGGCAGGCTCTGGCATTACCCCTATGTTATCTATGGTACGTACACTTGCCGAGCGGCAACAGTTGCATGATGTGGTGTTTATGCATGTGTGTCGAACGGAGCAAGATATTCCTGCCGCCGTAGAGTTACAGCAATTAGTAGATAAGCATCCCGGCATGAGCCTGCAGTTTGTACTGACTCAACCCCAAATAGGCGAGGGCGGTCGGCTGACGCTGGGGCAGTTGGCGGCTATCCCACAGTTACCAACACGCCAAACCTATCTCTGCGGCCCAGCCGGTTTTATGCAGCAAGCACGCAGCTGGTTATTAGCGTTAGGGTTACCCGCAACCCTGTTACAACAAGAGTACTTTGGCTGTCTGCAGAGCGAGAATGTTTCATGTGAAACACAGTCAGTCTCTATCCAAATTGGCGAACGTCGCTTTATCGGCAATAACCAGCGCGACTTACTGACTCAGGCCGAACAGCACGGCATGACCTTGCCTTGGTCTTGCCGTGCCGGTATTTGTGGCAGCTGCAAACAGCAGTTAGTATCTGGCGAAGTGGAACAACCGCCAGCCCCCGCGTTATCCGCAACCGAACGCGAAGCCGGCATAGTGTTAGTCTGCTGCTGCGTACCGCTAACGGATGTTATTCTGGAGCTGTGAAGGGTGAGGCGTAAAGAGTGAAGGGAACATGCCTTAAAAGCAGCACCAAGCGCCAAGCTAAATAAAAGACGCTGTTTATCTTTATGCCGTCATCCTGAACTTGTTTCAGGATCTCGTTCTAAATTTTTAAAGACTAAAACATATTTGCCACGGAAAAGAGCAGGAAGCACAGAAAAATAGTGATCTTAACAGCAGCACCAAGCGCCCGGCACCAAGCTAAACAAAAGAAGGTGTTTATATTTTAGCTCGGCGCTTGGTGCTTAGCGCTCGGCGCTGTTAATACTTGTCGCACGTGAACTGCGTCCGTGTATTCAGTGACTCTTGTAACAAAGAAGCGTGGCAGAAATAGTCTTAGTTCTTGATTTTGGTTCTAAGTCTTAGTGATTAAAGATTATTTGCCACGGAAAAGAGCAGAAGAACACGGAACAATAGTGATTAAATCTAAAAGGGATCTTAATAGTACCTGATTACGTATGAACTTCAGCCATGATGCGCGTTGTTTTGGTTTGTCCTTTGTAGCAGCCCGTCTCTTTAATAAAGAGGACTTCGGCTGGCCAGCTTTGCTGGCTGTTATTGAGGTTTAGATTTAGACCAAAACACTAAACCGGGCCGAAGTCCTCTTCGCCGAAGATACGGGCCCCTACAAGGTCAAAACACCAAACCGAGTCCCATATTCTTACCAAAATACGAGCCGTTCCATGTGACCCATTGAATCTATTGGTGATTAGTTTACTGAAACATGGCTGAGCTTTGTTGGTAATCAGTTAATAGTAAGAGCTAAACATAAGGGTCTGAACGATGAGAGCTCTTACCATAAATAATCCCTTAGGCTGTTGTTGCTCGTGAACTATGTCTGTGCGTTCCGTGTTCTTCCGTGGCAAAAATGGCTCTAGATCTTGAACTTACCATAATCAAGCTGTTAGTCACTTTTCGATCTTATCCCATGTTAATCTTTTCGTGGGTTTAGTGGATTTCGTTGCAGTCTTTCTTCCAGCTCTTATGGTTTACGCCTCACGCCTCACGCCTTACAGCGCAGTCGCTGCTTCATCTACTAA
This sequence comes from Oceanisphaera sp. W20_SRM_FM3, assembly GCF_052119705.1. Classification (NCBI taxonomy): domain Bacteria; kingdom Pseudomonadati; phylum Pseudomonadota; class Gammaproteobacteria; order Aeromonadales; family Aeromonadaceae; genus Oceanisphaera; species Oceanisphaera sp. W20_SRM_FM3. Next base: position 10,822 of record NZ_JBGQOP010000027.1, on the reverse strand, counting down.
ATACAAAATCGACTCGTAGTTGATGCCGCTGTGGTGGCTTAAGCCTAATTCACAGGTGCGGCTGTTACTTACTCCTCGTGTACAGTCGTTGGGTACTTGTTGCTTGAGTGTGGCCAGTGCCGAAGCGTTAAGCTCGGGCAGGGTGAAGCCTTTATCGCCAGCGAAACCGCAGCAACTGATGTGCTCGGGTACGACCACTTGTTTGGCACATAACTGAGCCAGCCTTAGCATCTTATCGCTCAATCCCATGCGCTGGCTGCTACAGGTAATGTGCAGCATCACTGTTTCATCGAGAGGCGTTAGCTGCAGCCGTGCTATTGCTTGATCTAGGACAAAAGCCACTGGCTCGTACACGGAGAGCGCTTGAGTAAAGGTATCCTGACTTAACTTGGCACAAGGGCTGGTATCCATGAGTATCGGCCAGCGGCCTTGTTCTGATGCTTGCCACAATGCCTGCTCCAATTCCTGCATCTTGTCGTTTGCCAGTTCAAACATGCCTTTGCTTTGATAAGGCATGCCGCAGCACAGACTATTCAGCTGGGTTGGAATAATCACCTCAAAGCCGGCTTTGCTTAATACCGACATGCTCACTTCAGTGAGTGGGCGTATGTCGTTGGCTTGTGGTGATTGGCCTAAGGTGCGGCTAGCACAAGAGGGAAAGTACACTACCTTATTACTGCTTGGCTGTTGCTTAGGCTTAGGCTTGATATGCTCTTTTGCTAGCCGATGCGAGTTAGCTATGGGTAATTCAGGAAACCACATTGGTAGCTTGTTACGGCTAATGCTCTGCAGGCTGCTATTAATACGCGTCATGGCTTGATTGCCTAATAGCTTGCGGCTGCCGCTGATGGCATGCAAACCCAAGGCGACGGCTTTGGTGGTACCTGCAAAGTGTTGGGCAGTCCAACGGGCGATAGGCTGAAATTTTTGGTAACGCACGGTGCGCAGTTTGCGCATCATATCACCGGTATTAATGCCGACGGGGCAGCGCTGCTCACACAAACCGGTGGCGGCACAAGTATCCACACCGTGATAGTCAAATACCTGCTGCATAGTATCGGCAATCGTATCGTTATCCGCTCGACGGCGTTGTAGCTCTCGATACAGCACTATGCGCTGACGAGGTGTTAGGCTTAAATTCTTTGATGGGCACACGGCTTCACAAAAACCACATTCAATACATTTATCTACCAGCGGATCGGCGGCGGGAAGCGGTTTAAGATGTTGTAGGTGGGCGCTTGGGTCGGCATTGACGATTACACCCGGGTTAAGAATGCCTTGGGGATCGAATAAGGCTTTAATCTGCTGCACTAACTGGTAGCCATCTTTTCCCCATTCTAATTCCACAAAGGGTGCCATATTGCGCCCAGTACCGTGCTCGGCTTTTAGCGAACCTTGATACTCCACGGCGACCAATTGAGTGACGGCTTGCATAAAGTCACCGTAGCGTTGACGTTCGGTCTCGCTATCGAAGCCCTGTGTAAACACGAAGTGCAAGTTACCCGCTAAGGCGTGGCCGAAAATAATGGCTTCGTGATAACCAAACTGATCAAACAAAGCCGTTAACTTACGCACTGCTGGGGCTAAATGTTTCACGTGAAACGCTACATCTTCGATCACCACGGTCGTGCCCGTTTCACGCACCGCACCCACAGCAGGGAACATGCCTTTACGCATAGCCCACAGATTGGTACACAGACTTTTATCTTGAGTAAAAGGTACTTGATTGAGTAGAGTAAAGCCGTCAATAGCAGCCATTGCCTGTACACATTTTTGCTCTAGCTCGACTTGAGTGGCACCGTGTACTTCTACTAATAATGCCGCCGCTTCTAAATCCAGATGTTGAATAAACTCAGGCATCCCGGCTAGATTGGCAATGGAACGCAGAGAGCGGCCGTCCATCAATTCCACGGCGGCCACGGCAGTGTTAGCTAGCTCTGTAACGGCCAAACAAGTAGTTTCTATATCCGCATACACTAACAAGCATGAAGCCTTAAAGGCATGATCAGGTACCGTGTGGTAACTAATGTCATTAATAAAGCCCAGGGTACCTTCCGAGCCAATCATTAGGTGAGCGAGCATGTCGAAGGGATCGGCAAAATCGAGCAGGGCGTTTAGGCTGTAGCCTGTGGTGTTTTTCAGTCGATACTTGTGGCGGATACGCTCACTTAAGGCTGGGTTGGCTAGCACCTGTTGATGCAATGCCTGTAAGCCACTCAGTAATTGTGGCTGTTGTTTGGCAAAATTTGCCTTACTTACGTCATCACGGGTATCGAGGTAAGTACCGTCTGCCAGTACTAGGCTAATGCCTGCTAAGGTTTGATAAGAATTTTGTGCCGTACCGCAGCACATGCCAGAGGCATTGTTAGCGGCTATGCCACCGATTTTACAGCTATTGATGGAGGCGGGATCTGGGCCTATTTTGCGACCAAAGGGCGCCAGATACTTATTGGCATCGGCGCCAATCACGCCGGGCTCTAGTCTTATGGTGCTAGCGTCTGCACTTATGCTGTGGCCGCGCCAATCATCGGTTAAGGTGATCAACACCGAATCTGAAATTGCTTGTCCCGAGAGACTGGTGCCCGCGGCGCGAAAGGTGCAATGAATAGCATGTTGGCTACACAAGGTAACTGCCTTGATCACTTCTTCGGTACTGGCCAAGCGCAACACTATCTTAGGCAATAAACGATAAAAACTGGCATCGGTACCGAGCGCTAAGCAGAGTGCGGGATCGGTAATAATACGCTCGGTAGGTAAAAATTCCGCCAGTTCGGCCAGCAATAAAGAGTAATGAGAGTCCATGACAAGGCTTCCTAAGGTGCGACTAAGCTGCAGTTTATTATGATTTTATTCGAGCATAAGGTTAGGCTAGAGCAAGTTGTTAACAGCTGTGCTGATTAAATTAACAAGAGTAATGGGATTAACATAAGATAAGTGTCATTGATGGTATAACAAATATGATTTTTAACGAGGTTAACTGTGATTAAAACCGCCATTATCGGCTACGGCCAGTCGGCTCGCATCTTTCATCTGCCTTTTATTAATAGTCTGGCGGACTTTGAATTAGTCGCCATCAGCACTTCTAAGCCAGAATTGGCTGCCGCCGAATGGCCAAATGTAACTGTGTACACAGACGTGGATCAGATGCTGGCCGAGTCCGGCGCAGAGCTGGTGGTGATCACGGCTCCCAATGAAGTGCACTATGAATTAGGCCGCAAGGCCTTGAGCTTAGGTTTACACGTGGTGATGGAAAACCCCACAGTGACTCAGTTGCATCAAGGTAATGACCTAATGCGCTTAGCCGACACGAATAACCTTTGCTTGATCCCGTTTCATAATCGCCGCTGGGACAGCGACTTCTTAACGCTGCGTAGATTATTAGCCGACGGCACCTTGGGTCCTATTCATGGTTTTGAATCTCACTTTGACCGTTTTCGCCCTCGAGTAAGAGTCGAAACCCCAGGCCTGGGCGCCGGTATCTGGTTTGATTTAGGTGGGCACTTGGTGGATCAGGCATTGGTGCTATTTGGTAAGCCACAGTCTGTGACCGGGCGCTGTTTATCGATGCGCCCCGGTGCCAAGGTAACCGACTATTTTCATGTGCAGCTGCATTACCACGATAAAGAAGTGGTGTTGCATTCCAGCCCTTATCATCCAGGACCTAGCTTACGTTTTAAGCTACAGGGTGAACTGGGTTGTTATATTAAACGTGGCTTCGATCCCCAAGAAGAGCGGCTGCAAAACGGCATAGTGCCCGACTCGCCTTATCTGGCGAAAGAAGCAGAAGCGGATTATGGTATTTTCTATTCTGATGAAGATGCTCAAGTGATTGAGTCTGAAATCGGCGGGTATCGTTACTTCTATCAAGCCACAGCCAAGGCGGTGCGCGGTGAAGCGCCACCACCTGTGACTATGCAAGATGCATTAGATGGACTCAATATTATTAATATTGCAGAAAAGAGCTCGGCAGAGGGTCGTACCTTACCCTTAACGGCTACCAGCTTTAGAAACTAATTGTCTTATGCGGGCTTGGCGTTTTTTATAAAGGGTAAAGCGGTCGAATACTCTTTCTTTAAGTCTCGACCTTACACTTATTACTCGGCACTTTCTGCATCAGTTGGCGTTGCGCCGTGGCGGCGTTGCAGCGCTAGGCCTTGCAAGAAGTTACGCAAAAACTGGTCGCCACAGGCTTTAAAATGCTTATGGTCGGGTTTGCGAAACAGTGAAGTTAGCTCAGGCTTTCTGACGATAAAACCTGCCAAGGCCAGCAAGCTTAAGATGTCATCTTCTTTTAACTGCAAGGCTACACGCAGCTTTTTAAATACTTGGTTATTCATTGGCTCGGCACTGTCATTTTTAGGTGCCGGGCCGCCGTCGCGAGGGCCGCGTTCTTGTAATACCAAACCATCTAAAAAGCCTAACAGTTGCTCATTGCTGCAGCTGTGATAATTGGCGTCTTCTTCTTTGGCCAGCAAAGCCAAAAACTGTGCCTCATCAATCTCAATGCCACCTTGAGCAAATAGGGTGAGCGACTGGGCATCTTTTAAGTCCAGTGAATAGCGCACACGGCGCAAGATATCGTTATTCGTCATCTTATTTAGGCTCCACTTTTTTAGCATCTTCAGGCTTGTCTTCGGCTTTCTTCACGCGAATTTTCTCACCGTCAACTTCGATGCCGTTCAAGCTTTTGATGGCAGCCTTGGCTTGGGCTGGGTTTGGCATAAAGGCAAAACCAAAACCTTTGGAGTTATTGGTATTAGGATCCATCACCAGGTGGAAGTATTGCACTAAGCCATAAGGGGCCAAGAGCGCGAGAATTTTTTCTTCTGTAGTGAGGCGTGATAAGCCTCGGATCATAATCTTCATGGATTCTCCAAATAACAGGTTGGCGTCTTATCTGTTAATAATAAGTCGAAAATAGGCTGTGGTTACTAAAATGGGCTGGCGTTAACCTGAATGCTTAACGCAGGGGGCGCGAGTGTAGCAGTTTGTCGGGCGTGCGTCTGCCGACTTATGGCGTGAGCGTTAATCATAAGCTATAAAAAGCCGACCCTTGAGATCGGCTTTAAATGAGGTTTTTAGCTTGGCTTTTTACTTAGCTGCTTACTTAGCTTTCTAGGCTACGAATACGTTGGCGCAAGATAGAGAAGTCGAACGCTTTGCGATTAGGTATCACTTGCAACAAAGCCGATACCAGAACCGGCACCAAGCTCGCCAGCAAGAAAGACTCCAATAAATATGCAATTTCAGCGCCTGGCGCGGGGAACAACCACAGGCCGGCCACTAAGCCTGCCGCCGTACTGAGTATGGCGTTGTAGGCTTGATAACGTGCGTTATAAAAGCCGAAGAATACCGGAAAGGCGGCGGCACAGCATAATAGGTCGGCTAATAAGAACAGATACAACACACTGAAGCCCTGAGACGCCACTATCAATACCGGAATCGAGATCAACACTATCAACCAGCGCGATAAGCCCAGCAGACGGTTGGCGCTAAAGTTGGGCAAAATGCGCCGCAAATCCACCACTAACATGCTAGCAATACCGCTAATGGTCGAGTCGGCACTGCTCATGATCAAGGCCAGCCCAAAGGGCACTAAGCCGATGGCAAACCACAGCGGCACATTAGATAACAGCACATCAAACACCGCCACAGAGCCATCACCGGGTAAGTCTAAACCGACGAAGGCCAGACCGAATAACCCCATGATAAAGATGAAGATAAAGCTCATCAGACCACTGACCAGAAAGCCATTGCGAATCGCTTTGTTGTCTTGGGCGGCAAAGATGCGCTGCCAAGTACCTTGATAGAAGAGGCCAGTTAACACCACGGCAATAAAGAAAGTTAAGCCGGATTTAAAACCACTCATATCAAAAGGATTTAGCAGTGCTGGCGCTTTTTCTTTAAGGCCGGCAACGGTGGGGCCAATGCCGCCCACCGCTTGCCAGCCAAAGAAGATCAGTAAGATTAGGAACGGCAGTATCACTAGCATCTGTACGCGGTCGGTAAAAATAGTGACTCGCAGACCGCCGTATAAGGTGTAAAGCAAGGTGGCAAACATCACGATAGACGCCGTGGCCCATAACGGCACGGGTGCCAGCAAACTGACCATTTTAGCGATGGCGGTGAGGCCTGCGGTCAACGAGATAAACATGTAGAACATCATGATCACCATCACGAAGCCGTACATAGTTTTACCGTAACGATGCAGCACAAACTCGGTTAGGGTATGGCCTTCGGGGATCAGCTCACGCAGCCGTTTACCTAAGGGGATCATCATAAAATTAGGGGCGAGTGAACCCAGTGCATAACCGGTCACGGCACCTATGCCGCCCCAAGTCGCCGCTTCGGCGGGGCCAAATAAAATCCAAGCGCCTAAGGTGGTGGCCAGTAGTGTGAGCATGGTGGCCATGCCATTTTGGCTATTACGGGCCACCACAAAGTCTTCAATTTGGTCTTGTTGGCGGCGGGCATATAGCATACCGGGTACGGCAAATACGGCGGCAAATAAACAGAGCCAGAGAATGGCTTCGGTAGTGCTGAGTAACATGAGTTCTCCCTTTGCCAATAATTAGGCAAGCATATGTACATCGTCAATCATTGACGTTTATATGAACGATAATATGCCGGAGAACACAGGCGCAGAGAGGGAATGCGAGACTTGTTCCTTCCCTTCGCCGGCATTATCCGGATCAGGTTCTAAGGGTTACCGCAGCAAATTGCGGAATCTCAGCCAACTTGGGTGCAAATTCTGCACCTTAGGCTCCCCCAGGAATGGCGATGAGAGTAAGAACAAATGTGATGCTTGTCAAATTTTGGACGAACAGCGCCGAGCGCCCGGCGCCAAGCACCAAGCTAATAGACAAACCCACAGCAAAACTTATTTTTGCCACGTAACTCGCGCCAAAACGGTGCCCTACGGGAGCGCGTTTTTTGTAGGAGAACATTTATTCTCGTATTACGTTGTAAGCGTAAATTTTTTAAATATTTCCGGCTGCGCCGAAATGCGAGAGCAAGCGTTCGCCTACAAAGGCATAAAAAAAGCCCCAAACCATAGGTTCGGGGCTTATTATTTCGCTAGGCGCTAGGCGCTAGGCGCTAGGCGCTAGGCGCTAGGCGTTAAGTTACTTAACCATCCAGCTGATGGTTTCACCGGCACGAATGGGCACCAACTCTTCGCCGCCTAACGGCAAAGTGGTAGGCACAGACCAGGTCTCTTTAACCAAGGTAATAGTGTCGGCGTTGCGTGGCAGACCGTAGAAGTCGGGGCCGTTATGGCTGGTAAAGGCTTCTAACTTATCCAAGGCACCTGCTTCTTCAAATACTTCCGTATACAGCTCAACGGCGGCATGGGAGGTATAGGCGCCAGCACAGCCACAGGCGGTTTCTTTGTTTTTCTTAAAGTGCGGCGCCGAGTCGGTACCCATAAAAAACTTCTTGTTGCCACTGGTGGCGGCTTTCACTAAGGCTTGCTGATGGGTGTTGCGCTTTAAGATGGGCAAGCAATAGTAGTGCGGACGAATGCCACCCACCAGCATGTGGTTACGGTTAAACATTAAGTGATGGGTGGTAATGGTGGCGGCTACATTGTCGCCGGCTTGCTCCACAAACTTCACCGCGTGCTCGGTGGTGATGTGCTCAAGCACGATTTTTAAGTTGGGGAAGTCGCGCACTACGTTTGGCAAGATAGTTTCGAGGAAGACTTTTTCACGGTCGAAAATATCGACACTGGCATCGGTCACTTCACCGTGCACCAGTAACAAGATGCCGGTTTCTTGCATCACCTCCAACACAGCGTAAATATTCTTAACATCGGTTACGCCAGAGTCGGAGTTAGTGGTGGCACCGGCTGGATACAACTTACAGGCTACGATTTTACCGCAGTCCTTGGCGCGACGGATCTCTTGCGGATCCGTTTTATCGGTCAGGTACAAGCTCATCAAAGGCTCAAACTGGCTGCCTGATGGGCGCACTGCCAATATTCTGTCGTAATAGGCCAGCGCCAATTCGGTAGTGGTGGCAGGCGGCAACAGATTAGGCATTACCAGTGCGCGGCCTAAATAACGGCTGGCGTCGGCGACCGTATCTGTAAGTAGTGCGCCATCGCGCAGGTGTAAATGCCAATCGTCGGGGCGAGTAATGGTCAGGCTAGTAACTTGTGAGCTCATCAAAGGTGTTCTCCATTGCATCCAGACCGCCATTATCTACTGCCGAGCTGTTTTAACCAAATCGAAGATAGCCATAAGCGATAAGCTGGAAGCCAGAAGAAAAATCAAAACATAAACAATACAGAGCCAGATTAAAGAGATATATGGTTAGACGGCAGAAAGCGGAGTGTGTTCTTTAGCTGACCGCTTATAGCTTCCGGCTTTCAGCTCCCCGCAGGGGTATGCTATGGTCTAGCTCGTGACACGGGGTGTCGGGCAGCACATCTGCTCGGCTGAGATAACACCCGTCGAACCTGATCCAGTTCATACTGGCGAAGGGATGTCAGCCATTCGGCTCACGGCAACGCTGCCCATCTGCCTTCGCCTCTGACTTTTTAGAGGTAGTAAAGCCATGCAACAGAATCCTATTTCACCAACCGCATTCGCATTCGATCAACAGTTAGTATTAGTGACCGGCGGTGCCCGCGGCTTGGGCGAGCATTTAGTGCGCGCCTTCTTGCGTGAAGGTGCCAAGGTGGTAATCAACTATTTAAACAGTGCCGAGGCCGCTCAACAGTTGGCCTCAGATTACCCTGCCCAAGCGCTAGCCATACAAGCTGACGTGACCGATGCCGAGGCGGTAAAGTATTTGTTCGCTCAAGCAAAAGCTCACTTTGGTCAGCCCATCACTACCGTTATTAACAACGCCTTGCCGGCATTCTCGTTTAACGGTGATGCCCGTGAAAATGCCGACCAATTAAGCTGGAGCAACGTGCAGCAGCAGTTTGAAGGTGTGGTTAAGGGGGCATTAAACACCACACAAGCCGCCTTGGCTGGTATGCGTGAAGCGGGCTTTGGTCGCATCGTCAACGTGGGCACCAACTTATTCCAAAACCCAGTAGTGCCGTACCATGACTATACGGCTGCTAAAGCTGCGCTGTTATCGTTGACCCGCACCCTTTCTCAAGATTTAGGTCCCGATCAGATCACGGTCAATATGGTATCTGGCGGCTTGTTGCGCACCACAGATGCGTCGGCGGCCACCCCAGAAGCCGTGTTTGATTATATTGCCGCCGCCACGCCGCTGCGCCGCGTGACTACGCCCGCTGAATTTGCCGATGCCACCTTGTTTTTTGCCTCACCTTGGTCACGCTCGGTCACCGGCCAAAACTTGGTGGTAGATGGCGGCTTGGTGAAAAACTAATGGCAGATAAAAACACTCAACGCATGATGCACCTGAACGTATTTTTATTTGGTTGTGGCCACCATAAAGGCGCATGGCGTCATCCTAAATCGTCGGTGGAGCGTTTAGGCGACATCAGTTTTTTCGAAGAATTGGCGCAAACCGCCGAGCGCGGCAAGTTAGATGCGGTATTTTTTGCCGACGGTCAGTCTGCGGGCAACGTATCCGACGGCAGTTGGTGGTTTTTAGAGCCCTTAACGGCCTTGGCCGCCATGAGCCGTGCCACGAATAAAATCGGCCTGATCAGCACGGTTTCCAGCACTTTTTACACGCCGTTTCACGCGGCGCGTTATCTGGCGTCACTGGATCATATCTCCAAAGGTCGCATGGGTTGGAACCTAGTGACGTCTATGTTTGATGCAGAAGCGCGCAACCACAACTACGAGTCCATGCCGATGCATGCGGAGCGCTATCGTCGCGCTGAGGAATTTGCCGATGCGGTACTTAAGTTATGGGATTCGTGGGCGGCGGATGCGCTGACCTTTGACCGTTTCGGCGATTATGCGGACCCCACGAAAGTGAATGCCATTAACCATAAGGGGGAGTTCTTCTTAGTCGATGGTCCACTTAACGTGCCGCGCCCACTGCAAGGGCATCCGGTTATGTTTCAAGCTGGTGCCTCTGAACAAGGGCGAGAGTTAGCGGCGCGCCGCGCCGAAGGCATTTATGCGGTGGCCTATGATTTGCCGGCCGCCCAAGAATATTACCGAGACATTAAACGCCGCGTGCAGGCTGCCGGTCGTGAAGTTAATGTGCCTATTATGCCGGGCTTAGTCACTTATGTGGCGGCTACCGAAGAAGAGGCCAAAGCTAAGCAGCGCGAGCTGGATGAGTTGTTGCCTGTTGATGCGTCACTGCGCCAGCTCGGTTTATATACCCAACAAGATTGCATGAGCTGGGAGCTGGATAAGCCGGTACCTGAGCTACCATCTTTGGCAGAATTTACCGGTCCTAAAGGCCGTTACAGCACTATCTTGCGCATTATAGAAACCGAACAGCCAACGGTACGCCAATTATTGGGCCGCTTAGCCGCCGGTGGTGGCCATTGCACTATGGTGGGTACGCCTGAGCAAATTGCCGATCAAATGGAGCTGTGGTTTAGAAATGAAGGTGCCGATGGGTTTAACCTGATGCCGCCGTCGTTTCCAGATAGCCTAGATGATTTTGTTAACCTAGTGGTGCCTGAGCTACAAAGCCGCGGCCTGTTTCGTATCGATTACGAAACCGATACCTTACGCGGTCACTTAGGCTTGGCTAAGCCGTAACTGACCGTGAGGGGGGAAAGGGTGAGGCGTAAAGCGTCACCCTTTGCTCTATCTTTCGGATCTATGTTTGCTCCGCATCAGCCCTTTACTCTTGGAATGGCCCCGAATAAGTAGACACTTCTTCAGAGTGAGGAAGTGTATGCAATACCGAACCAAGCGTAAATTTA
>NZ_JBGQOP010000026.1:0-45347 GCF_052119705.1 Oceanisphaera sp. W20_SRM_FM3 | reverse complement strand
AGGATTAACCCCCAACGCATATGCGCAGCAACTTAATGCTGCTTAAACTGGTGTCTACTTTAGTCGGGCCATTCCAATAGTTAGGCTCATAAGTAATAACTCATAACTCATAACTCATAACTCATAACTCATAACTCATAACTCATAACTTCTGTGGAGTTTTCTGGTTAGTTTGCTCTTTAAAAACGAAAGACTTTTTGCCACGGAATCCACGGAATCCACTGAAGAATAGTGATCAGATCTGAAAGTAGCTCTTATCCATCAAAGGCTTTTTGGCGCTTGTCGCACGTGAACTGCGTCCGTGAGTTCCGTGTTCTTCCGTGGCAAAAAATATTTTTTTCATTTCCACATCTGTTATACCGATCTACTTAGTTAGGTTTAGTAAGGTGTATTAGGTTGAGTAAGACAATGGCTAATAAACGCAAAGCATTCAATAAATAGGCCTAAGTTGCGATAAAAAACTAGTAATGAATACTCGCTATTACTAAAAACTAAGCAAAAACATATATCGGCGATGCAAAACTCTTTACAATGCGGCCTCATTTTTATCGCCTTAATAGTAGCCTCGTTATGATAGACCCTCTCAATTACGGCCAGCGCCAGTGGCATCTTATTTTGTCTAATTATGATGAAGGCATGCGTGCTCGAGTGCGCGAGCTGGTATTGGCGCATGCTCATGAGCTGGCAGAAGATTTTTACAGCCAGATGATGCAGCAACCAGCAGCGCAGGAGTTTCTGGCTCACGAAGTGGTGCATCAACGGCTGCATGCTTCTATGGTGCGCTGGTTGGATCAGGTATTTTCTCTGCAAACGCCCGAGGCTATTCCAGATGCGGTGGCACGCCAATTTGAAGTAGGCAAGGTGCATGCAAGGATCAATCTTCCCATCAATTTAGTGTCCGCCGGCGCACGATTGCACAAGCAGCGCCTGTTGGAGTACATCACCCAGATCTGGCACACGCCCGCCGAGTGGTTGCATGCCGCCTTGTATGTACAAGAGGTGATGGATGTGTCCATCGAGCTGATGAGCTTGGCCTATGTGACCAATGCGGATCGCAAGAGCCGCGCCGCCGAGGCCTATCGCCTGCATACCCTGAGTTTGAATCTGGCGGTGGAGCGCGAGCGCCAGCGCGCGGCTGTGCTCGATTGGAGCCATGAGCTAATGTTTGCCCTGCACAGTGGCGAGTCGGTGTTAAAAGGTTTAAGTCGCAGTGAATTTGGACTTTGGTTTCATCATCAGGCGATCACTGTCTTTGATGGCGCCGCAGAAATTAAACAGATAGAGCAGGTGTTGTTGTATATCGACGGTGAGCTGCTGCCGACCATGCGCTACCAGAGCGAGCTCTTGATCGAAAAAATGGCCAAGTTGCAGCAAGAAGTCAAAGCCATTATTTATTTTATGACCACCATGTTTGACCGCTACATAGAGCTGGAGCAAGGCCGCGACACCCTGACCCGACTGCTGGATAGACGTTTCTTGCCGGCGGTAATGAATCGTGAGGTGCAGCTGGCCAAGCGCTGTAATGGCGTGTTTTCGGTGGTGTTATTTGATATCGACCATTTTAAGGCCATCAACGATAACCACGGTCACGAAGGCGGAGATCTGGTGTTGCAACAGGTCGCGAATTTAATCGCCAGCTCGGTGCGCAGCAGTGACTTCGTGTTTCGCTACGGCGGTGAAGAGTTATTGGTGGTGTTGGTAGAAGTGGCGGCGGAGCAGGCGCTGGCTATCGCCGAAACTATCCGTCTTAAACTTATCAACAACCCCTTGCAGTTGGCGGGTGAAAAAACCGTGTCTGTGACCATGAGCGGTGGGGTGGCGACCTTCGATGGCCACCCAGATTATGAGCATCTGATCAACCGTGCAGACAAGGCCTTATATCAGGCTAAAGCAATGAACCGTAATCTCTGTGTAGTCGCGGACTGAGCGGCGCTATTTGTTTAATCGCCGGTTTATCGACGCTTACTCAACATTCTGGCTCGCCTAGGCTAAAGGTCGGCAAGGGCTCACCGGTAAGGCGCGCGGGCGGCAGGGCGGCCACTTTTAACATCCAGCTCTGTGCTTGAGGCTCTGTCTCTATTTCATCTGCCGTCACCGGATAAATGAGCGCTATTTTAAGTGCGGGATTGCGCGCTTGTAGGCGCTGAACTGTGCCTAATCCCTCCTTAATATGAAAGCGGCCCAGGGTGAGCATCACGCTCTGGCTGGGATGCCGAGCGAGATAGTCATTAATACTTTCGGCCATGGTGTCGTCCCAACTGGTTTGGGCGGCAAATTGCGCCTCGCTTGGCGCTTGCCCATGATGACGATTAGCCATAAAGCGCGCCTTGTAGGCATCAGAATCAAGGGTTAGCTGTTTGGCCACCCAGCTCCGTTCTTTGGCCGGTAATCTCTGCAAATACTCAGGCCCGAATTTGCCAATGCAGCGCACTATGTTAAGCGGCGCATTGGCGGCGATCACGGGTGCTTTGGCCTCTTTTGCCAGCATGAATAGCGCGCGATAATCGCTTTTATAGCTGGGCCAGGCATTGGCTTGTTTAATAAACTGCTCTTCACCTAACTCGCCGGCTAAATAACGGTTTACCTCTGCTTGATGATCGCGACTAAATTGCTCCATGGCTAAGGCCCAAGGGTGGGGTTGTTGCAGCAGAGCGGCGAATAAATCCGCCTGAAAACGGTGTATCCCCTGATGACCGTGCAATTCTCCCACCATCACCACATCAAAACTGGCTAATTGCACCGCCGCTTGAATGGGGGTGAGCGGCTGCTGTTTGGCGTCACTGAGTTGATAATCATAAAGCGTATTGAGACTCAAAGTTGACACATAGCTCGATGATAATGAGGTCACTTGGCAGCCCATCAGCAATAGGCTGAACAGTGCCAAAGCAAACCGGCATAATAAAGGGCGCATAATACCTCTTGGTTAATGAACATTGGTTAATGAGCATTGGTTAATGATCGCGAGTTAATGAGCAGAGCCAATCAGCCCATGACGGTAAAGAGTCATGTGATTCCATTGCGTTATTATAAGGTGGTGTGCGTGATAAAGGTAAATACATGAATATGCGTAGCTGTGCTTGGGCACTGAACGCTTGCTCACCGGCCACTTGGCTGGCGGGTGTGTTTGGGCTGTTTTATTTTAGCTACGGTATTTATCTGCCTTATTGGTCGCTATGGCTAGACGGTGTTGGGGTGTCTGCTCACCACATTGGCCTATTGCTTGGCGCCAGCATGCTGGCGCGCACCGTCGGCAACTTATGGGTGATGAGCCAAGTGCGTACGGCTCAGCATTTGCAGCCGGCACTGCGTATATTAGCCTGCATTAGTTTATGCTGCGGATTGGCTTTTTACTGGATAGACTCTGGGCTTTACCTTTGGCTGTTGATGCTGCTACTGAATTTTTTCTATCCGGCACTGATCCCGCTCAACGACACCTTAGCCAGCCGCTATATAGTGCAGGTGCGTTTGGATTATGGCCGCGCGCGTTTATGGGGTTCTTTGGCCTTTATCGTGGCTAATATCTTGGTGGGTCAAGTGAGCGCCCACTACGGAGTAGACTGGATCTTGCATTTATGGCTGCTGGCCTTGTTGGGTTTGACTCTGATGAGCCTAGTGCCGGTGAGCCCTAAGCCGATGTCGGGCGCTAATGAGCCAAAAGGCGAGGGGCTTAGCACTGTGTGGCGCAGAGACTGCATGCCGAGATTTTTATTAATAGTGGCATTATTGCAAGGCAGTCATGCTTTCTACTATGGCTTTAGCGCCCTTTATTGGCAGCAGCAAGGCTATGCCACCAGCACGGTGGGCTACTTATGGGGCTTAGGGGTATTGGCGGAGATCCTCGTTTTGGCCTGCAATCAGCGCATCTTTTCCCATTTGAGTGCGCGGCATTTATTATTGCTTGGCGCCGGATGCGCGCTAGTAAGATGGGGGATTTTAGGCGCAACCACCGAGTTGGCTTGGTTAATAGCCGCGCAACTGCTGCATGCGGGCAGCTTTTGTTTCAGTCACTTAGGCGCAATTCGTTATATTAGTCGCGATTTAGCGCCCCATACTGCAGCGGGGGCGCAGGCGCTATATGCCGCCTTAGCCATGGGCTTAATGGTGGCGCTCTTGTTGGCGTTGTCGGGTTACTTGTATCCTGCTTGGGCGGGGCGAGTATTTTGGTTGATGGCGGCGCTGGTGCTGCCGGTATTTTGGTTATTACAGAGGCCATTAGTGGCGCAGACGTGTGAGAAGTAGGGTGTGAGGCGTAAGGCGTAAAACACCCAGTTTGCAGATTTAGTGTTTGCTCTTGCTCTTGCTCTTGCTCTTGCTCTTGCTATTCACCCCTCACGCTTCATAAAAGGGAACCTAAATGCAGGGTTGGACCGTCATTAATATCGCATTGGCCTATTTGGCGGTGTTGTTTTTGTGCGCTTGGCTGGGTGATAAGACTAAGGTTGGCCATGAAGGCGGTCGACTGCGGCCTCTGCTTTATAGCTTATCGCTGGCGGTGTATTGCTCGTCGTGGAGCTTTTTTGGCACCGTCGGCCAAGCCACCACAGATAACTGGTCTTACTTTTCTATTTATCTCGGCCCCATCTTGATGTTTACCTTAGCGGGCCCTTTTTTGGCGCGCCTGATTGACGTGGCCAAGCGTGAGCACATTACTTCAATTGCGGATTTTATTGCCGCCCGCTACGGCAAGTCCCAACGTTTAGCCGTGTACGTGACCTTGATCGCCATCGTCGGCGTCTTGCCTTATATCGCCTTACAACTCAAAGCCATCGTTATGGGGCTGCACTTAGTGGCGCCCGATGTAGTGGGCAATGATGGCCAAAATGCCAGCCAAGTGGCGTTTATGGTCACCGTATTATTCAGCGTGTTTATCTTGCTGTTTGGCACCCGCCATATTGATGCCACCGAGCACCAGCGCGGCGTTATGGTGGCGATTGCCGTGGAGTCCGTGGTCAAGTTAGTGGCCTTTATTGTGGTGGGGGGCTTCGCGCTCTGGTTGATTGTGGCTTACCCCAATCAAGAGCGGGTCATGATCACCGAGCAGGTGATCAGTAGCTTTACCCAAGTGAGCGGCGCAAATTTGCTCGACATGGCCGTGTATACGCTCTTGTCTATGAGTGCCGTGATCTGCCTGCCGCGCCAGTTTCATGTGACTGTGGTCGAAAGCCATGGCTCCGCCGACTTGCACTGGGCGCGGCGCTTATTTCCGGTGTATTTATTGTTAATGGCGCTGTTTGTGTTGCCGTTGGCACTGGCCGGCCAACAGTGGTTGCCGGTAGATGCCTCACCGGATACTTATGTTATTAGCTTGCCGCTGGCGCAAGGGCAGCCGGGCTTGGCGGTGTTGGCCTTTATTGGTGGCGCCTCGGCGGCCACCGGCATGATGATTATTTCTATTATCGCGCTGGCCATCATGGTCAGTAATGATCTGGTGTTGCCGATGATCTTGCGCCGTCGCCAAGTACAGGGCGCCGACTTTAATGACGTGGCACAGCTGTTGCTCAAGGTGCGACGCGCCACCATAGTGGTGATCATGGTCACCGCTTGGCTGGTGTTCTTATGGTTAGGCGACATCGACAGCTTATCGCGCATTGGTTATTTGAGCTTTGCCGCTATCGCCCAGTTTATTCCAGCCTTGGTACTGGGTTTATTTTGGCGCGGTGGCAACCGGCGCGGTGCCTATTGGGGCTTAAGCCTCGGCATGCTGATGTGGCTGCTAAACCTGATGGCCGAAACCGGTTTTTTTGCCGGTGATGCCAACAGCAACGTCTTGCTTTGGCTGTTAACGCCACCGCAATGGGGCGCGGTTGCAGACATGAGTCCGGTTACGTGGGGCATTTTCTTAAGCCTAGTGTTTAACTTAATCGCCTACTTATTAGGCTCTTGGTGGTCCATGTCTACGGTAAGCGAGCGCTTACAAGCGGCGGCTTTCGTGGGGCGTCAGCATAAAGATGACGGCGGTGTGTATCGCGCCAAGGTGTCGGTACAAGAGTTGGAGCAGCTGGCCTCGCGCTTTGTGGGCGCGGCCCGCGTGAGCCGCGCTTTTTCTCGCTACGCCGGTGAGCAGGGAACGCTCGATGGCAGTATGCAAGCGCCCGCTAGCCTTATTCGCCACACCGAGCGGGTGTTGGCCGGTGTATTTGGCGCCTCATCGGCGCGCCTAGTATTGGCCTCGGCCTTGCAAGGCCGCTCCATGGAGCTGGATGAGCTGGCTACCATAGTGGATGAAGCAGGCGATGTGTTTCGTTTTAATCGCCGCCTATTACAAGGCGCCATCGAGCACATAGGCCAAGGCATTTCTGTAGTCGATAAAGAGCTCAATCTTGTGGCCTGGAATCGGCGTTATATAGAGCTGTTTGGCTACCCCATGAGTCTTATTCAAGTGGGGCGGCCCATCGCCGATATTATTCGTTATAACGCCGAACGCGGCCTATGTGGTTCGGGTGCCGTAGCGCAGCAGGTGGAGCGCAGACTGAGGTATATGCGGGCTGGGTCGTCGCATATCTCATCGCGTACCCGCGCCGATGGCCGGGTGATTGAGGTGCAGGGCAACCCCATGCCGGGCGGTGGCTTCGTGATGACCTTTAATGACATCACTGCCTTTCGCCAAGCGGAGCAATTGCTAAAAGACACCAATCTGCAGTTGGAGGCCAGGGTGGCCGAACGCACCCATGAGCTGTCGACCGTGAACCAGCAATTGCTGGCGGCTACCTTTGAGGCGGAAAAACTCAGTGCCTCCAAGAGCCGTTTCTTAGCGGCGGTGAGCCATGATCTAATGCAACCGCTCAATGCCGCCAAGCTATTTGCCTCTTCGTGGCTAGAAACCTCTCATGATGATGAAAGTCGTCGCCTAGCCGGTCATATCGACAGATCCTTGGTGGCAGCAGAAGACTTAATTGGCGACTTATTGGATATGTCGCGTCTCGAGTCGGGCACGCTGACCGCCAAGCCCACCGACTTTGCGTTGGCTGAGCTATTTGACACCCTAAAGGTCGAATTTGGTGTGCTAGTGGAGCAAGACGGAGGACGCCTTGGTGTCGTAAACAGCCACTTGGGTGTGCACAGTGATCCGCGCTTATTGCGCCGCATCTTACAAAACTTTCTCACCAATGCGCTGCGTTATAATCCGGGCGGTCGGGTGTTGCTGGGCGCCCGTCATAGGGGCAACAGCTTGTGCTTGGAGGTCTGGGATAACGGCCCTGGCATTGCCGCCGATAAACAAGGCGCTATCTTTGATGAATTTATGCGCCTAGAGCACGGCCAACGCCAATATCAACAAGGCTTAGGATTAGGGTTGGCCATAGCGCAAGGTTTGGCGGTGATGCTGGGCCACAGTTTGGCGGTGCGTTCCACCGAAGGCAAAGGCTCTGTGTTTAGCGTGACGGTACCGCGATCTGCGGTGGGGCGTGGTAAGTCTGCTTCTTTGCCCACCGATCTTGGCAGTGCTTCTCCTAGCCAATTAGTCGGCTTAAAGGTGCTGTGTATCGATAATGAGGCGGATATTTTAACTGCCATGGGCAGCCTGCTCGGCCGTTGGGGCTGTGAGGTACGCTTAGCGCTTAATGCGGCGGCGGCCGATCTGCATTATCAAGACGGCTTTTTGCCTGAAGTGATACTGTCGGATTATCACTTGGACGCCGGTGAAATTGGCGTTGAGGTGGTGGCTCACTTGCATCAAGAATATGGGCGGGTGCCGACTGTGATCATCAGCGCCGACCGCCAGCCCGAGCTGCAAGCCCAGTTGCAGCAATTGAATTTAAGCTATTTAAGTAAACCCGTAAAACCCATGAAGCTAAGGGCGCTGTTGCAGCATTTGGTTTAATGCGGTGAGCTGGGAATAGGGAATATAGGGAATATAGGGAATAGGGACTTTCCCTGCTCCCTATTCTCTATTCACTATTCACTCATCTGCGACATGGCGATCACCGCTTGGGTACGATTTTGCACGTTGAGTTTGCGAAAGATGGCGGTAACGTGGGCCTTAACCGTGGCTTCGGAGACGCTCAGCTCAAAGGCAATTTGCTTGTTTAATTTGCCTTCAGACAGCATAGCCAGCACCTTAAACTGCTGAGGTGTGAGGCTGGCGAGGCGCTCGGCAATGTTATCCGCAGGTGCCGCCGTTAGGCTAACACCGACCGGAAACCAAGTATCACCGGCTAAAATGGCGTGCAAGGCGGCGACTAACGCCGGCAGCGGCGTGGATTTAGGAATAAAACCCATGGCGCCAAAATGCATGGCTTGCTGCACCACTGCGGGCTCTTCGGTGGCTGAGACGATGACCACAGGTAGCTCAGGGTAAAGATGGCGCAAGCTGGCAAGGGCGGAAAAACCACTGGCGCCTGGCATCTTCAAGTCCAGCAATAATAAGTCCACCTCAGTCTGCTCGGCTAATAGCTGCATTAATTGATCGATACAGTCTACTTCCTGTAGTACAACGCCCGTTACCGCCTGGCTGACGGCTAAGTGCAGCGCATTGCGAAACAAAGGATGATCATCGGCAATAATAATGCGATAGCCTGTGTCCATGAGTTATTGAGTCCTTGGGTCTGCATGCGGTTCATAAAAGAGAGCCTAATGACTCATAATCATAAGGTCTTAAGCGTAAACTGAGAACCAGATGAATCGATTTTCGTGATCCGTGAGGGAATGCATGACATTTAAACGCCCCAGCCAGACCGCGCCCCGCGCTATGTGGCAGATAATACTGTCTGAGGATGATACTCGCCTATGCCAAGATATTCCCGATGCAGACTGCCAAGTGGTGAAAGGTAATCGCAGCAAGTTAATCCTGGCTCAAGTGGCCAGTGCCTTGAGCGAGCTGATGACCAATGCTAAAACCGTATTACCTTGGCTGTTTCAAGCATTAGGCGCACCTGTGTGGCTTATCGGCTGGCTGGTGCCCATACGTGAAAGTGGCTCCATGCTGCCGCAAATTATGTTGGGCGCTTATGTGCGGCGCATGCCTTATCGAAAAAGCGCCTGGCTGTGGGGCGCAGGCTTGCAAGCCTTATGCTTGGTGCTGATGGCGGTGGTGGCCATGCTTAGCTCGGGTTGGGTGGCGGGCTGTTTATTATTGGGCTTATTGACGGTAATGAGTGTGTCCCGAGGCTTGTGCTCTATTGCCGCTAAAGACGTGTTAGGTAAGACGGTGCCAAAGCGCGAGCGGGGCAAGGTGACGGGCTTGGGTGCCAGTTGGGCCGGTGGTATAGGGCTGGTATTTGGCTTAGTACTGAGTCGTTTAAATGATATTCCGGTGTGGGGTTATGCGACTATTTTGCTGTTGGCGGCTGGAGTGTGGGGGCTTGGCATGCTTTGCTACTGGGCCATAGTTGAGGAACCGGGTGCTACCTCTGGCGGCGTAAATGGCTGGCGCCAAGCTTGGTCAAGCCTGAAATTAGTACAAGAAGATGCCAATTTTGCTCGCTTTTTAGTGGTGCGCACCTTGCTATTATCCACGGCTTTGGTGACGCCTTATTATGTGTTGTTGGCGCAAGCCGAAGATAGCCGCATGCAAGTGTTGGGCGGCTTAGTGATAGCGCAAGGCTTGGCCCAATTTGTCAGTAGCTGGGTATGGGGCCGGCTGGCAGATTACTCCTCTAAGCGCGTGATGCAATGGGCGGCCACCTTAGCATCGATACTGGGGTTAGTGGTTTGGCTGCATTTAAGTTTATGGTCTGGCAGCACTTTTAGTGGCTACTTTGCCATTGTGGTGTTTATCTTGAGTGTCGCTCATGCCGGAGTACGAGTCGGGCGAAAAACCTATTTAGTGGATTTGGCGGGCGGAAATAGACGCACCGATTATGTGGCGGTGAGTAATACGCTGATGGGCATATTATTACTGCTGGTCGGCGCCTTGAGCATGTTGCTGGCATTATTCTCTAATTTCGTGGTGATCTTGGTATTTTCTTTGTTAGGTCTAGTTGGTGTATGGTTGGCACAACGCTTACCAGATGTGCAAAATCTCTAGCGATTCAAGATAGCTAAACGTCACACAGGCAGAGACCCAGATAAGGAAATGTTGATGACCAAACCATTTTTATGGCTACTGACGCTGGTACTCACCAGTGCCTCGGCTTTCGCCCAAGATATTGATCATTTAAGTGCTGAATATAGTGTGCTACTCAATGGTGACAAAACCCGCGGCGTGAATACCTTAAAAATTGACCGTAATAAGGGTAACTATAATGTGCACTTTTCGCTGGCGCACTGGCTGTTAGACGTGGATCAACAAGCCAGCTTTAGCTGGAAAAACTGTACCGCCACCCCCCAAACCTTTAGCTATAAAACCAAATACCTAGGTACGCGTAATGAAGAACGGCTGGTGTTTGACCAAAAGACCAAGATGGCGCTGTTTCAGGATAAACACGGTGATAAGTTAGTCCCTACTAACGGAGAGGCTTTTGATCCGGTGAGTTTTTTCTTTGAAGCCCGTTGCGACTTAATGGCTGGCAAAACGACGTTAACCTACCCGATAGCGCGTGATGGCGAAATTAAGATAACCACCTTTAATGTGGTCGGCAAAGAAGTGGTGAATACCGGTATCGGCCCTTATGAAAGTTTGATTGTGGAGCGGGACCGCGGTAACAGTAAACGTAAAACGCGCTTTTGGGTAGCACCGGCATTAGATTATCAATTAATACAAATTAGCCATGTGGAAAATCGCCAGCTGTCGGTCACCGTCACCTTGGATAAGCTCAGCTATAGCCTGGTTAAAAAATAACAGCCAAAAACTAACAGCCCATGGATGAGCTTGGCTCTTCTAGATAGTTCTGCAGCTGCTAGCTGACACATGTCATTCTGGTCGCGCTGAGCGTTAAGCGCTGAGCGCTGAGAAAAGCGGGGTTACCTCACGCGAGCCATACAGCTTTTGCTGGTGCTGAGTTATATTTATGACCTTGGAGTGGGCATATATTCGAGCATAACAGGAGCATAAAGTGATAATAATAGGCATCTTAGTGCTGCTAGGTGCGGCTTGGAGCTTTGATTGGCAGACTTGGCTGAATGATAAAGTCCGTCATCATCTGTGCTTTGGTGCGGCCATTGCTTTGGTGCCGTTATGGATGCTGCAAGCGGGTGTAAAACCGGGTTTAGAAGTACACTTTCTGGGCTTAACCACGATTGCGCTCTTACTGGGTTGGCGCATGGGCATGCTGATGGCCGCGTTAAGCTTACTGCTGGTCACCCTCTTTGGTTTTGAGTCTTGGGCCATGTTTGGGCCTAATTTATTGCTGGGTGTGATAGTGCCGCTCAGTGCTAGCTACTTGCTGTTTTTATTAACTTACAGCTATTTGTATCGCCACTTGTTTGTTTATATTTTTGTCGCCGGTTTCTTGAATGCCGCTCTCACTATCACCTTAAAAATCTTACTGTTCTCGGGCTTTATGGTGTGGACTGAGCAACACAGTTGGCAGGTAGTCTTTGATAATTATCTGAGTGTGCTGCCGTTATTGTTATTCCCCGAAGCCTTGCTCAATGGCATGGCCATTACCGTGCTGGTGGTGTTTAAACCGCAGTGGCTCTGCACCTATCGGGATCGTGATTATATTATTAATAAATAATATAAGCCTTCAGCTGCGACTGCTGGTCTGGTAGGCTGCCTTTTCATCCTTTTTATGTGAGATGCTGATGACTGTTAAGTTCCTACCCGCCTTGGCGCCTATGTTAGCCTTGAGCCTATTGTCTGCTGCTCCCGCTCAAGCGGAAATGAGCCGTGCCGAATTCCAAAAGTTGGTGCGCGAAACCTTGCTTGAACAGCCTGAAATTTTGCGCGAAGCCATTATCAAGCTGGAAGAAAAAGATCAGCTGACGAGCCAAGCCGAATTTTCTAAGCAGCTTAAACAACAGTCACAGCAGCTGTTCGCCAATAAAACCGACGGCATCATGGGTAACCCTAAGGGCAAGATAGAAGTGGTGTATTTCACCGACTACAACTGCCCTTATTGCCATCGTATGAATGCAACCTTGCTGACCATGATCAAAGAAGAGCCTGAGCTGAAGATCATAGTGAAAGATCTCGGCATCTTAGGCCCAGACTCAGTACAAGCGGCTCGCTTGGCCTTGGCTACTGCCATGGAGTCTCCTCGCCAGTATGAAGAGCTGCATCAAGCTCTGATGAACCAAAAGAAAGTGTCAAGTGCCGCCTTGGCGAGCATTGCCGACAAAGCCGGTTTAGATAGCAAGGCCTTATTGGCTGCCGCTGACGATAAAAAAGTATCGGATAAGCTTAATCAAAATCTGAGTTTGTTTAGAAGCTTAGGCTTGAACGGTACTCCAGCCTTAGTGTTCCCTGACGGCACCTTAATTCCAGGGGCTGTAGATGTAGCAGGCTTAAAAGAAATTTTGAAAGACAAAAAGTCTTAACTGATAAGTAGTTTTATTTAAGCTCTTCATTAGACATAAAAAAACCGGCCTAGGCCGGTTTTTGCTTTGTATAGCTTCTAGCTTCTAGCTTCTCGCTATTGGCTTGCGGCGTGTTGACGCTTCGCTTGTTGTAACTTCTCATACACCGCCAGTAGAGCCTGATGAGTAGGGAAGTCCGCTAAACTTTCATCGGCTCGAGTTAGGCCATGAAAACGCGCTTGGCCTGCAATTTGTGCCCACACTTGCGTTACCGTGTCTTCACTAAACATGCTGTTAAAAGCCGAGATATACTGAGCGGGATCACGGTCTTCGCTCAAATGCAGCTCAAGGGCGGCTTTTAAGCAGCGATAATAACGATGACGCTCATCGCTAAATACAGAAGCGTTAAAGCTCAAGGTCCAGTCGGCGTATTCCAGCGCTAACGCTAACTCATTGGCCGCTAAGGCTAACATGCATTTCAGCTCGCCGATGCGCAAGGTGTGCCAAGCGGTGCCCTTAGTAGAGGCAATGCCCAGCAGTTCACGAATACGCGTAAAGTCATCGAAACCTTCTTCTTCTAACAACTCATACAAGCTCATTAGCTGCTCGGCATCTGCATCACTTTCTGGCAGGCTTAACAAGGTGGCGCGCAAATGCGC
The DNA here is from genome assembly GCF_052119705.1 of Oceanisphaera sp. W20_SRM_FM3. Lineage (NCBI taxonomy): Bacteria > Pseudomonadati > Pseudomonadota > Gammaproteobacteria > Aeromonadales > Aeromonadaceae > Oceanisphaera > Oceanisphaera sp. W20_SRM_FM3. The sequence continues at coordinate 32,352 of NZ_JBGQOP010000026.1, read as the reverse complement.
ACCCATGTTGTTGTTGGCCATGGTGAGGTCGTCGGCCGGATAAATGTCCGACATACCCGGCGCCAAAATACGGCAAGCATACACGCCTAAGTGCTCGTAATCTGCGATATAAACAGGCTGCTTGAGACGGTCAAAAATCGCTAATAGGTGGGTAAACTCTTGCTCTGACGTGCCGCTAAAGTCCCAGTCCGCAAACTCATAATCGGCTTGGTCTTGGAACAAGTCCCAGCTGATCAAACCCGACGAGTCGATAAAGTGCGTTTCCAGATTATGGTGATCTGCCACTTCGTCATCTTCAAACGACGGTGGCACAAACACGTCTAAATCTTTGAGGCTGCGACCCTGTAATAGCTCGGTCACGGTGCGCTCTAACGCCACTTCAAAACGCGGATGAGCACCAAATGAAGCAAAACAGGTGCTGTTGTTAGGGTTAAATAACACCACGCAGATCACCGGATATTCCCCGCCCAGTGAGGCATCGAAGGCATGAATGGGATAGCCTTCGGCTTCTAATGCGGCAATCGGCGCTTCAATATGCGGATAGCGGGCTAACACTTCGGCAGGAATTTTCGGCAGGCTGATGCGCTCAGCTATAATGCGATTCTTAATGCTGCGCTCAAACACCTCAGACAGGCCTTGAGTGCGGGCTTCGGTGCGGGTGTTACCGGCGCTCATGCCGTTAGACACGTATAAGTTGCCGACGATATTCATGGGAATATAAACGGTTTCTAAATCACCTTGACGCTCAAAAGGCAGGGCACAGATGCCGCGATTGTCGTTGCCAGACTGCAAGTCGATCAGCATGTCGGCGGTCAGCTCGCCTTCCGGGTCGTAGAAGCCGCGGGTGTAGTCATCCAGTATGCCCTTAGGCAAGCTGTTATCGTCGGTCAGCGTAAACCACTTTTCATTGGGGTAATGCACGAAGTCGCCGTCGGCTATGTTTTGGCCCAAGTAAAAGTCGGCAAAAAAGTAGTTAGTCGCCAAACGCTCAAAGTACTCGCCTAATGCCGACGCCAGTGCAGCTTTTTGGCTGGCGCCTTTACCGTTGGTAAAACATAGGCCACAGCTTTTATCGCGAATATGTACCGACCACACGTTAGGCACAGGGTTGAGCCAAGAGGCTTCTTCAATATCAAAGCCAAGCTGGATGAGTTGTTGCTGAAAGTAGCTAATAGAGTCTTCCAGCGCAGCATCTTTGCTAGGAATGAATGTTTTCATGAGAGCCTCAAGTGATCGGCAAAAAGGAGGCAGATCCTAACCCGAGGCGATTTTGTGAACAAGTTTTGTTTAACACTAAAGACGCATGCCACTAAATCTAGGCGCTTGGGCAGCGGTAAGCTTGTAGGCGAACGCTTGCTCTCGCATTTCGACGCAGTCGAAACCAACAACAAGAGAATTTTTTGCCACGGAAGAACACGGAATGCACGGAAAAATAGGGATAAGATTTGAAAAGAAATTTCTATCGTTAAACACCAGGCCACGTTTCGAATTTACGCCGTCATGTGCCGCACGTCAGGATCTTGGGTTTGCAGTTAGCTCGTCCTCTTCACTATTTACCCCTCACTCTTACTCATCCATAAAAAAGCCCGCCAAATGGCGGGCTTGATAGTGTAACTAACTTAAAATAGTCAGTCTTATGGCAACAAATGCAGCATGCGGCGCAGCGGCTCGGCGGCACCCCATAACAACTGATCGCCTACCGAGAAGGCGGACAGATATTCAGGACCCATATTTAGCTTGCGCAAACGACCTACGGGTACGGTTAAGGTACCGGTTACGGCGGCAGGCGTCAGTTGCTCCATAGAGGCTTGGCGATCGTTAGGGATCACTTTCACCCAATCGTTATTGGCAGCCAAAATTTGCTCAATTTCGCTGATTGGTAAGTCTTTTTTCATCTTAATGGTGAACGACTGGCTATGACAGCGCAGTGCGCCAATGCGAATGCACAGGCCGTCTACCGGAATGATTTGGCTAACGCCCAAGATCTTGTTGGTCTCGGCTTGGCCTTTCCACTCTTCGCGGCTTTGGCCGTTTTCCAGCTGAGTATCAATCCACGGGATCAAGCTGCCGGCTAGGGGCACGCCGAAGTTATCGGTCGGCAAGTCGCCACTGCGGGTTTTTTCGGTCACCTTGCGCTCTAGCTCTAAAATGGCAGAAGCGGGATCCGCCAATTCGTCGCTGACTTCATTGTGCAAGATGCCCATTTGGCTAACTAGCTCACGCATGTGGCGCGCGCCGCCGCCGGAGGCCGCTTGATAGGTAGATACAGCTACCCATTCCACTAAGTCATGTTCAAACAAACCGCCCAGCGCCATCAGCATTAAGCTCACGGTACAGTTGCCGCCGACAAAGGTTTTGGCGCCATTGGCTAATGCGTCTTGAATTTTGTTGCCGTTGACCGGATCCAAGATAATTAAGGCATCGTCTTCCATGCGCAGTGCAGATGCCGCATCAATCCAGTAGCCGTTCCAGCCTGCTGCTCGAAGTTTTGGATACACTTCTTTGGTGTAATCGCCGCCTTGGCAGGTAAGAACTACGTCCAGCGCCTTGAGGGCTTCTATATCGTAGGCATTTTGCAGGGTACCGGCATCTGTGCCGAAGTCCGGAGCCGCTTGGCCCGCTTGCGAGGTAGTAAAAAAGACCGGTTTAATACGGGAAAAATCGCCTTCTTCCACCATGCGGCTCATTAATACCGATCCCACCATACCGCGCCAACCGACCAAACCTACAGTTTTCATATCAAGTGTCCTTCCTTTGGAAGTAAATAAATCAAAATCTCTATTCACAATACTGATTGAGCGCCAAGGTGCAAGAAATAAAGGGATATTCCGACCATAACAGAGCAATTTAGCCGCAATTAGCTCTTAAGGGAAAGCTTTAAGCCAGAAGCTGAAAGCGGTAAGAAAAATACTTAAGACCACAATCATAGGCTTTCTTCTAGCTTCTAGCTTCTAGCTTCTAGCTTTCGGCTATGGCTTAACCCAATGATAAAAAACCCAGCATAAAAATGGGGGCGGCCAAGCTCAAGATGAAGCCCGAGACGATGGCCACAGGTACCACGGACACACCGCCACTGCGTTGTAACACCGGCAGCGTAAAGTCCATGGCGGTGGCGGCGCCATAGCCGATGGCGGCCGAGGGAAAGCGGCGCATTAGAGTGGGGATCAACATGATGGCGAACAGCTCGCGGGCGAGATCGTTAATAAAAGCGGCGCTGCCCAGTACCGGTCCCAGTTGGTCGGTAATTAAGATCCCCGACAGCGAATACCAACCATAACCCGATGAAAACGCCAAGCCTTGGGCTAAAGGCATGCCTAAAGCCCAAGCGCCCGCCGCACCGCCAAACCAAGAGCTGACCAAGACTAACCCTGCAATTTTTAACCCCCAGGGATTAAGCAAAATTTGCCGCAGCGGCATACCGGAGTTGCGCAGATGTATGCCAATCAGCAGTAACAGTAGCATCAGCGCCCATTCGCTTAAGGTGTCTACCGCAAACCAGCTGGCATCTAATACTTGGCCTATGGCCACACCGGCTAAGATCACCGCACACAACCACACAGAGTCTAATAATAAACGCCACTTACTGAGTAAAGGCGCGCCAATGGTGCCCTCAAGACGATTATGGCGGCGGTCTAGCCACCACAGGGCGCTTAAGTTGGCCACACTAATGCAGGCCAAAAACACTAGGCTGACGCTAAAAATTGTACCTAAGTGGCTGACCAGATTATCGACGAAGGCAAGGCTGATGCCCATTAAAAATAAAATCAGATACACCATGCGCGCCACCGCCAGATTTAGCAGCCGTAAAATGCCTGTTGAGCGGCAAGGTATGCAATAGCCCAGTGCGAGCGGTAATAACACCAGTAATAAGCCGGAATACATAAGGATTAACTTCCCATAATAGCGGGGCGAATGAAGAATTAGGGTATGGGCAATAATAGATGCACGGCTAATCGACATGCAGGCTAGTTTACACTTATCTGGTCCCGAGGAGTGAGTCTCCCGTGTGACTAAAGGCCAAGTCTAGCCGCAGTCGAGTGGCTAAACTAGTCTAACGGAGTTCGAGTTAACGACTTGTTTTTACTATTTTTATGGTCTTAGACACAGTTAACGCAGCAGAAAAAGGCATTCTATTGTTATTGGCCTAAACAGCTGCTAGCTTTTAGTGCTCGTTACACAGTTGTTAATTTAGCAACTGTTAGCTGGTGATGGTTTTAGGTCGTAATGGCCCGTGCAGCAAGGATTCGCCATGAATAAACCAGCCCTTGAGGTGACGGGCCTGTATAAAAGTTTTGGCTCGCTTGACGTACTAAAAGGCATAGATGTGACGGCCGAGCAGGGCGACGTGATCTCCATTATTGGCGCTTCGGGATCCGGCAAGTCGACCTTGTTACGCTGCATTAATTTACTGGAAATTCCCAGCGCCGGCGAGGTGCGCCTGCACGGTGAATTGATTGAGATGCGCACCGCTAAAAACGGCGAGCGCCAGCCGGCTAATATGCGCCAAGTGGAGCGCATTCGCTCGCGTCTTGCCATGGTGTTTCAGGGGTTTAATTTGTGGTCACACATGACCATCTTGGAAAACATCATAGAAGTGCCAATTCAGGTGCTTAACGTGCCGAAAAAGCAGGCTATAGCCCAGGCGGAGGCTTTGTTACAAAAAGTCGGTTTGTATGAGAAGCGGGATGCCTACCCTAATCATCTATCTGGTGGTCAGCAACAAAGAGCCGCCATCGCCCGCGCCTTGGCGGTGGAGCCGCAAGTTATGTTATTTGACGAGCCTACCTCGGCACTGGATCCTGAGCTGGTTGGTGAAGTCTTGGCGGTGATGAAGAGCCTTGCCGAAGAAGGGCGCACCATGTTGGTGGTGACCCACGAGATGAGCTTTGCTCGTGAAGTGTCGAATAAATTACTGTTTTTACATCAAGGGCGCGTAGAGGAGCAAGGGGATCCTAAGCAGGTATTTGCTAATCCGACCTCGGAGCGCTTTAAGCAGTTTATTTCCTCTGTTTATTAAAGTGCGGTGAGCGGCCCATTTAGCAAAAAAAGCAATAAAGCCGTGAGTAAGACAGTGACGTTGTTAGTAAAACCAATCGTAATACAAGGAGTAATATGATGAAAAAACTGTTAATCGCCGGTGCCATTATGGCCTCGCTGGCAGCGGGTGCGGTACACGCCAAGGAATGGAAGACAGTACGTTTTGCTATTGAAGGCGCCTATCCGCCGTTTTCTTGGACTGATGAAAAAGGTCAGCTGCAAGGTTTCGATGTGGATATGGCCAATGCGCTGTGCGAACAGATGCAGGTGAAGTGTAAGCTGATTGCCCAAGATTGGGACGGCATAATACCGGCACTGTTAGCGCGTAGATACGACGCTATTCTTGCCGCCATGTCGATCACCGAAGAGCGACAGCGCACCGTGGATTTTACCAATCGCTATGCACTGGTTCCCAACAAGTTTGTGGCCAAAAAAGACGCGACGCTTGAGCTAAGCAAAGAAGGGCTAAAGGGTAAGAAAGTGGGCGTGCAAATTGCCACCACCCACGATAAATACTTAAGTGAGAATTTCGGTAAAGAATTGGCATTAGTGCGTTACGGCACCGCTGATGAGGCTTACTTGGATTTGAAGTCTGGCCGCGTTGATTATGTCTTTCTCGATGCCACCGCCATTGAAGAGGGGCTGCTCAATAAAGAGGGTGGTGACCAATATACCTTTGTTGGCCCTTCTATTACCGATGAGAAATGGTTTGGCGAAGGTTTTGGCATAGCGGTGCGCAAGCAAGACCAAGACTTGAAGCAGATGCTGAATAAAGCCATTGGTGAGCTCAGAGAAAATGGCAAATACAAAGCCGTGAATGACAAGTATTTTGAGTACGACGTTTATGGCGAATAAACGCCACTCATGAGTGTAGTGCGCGCTTAACGTGGCGTGCAGGCTTACTCAGGGCCGTTTGTTTTAGGCTCCAAGCTTGGCCGTCAATATGTGGCAGCCAATATTAAAGGAGGGAGTGATGCTGGACTTAAAAGGATATGCAAGCTCCTTATTGCAAGGCGCCGAGCTCACCCTACAAGTGGCGCTACTTTCTCTACTGCTAGCCTTAGCGCTGGGCTTGCTGGGTGCGCTGGCTAAACTCTCCACTTTTAAGCCGGCCCGTTGGCTGGCTACCCTCTATACCACGGTAATACGTGGTATTCCCGATTTAGTGCTGATGATGCTGTTATTTTTTGGCGGCCAAGTGCTGCTTAACTATGCCTTATTATCCTTAAATGAGCGCCTCAATGGGTGGTTTGGCGGTGATAATCCCGCCCACCAATGGACCAGCTATGTGCCGGATTATATGGAAATTAGCCCCTTTATTGCCGGTGTGCTGACCATAGGTTTTATCTTTGGCGCCTATATGACGGAAACCTTTCGTGGTGCCATGTTGGCGGTGGATGCCGGCGAGCTAGAAGCGGCGCGCGCCTATGGCATGACCAAAAACCAAGTGCTGCGCCGCATCTTGTTGCCACAAATGATGCGCCACGCATTGCCAGGGCTTGGCAATAACTGGCTGGTGTTGCTTAAAACTACGGCGCTGGTGTCGATTATTGGCTTAGATGACATGGTGCGAAAGGCGGGGCTGGCCGCCGGTGCCACGCAATTGCCCTTTACCTTTTACATGGCGGTGGCGCTGACCTTTCTCTTATTTACCAGTATTTCTACTGGGCTACTAAAGTGGGCCGAGCACCATTATTCGTTGCCTACCCGATAGCGCTAGCCACGCGAGCCCGCTTAGATAGGAGGGGATATGGACTTCACTATTATTGCCAATGAATGGCCTGTCTATTGGCAGGGCTTTTACACCACCGTCTGGTTAGTGGCGCTGTCGTTAGTTATTGGCTTGGTGATAGCCGTGCCGCTAGCCATAGGGCGCAATAGTCGCCATTGGTTAATCAAAGGGCCTGCTTGGGCTTATATTTATTTTTTTCGCGGCACGCCCTTATTGGTGCAGTTGTTTTTGATTTATTACGGCGCAGGGCAATGGCAAGGGTTGCGAGAGTCCATGGCGTGGCAGTTATTTAGTCAGGCTTGGTTTTGTGCGCTGTTAGCTTTCACCTTAAATACCAGCGCCTACACCGCAGAGATCATTCGCGGCGCCATTAATGGCATGCCCACCGGTCAAGTAGAGGCGGCGTACGCCTATGGCATGAGTAAATTCACCACGCTGCGGCGTATCATTTTACCGAATTCATTTCGCCGTGCCTTGCCGGCCTACAGTAATGAAGTGATTTTTATGCTGCATGGCTCGGCGGTGGCCGGCATTATTACTATCGTGGATTTAACCGGTGCGGCGCGCATCGTCAACTCCCGTTACTACTCGCCCTTTGAAGCCTTCTTGGCCGCCGGCTTGTTATATATGTGCCTGACCTTCGCCTTAGTATGGGGTTTTCGCCGCCTAGAAAACTATTGGTCCAAGCATTTGCAGCCCAGAACCTGAGGAACTACTGCCAGTCATAAGCTAAAGACTAAAAATTTTCTTGCCACTGAATCCACTGAATCCACAGAAAAATAGAGATAAGAGCGAATCCTACTAAAGAGACTAACCAGAGGTAAACTCCAACAAATCAAAGTTCTTTGTTCTGGTCGCTCTTGGACTAGCTTTTGTCCGTGGATTCCGTGGCAAAAATGCTCTTTCTCTCGCTTGGCATCTTATCTGTAGCAAAGAAAAACCCCGAATCTGCCGACTCGGGGTTTTATGGTTTTCTTACGGCTGATAGCTTAAAGCTGACAGCTTTATTTTAAACTTCTTTCTTGCGCCGAATACTCAAGCCTAGCTCGCGCCCGCGTAATTTGGCGTAATACATGTTGCCAATAAACATAGTGCTGGCCAACACCAACTCGACTATCGCCAACCAGCGCTCACCTTCATCTGTCCATAGCAGCACGCCTGAGTGTAAAAAGTAAGGCAGCAGCAGATACACGCTCCAAGCGTGAGTGTAGGGATTACCTTGCAGTATGCCCTTGATGGGAATAAGCAACCAAGGCAGCCAGATGATCAGCATAAAGGTTAGGCTTAAGTGCGGCGACGGTGAGATAAACCCGTGCCATAAAATGACCCACAGCATTAAACCAAAATAGCCAATGAGCGCCAATGCGCGTGCAATTTGGGTGGTCATTATAAGATATCCAACACTTGCTCGGGCGGGCGGCCCAAGGCGGCTTGATTGCCGTTGACCACTATTGGGCGCTCGATCAACTTAGGGTGGGTCACCATAGCGGCGATCAATGCCTGCTCATCGTGTTCTGCTGCCAGATTAAGCTGGTGGTAGCTGTCTTCTTTGGTACGCATTAATTGGCGCGCCGAGCTCATGCCGAGCAGGCTCAATAAGTGGCTAATGTGATCTGCGTTAGGTGGCGTGTCGAGATATTTGATAATCTCAGGGCTCAGCCCGCGCGCTTCGAGTAAGGCCAGTGTCTCGCGGCTTTTGGAGCAGCGCGGGTTATGATAGATAGACAGACTCATTACAGACTCCTCATAAATAGAGCGGCATCCAGTAGGATGCGATAACCTCAAACACTCACGCCAGCATGCGGCGTTCTCGAGTGCGAATAGGGGGATTGTACTGTGATAATGCTCACTAGGGTATAAAAGTAGCCATGGCAGTGGCAATAGAGGAGACGGCGGATGAAAAAGCGTAATGCAGGATATGTGGTCATACTGGCTTTAATGGCGGTTGTCACCGGCTGCAAGGAGCCAGCCAGTTTGACCTTAGCTACTGGCGAACAGCAAACCTTGAACGATTATAAAGGCCAATGGCTAGTGGTGAATTACTTTGCCGAGTGGTGCGCGCCTTGTTTGCGAGAGATGCCACTGCTTAATGAACTCAGTAAAAGTGGTGGGCCTGCGGTACTGGCGGTGAGCTTTGATGCCTTATCGAATCAGGCTTTACAAGACTTGAGTCAGCGCTATCAACTGGCCATGCCGGTGGTGGCAAAACTGGCCGGCCCTTGGCCGTTTGAATCTCCCCGCGCCTTGCCCACTACCTTGGTACTGGATCCTAAAGGTAAATTGGTAGATACCCACCAAGGGGAATTAAAACCCGAAGATATTGCTAATTGGCAGGATAAGTATTGGCAGAAGACACAGCCGTAAGCTTGAAGCGGTAAGCCGTAAGTAAAACCAAAGATTGAAACCAAAAAACCGGCATCTTGATGTGCACCAAGATGCCGGTTTTGTTTTTGAAAGGGGTTAGCTGACAGCTTAAAGCTGATCGCTTACAGCTGTCTTTAAGGCTATTTGCGCAACTCTTCCCACTCCGTTTGTTGCTGGCGCAGTTGTACCAGACGCGCTCCGAGGCGGGCACGCTGCATGCTGTCTGTGGACAGATTAGTGGCAATTTCCATTTGATCGACTGCTACCTCATAGCGACCTTTAAGGGCGGCGACTTCTGCCTGCGCTTGGCGAAACGCCGACTCATTGTTCAAGGGCCGATAGGCTTGGGCAATGAGATCCCAGGCCAAGGGGTTTTCTGGATTACGGCGCAAGTAGTTGTCGAGCAAGGTTACGGCTTCTTGTTGGCGGTCTGCTTGCAGCAGGCTGTCGGCGAGGTTGATCATCACCACTTGGTTATTGGGTAGCTGCTGTTGTGCTTGCTGTAAGCGGGTAATGGCCGCTTGGTGTTTATCTTGGGCATTATCTAAGTCGGTGAGCGCATCCAAAATAAAGATATTATTCACGTGGCGGCGTGCAAGCTCCGTCAGAATGGGCCTTGCCAAGTCTTCTTTATTTATTTGTAGCAAGGCCAACGCTTGGCCATAGTGGGCGGCGTCAGTTTGCCAAGCACCATTGGTTTGCTTGGCTTCTTGGGCAAAGAAACGATCCAGATCTGGGCCGGCATTACGCTGAAAACGCACCATGACCCGTGCCTTTGCCATCTGAAAGCCTAAACTGGCCGGATGGTTTTTCTTCGGGTAGTCTTGTGCCCGACTACGCGCTTCGGCAATACGGCTGGTGGGCAAAGGGTGCGTGAGCAGCATGGGCGGTGGCGCGCTGGCAAATTGATACTTATCGGCGAGTTTTTGAAAGAAGCTAGCCATGGCATCAGGATCAAAACCTGCATTACTTAAGAGACGCAAGCCAATGCGATCCGCTTCCAGCTCGTTGTCGCGCGTGTAGTTAATCGCCGACTGCATCTTTAAGCCAAGGGTAGTTTGTAAGGCGGCCATGCCGGCTTGTGGATTAACCACGGCTAAGGCAACTGAGCCGACTAAACCCGCTACGGTGAGTGGTGTGCTACGAGACTGAGATTCTAAATAGCGGGCAATGTGGCGTTGGGTGACGTGGGTGATTTCGTGAGCGATAACAGACGCCAACTCGCTTTCGTTTTCCGCATATAAAAATAAGCCGGTATGCAGCTGTACTACGCCACCGAGAAAGGCACTGGCGTTAATGGTGTCGTCGTTAATCAGTAAAAACTGAAACGGGAAACGCACCGCATCTGCTTGGGAGAGTAACTTAAGCCCAAGATCGGCCACGTATTCATTAAGTACAGGATCGTCAATCACAGCTTGGTTGGCGCGAGCAAAACGGATAAAGGCCTCACCAAAACGGGCTTCTCGTTCAATAGACATAGCGCTGACGCCGGCGGTGCCGATATCGGGTAAACCGTTGGCGGCTTGTAAAGGTGTCAAAATAAGCAGAGAAAATGCCAGTGCCATCCTAGCCGCAGGAAACCTCATTTTAATTACCTTGTTTTATGATGTGCTTATAGCAGAATACCTGCCCCCATAAGGCGTAACAAGCATTGTTTAACTGCGCCCAGCAAGGGATAATTTATAACATTTATCGGAGGCGAGGTGGAAACACTGGATGCCAGCAGCTGGCGCTGCCCAAGGCCCTTATTGCAGGCTAAGTTGTGGCTTAAAGGTGCTGCGGCGGGACAGCAATTGCGCTTGTGCATCTCAGATGCCGGATCTCGCCAAGACATCCCCCGTTACTTATTACGCATGGGGCACAGTGTCATTCAAGAGAGTGACGATGGCCGCGTGTTGACATTACTTATTACCAAGGTCCCATAAGGAAAGAATTGCATGCTAGACATTCTGAAGCATTGGTACCGAACGCGGTTTACCGATCCCGGTGCTGTGGCGCTGTTTTTGAGCCTGCTGTTTGGCTTTGTGGTCGTCTATTTCTTAGGTCATATTTTGGCGCCGCTGTTTACCGCCGTGGTGATTGCCTATTTATTGGATTGGCCGGTGAGCCGATTGGAACGCTGGGGATTTAAACGGGTGTTGGCCACGGCACTGGTGCAGCTGCTGTTCGCTATCGTCGTTATTTTGTCTTTGGTTAGCATAGTACCGACGTTTTTGTCGCAAATGGCCAACTTGGCTCGCGAAATACCCAGTATGATCACCAGCACTCAGGATGTGCTGCTTACGCTCCCTGAGCGCTATCCAGAAATCGTCGATGTAACCTTGATGCAAAGCGTGCTCGACGACGGCCGCAGCCGCTTACTTGGCTCGGCTAATGAGATATTAAGCGTGTCGTTCAATTCCCTTACCAATGCCGCAGTGCTAATGGTGTATCTGATTTTGGTGTCGGTATTGGTGTTCTTCATGCTCAAAGATAAGCGTGAGTTAATGAACAGTAGCCGCCGCTACTTGCCGCGTAATCGTGAGTTAGTGTCGCGAGTATGGCGCGAAATGAACGTACAAATTGCCAATTATGTCCGTGGCAAGGTGATAGAAATCTTTATCGTCGGCGGCGTTAGCTACATCACCTTTATCATGCTCGACTTGCGTTACCCCTTGCTGCTGTCGGTATTGGTCGGCTTTTCGGTATTGATCCCCTACATAGGGGCGGCGGCGGCGACTGTACCTGTGGCCATGGTGGGGCTGTTCCAATGGGGATTTAGTGCACCGTTTTTCTACCTAATGGTGGCCTACGGTATTATTCAGGCGCTGGATGGCAACGTCTTGGTGCCCATCTTGTTCTCGGAGGCGGTTAACTTGCATCCGATTGCCATTATCGTGGCCGTGCTGCTCTTTGGCGGCCTGTGGGGTTTTTGGGGCGTATTCTTCGCCATACCGCTGGCAACGCTAGTTAAGGCGGTATTTAACGCTTGGCCCAATGATGATGCGGTGCCGGTACTTGAGCAGAAAAACGTTTAACCAATAAATGTAATAAGGACAACACAGTGAGAGAACACTTTGGCTCACGCTTTGGTTTTATCATGGCTGCCGCCGGTGCTGCGGTCGGCCTTGGTAATATTTGGGGTTTCCCCACCCAAGCGGCCAGTAATGGCGGGGGCGCCTTTTTATTGGCGTATTTACTGTTAGTGATGCTGCTGGGTTTCCCCATGCTGGTGATGGAAGTGGCTATTGGCCGCTACGGCCAAGCTAATCCCGTGGACTCGGTACGCAAACTGGGCCGTACCTCACTGCAAAAGACACTCGCAGGCGCTGTGGGGTATGTGGGTATGCTGGTGCCGAGCCTAGTGCTGACCTTTTATGCCATAGTGGCCGGTTGGTTGCTGGCCTTCTTGGCGGCGGCCCTAACGCGCATCTTGGGTTGGGACACTGCCACCGAGTGGCTGCAAGCCTTTGGCTTGGGCCGTAACATTGTGGGCACCTTGATTTTCTATTTGCTGACCATTTTGGTGGTGCAAGCCGGGGTACGCAACGGCATAGAGCGCTGGTCGGCGCGGTTGATGCCGGCTTTGTTTGTGCTGTTCTTGGTGTTGTTTTTTTACATCCTCACCCAAGAGGGTGCCATGGCCGGCCTAAAACATTATTTAGTGCCGGATTTCAGTAAAGTGTTGGAGCCTAAGTTATTAGTCAGTGCCATGGGGCAGGCATTTTTCTCGCTGACCATAGGCGGGTGCTCCATGTTGATGTATGGCTCTTACCTGAGTAAGCAAGAAAATATTCCGCGCACCGCGCTGCAAATTACCTTGCTCGATACCGGCGTGGCGTTTTTGGCGGGCTTGGTGATTTTGCCGGCCATGTTTGTGGCGATGAAGAATGGGGTGACTATCTTTGCCGATGACGGCAGCTTATTGGACTCAGATACCTTAGTTTTTACCGTGTTACCCGCACTGTTTGAGACCATGGGGCCGACGGGCTTAGTGATGTCTTTGGTATTTTTTATGCTGATGGGCATAGCGGCACTCACTTCCTCTATCTCTATGCTGGAAGTGCCCGTGTCCTATAGCACTGAGCGCTTTAAGGCTTCTAGGCCGTTAATGACCTGGCTGTTGGGTTCAGGGCTTGCGGTATTGAGCGTGATTATTTGTCTTAATTTTGGCAGCTTATTTGGCTTCGTTATTCGCCTGTCGACCCAGCAAATTCAGCCGTTAGTGGGTTTGGGTTTTGTGCTGCTTGGGGGCTGGATGTGGGGCCGCGCTAAGTTATTCGAAGAGTTGGTACAAGGCACGCCTGAACTGTCTAGCAGCCTGTTTTGGCGGATCTGGCCCACCTACGTGCGCCTGGTCTGCCCGTTATTGGTTATCTTAGTGATCGCCAGTAATTGGTGATGATGTGGTGAGGAGAGAGGTGTAAAGAGTGAGGAGTAAAGGCGAAAGAAAACATCTTACACCTCTCGCCTCACTCCTCACCATAAATCAGTAAAGCATACTATATAGCTTGCGACGATAGGTCGATGCTATGGGGTCGGCGCCCAGCGTGACTAACATGTCTAAGAAGTGCTTTCTGGCATCACCAAAGGCCAAGTCGGTTTGCAAGACGCTAACCAGTAATTGCAGCGCTTCTTCTTGGCGACCGGCTTGAAATAGCTGTATGGCTAACTCTTCTTTTAAGCTTAAAGAGTCCGGCTCTGCCGCCAACTTTTGCTCTAATTCGCGTATTGCTGGGCTATCGGCGGCTTCTTCTGCTAGCTCCAAGCGCGCCAAAATATGCTGATATTGGCTGTCTTGGTCAATCATGCCGATAGTGGCGAGCAACTGCTTGGTTTCTTCCAGCTTATTTAAAGCCAACGCCGCTTCTGCTAAGTAGAGACGAATGGCGGCGCTGTCATCTAACGCTCGCGCTTGCTGCAACAGGCCATAAGCCGCTTGTGGGTCTGTGCCTAGCGTCTGTTTGGCTTCATCTAGCAGTAGATCGGCCTCATTGGGCTGATAGGGCGCCAAGAAGTGTGTAATGGCCGTTTCATCTTGCGGACCTTCGAGTACATCGACTGGCTGGCCATCTTTAAACGCCACCATAGCGGGCAAGGCACGCAGTCCTAATTGCGAGGCTAGGCTTTGCAGCTGGGGATCGGCAACGTCGACGCGAGCTAGATCCAGCTGAGCATGATTGCTGCCAATCAGTCTTTCCAATACTGGACTCATGGCTTGGCATTCGGGCACAGCTTCGGCATGAAAGAAGATCACCACGGTTTTGGTCATGGAGGCGTCAATTAATGCTTGCTGAAAATTCTGTACATTGATGTCAACTATCATAGATACGCGTCTCGCTGAGAAAGAGTGAGCAAAGAATGGGGTAAGGGTATAACTTGATATGCCTTACATGCTACTGACTTACATACAAATTGGGCTGCGGGCCGTTAATTTCAAGCATGAGTCCTAAATCCGCCACCTTGAGCAGCGTTAAGGGGGCTGCGTGCTCAGTTTGAATGGCCAGCGTCAGACGACTTGGTTCTTTGTCTTGAGCTATGGGTGAGTGAGACAATAAAAAATGCTGCAATTGATAGCGCTGCTCGCCAAACAGGGCATGAGCCTGATAGGGCAACCAGTGCACGGCATTTAAGTTATTGGCAATGCCGCTGCCATGGGCCTTGAGCACGGCTTCTTTTAGGGTCCATAACCGTAAAAAATGGGCGGGATCTGGGTGCTGAGCCAGCCAGACTTGTTCTTTTTCATTAAAGTAGCGTTTCGCTAGGCGCTGTATTTGCGCACTCGATAACAGGCGTGACTCTAAATCCACGCCCAAAGGAGCCTGATTACCGATAGCCAGCGCCAACAGGCTGCCAGTATGGCTGATATTAAAATACCAGTCAGTCGCTATCGAATTGGGCATCAGTAGGCTAGGTTTACCCTTGTGATTGATAGCAATGGGGATCTGCTGCGGCGTTAATTGCATTGCGCTCGCCAAGAGTTGACGCACCAGGTAGCGACCGAGCAAGAACAGTTTGGCCTGCTGGGCATTCGCTATTTGTGCCAGTCGAAGCCGCTCTGAACCTGATAAGGAGCCATAGGCATCTGCTGGCAGCATCAGGTGATCTGCATCACAAACGAGTAATTGGTTAAAAATAACCTTGTTTTTATTCATATTATTTTTGCAAAGTCCCTATCTTTTGCACTACTATCGGTCGGTCGAAATTTATTACTATTAATGCCCATTATTGTTAACACCAATCCTATTAACAACTGGTTGCCATTATTCTTATGAAAAAGGTAATTATTCTTAGCGGCTTATTGCTTATTGCCGGTTGCAGTAGCAGCCCAAAGCAAGAGTCAGGAAAAAAGTTGGTTGCAAACAAGCCCACTTCTTCCCTAACTTACAGTATCAGTACGGCACCGATGAAGCGTAATCCAAGATTGGCTCCTGGTGCGGTGCGTAACTTGCATCAAGTGTATAAAAAATGGCAAGGCACGCCTTACCGCTTTGGTGGTGTAGATGAAAACGGTATGGACTGCTCGGCGTTTACGCGCAACATGTATCAAGAAGCGTACGGTATGCAATTGCCCCGTAGTACTTATGAGCAAGTAGAGTTGGGCCGAGAGATTAGTCAGCAAGAGTTGCAGCCCGGCGATTTGGTGTTTTTTCGCACCGGACGCACTCAGCACAACGGCGTATATGTTGGCGAGGGTAAGTTTGCCCATGCTTCGTCCAGTGCCGGAGTCACCATTTCACGGTTAGATAACGTGTATTGGCGCACCCGCTACTGGCAATCTCGCCGCCTGTTAGACGCACAGTAATAACCGCGTCAAACCAGCTTGCAGTAAAAAACACCGAACTGAAAAGTTCGGTGTTTTTTTATGGGCGCATTATATTTGGCAGCCAAGATATAAACAGTGTTGACTGACGTAAAGACGGTCGTATTATCCTCACGCCTCACGCCTCACGCCTCACGCCTCACGCCTCACGCCTCACGCCTCACGCCTCACGCTACTTGCCCTGAAAACGATTTAAGTCGCTCATCACTTGCAGCAATAATGATAATTCTGGGCTGCCATCGGACTCTTGGCGGTAGTCTTTGGCGCGTAACAACTGCATGTCGCCACGGCGATTAAATAGCGTTATGTCATCATGCTGATAAATCGCATATTCATCTTCGTCTGACGCTAAGCGCCAGCGATCCGCATCGGCTTTAAATAGTGATTGGCCTGTGCTGTAAGTGCGTGCTGGGCTTTGTACGCCTAAGGCTTGGCGCATCAAGCTCGGCACTAAGTCCAGTTGACTGGTCGGATAATCAAAGCGCATGGGCTGTTCGCGGCCAGGCCAATCAATCACTAAGGGCACATGCAGCTGAGCTAAAGAGTAGGCGTTGCCTGAGCCCCAAATATTATTATCGTAATCGTTAAATTCCATGCCGTGGCCGGCGGTCACAATAATAATAGTGTCGCGCTGCTTATCTAGGCCATCTACGGCAGGCTGCGGTAACGATAATAGCTGTCCAAGTAGGCGATCCGTATAAAACACCGAATTACGATAGCGGTTAAACAGCGCCTCGCGCTCGCTATTTTGATAGGGCTCAGCCGGATTAATCTGCGTTAATGAGGGCTGAAATGGGCCCGTCATGCCCTCGGGCAGGTCGAGTTCATTAATCGCATCTAAGTAGATAAATGAAAACCAAGGCCGTAACTCATCTTGTTGTGCCAACCAGCTATTAAATTCGGCGACGCTTTGACTGTCGCCGCTAGCGCCACCTTGAGTCGGGGTAAGTGCGCTGTGGCGTAATGAGGAAAAAATCGCCTTTTGATAGACAGGCTTTTCTAAGCCGCCGCTGGCAAATAGGCCAAAACGATAATCTTGGCGTTGTAATTCGCCGATCAATAATGGCGCCATGCCCTCTTGCTCGGCATCGCGCTGGTAACGGCCCGGTAAGCTATAGAAGAGGCTAAATAGTGACGTTTGGGTCTCGTTGCCGGCACTCAAGTGATTGTTAAAGCGTAAATGGCGATCGGCAAAACGATTGAGGTTTGGCATGGTAATGGCATCGAGCTGATCGGCGCGCAAGCCATCAACCACCACCAGCAAAATATTGGGTGCCAGCTCAGGTGCGTTCACCACGAGCGGGCGCAGCGGGTAGTTGAGCTTACGCTTAGCGCTATCAGGCGTTTGCTTAGATAACTCTTTGTACTGGTCTTCGTCCAGCCAGCCTTGCTTGATCAAGAAGCGTTTGGCGGTCATGGGGTAGGACAGCGGGAAGTCGGCCTTTTGCTCGGTAATTGGCGTATACACATAGGCATCTGCCCAAATGTGCAGGCTGTGGGTCAGAAAAAAGCACACCAACAGCGGCACCGCTAATGGACACGTTAGCGAGCGCCGGCGGCGTTGGCTCCAGCGCCACAACCAGCCGGCGAGCCACAGCTCAAATAAGAATATGACCGGCACCCACACAAACAACCAACCCCAACCCGAGGCTTGCTCGGTTTGTGCTTGTTCTAATAATAATCGCCACACCGTCGGGTTAAGGTGAAACTTAAACAGGCTAAAGACTTGCGAGTCTACCAGCAGTAGGGTGAGGCCGGTGGTGGCAATGGCGGCGGCCAGCCACTGCAAGGTGCGCAAATTAGGAAACAGAAAGGTCAGCGGAAACAGTGTCAGCAGATAGGTAAAAAAGGTCAAAAACGCGAAATGTCCCGCCCAGCTGATCAGCAAATAGAAGCTACCGAGCATGGTGTCAGGCCAGCCGGCGATCCACAAGAAACGGCTAGCCACCAACATGGCGAGCAGCACGTTAAAGAAGACTAACCAGTGTCCCCAGCCAATAAGGTGAGAAACATTGTCGCGATAGAGGTGACCAGTTTTGAGCATAATTAGGCAGTTTCGTTAACAGAGACGGCTAGCCTTCGGCCAGATTCAAGCGATAGCGATAAAATAAGGCTCTTAGTGAGCCCCTTTCTGGGTGTCTACCGACGCGGTTAACACCTTGGCAAACTTATCGGCGATGGCTTTGCGTCGACCGGGGGCAATTTGGTGATTAATAATATGGGTCGCCAAATTACCTAATACCATTAAGCGTAAGTCGGCCGGCGCCAAATGCTTATCCATCACGGCTTCGAGTTCGCTTAATAGCTGGTCAAATTCTTTTTCATACTTGGAAATAACAGGCATAGAAGTTCAATCATGTATCTTGATAACAGGACGGCTATAATACCCCACCCCATCAGGCAACTCTACGGCAATCTGTTATGAGCTTGGACATAGAACACATCATAGTACATTCCCTCTTTTTGGATGAGCAGGGTCAAACCCAGCTTGCCACGCGTGAGGATGATCTGGCCACGGGGCCGGCGGTTAATCATTTGATGGCCGAGCTGCATCATATTTACAACACCAAAGCGGGCAAGATCTTTGGCTATTTCAATGACGAAGACGACAGCTTTCGTGATCTGGTACGGCGCGTCGAAGACCAAAGCCTGACGTTTGCCGCCTTTAGTCATCAGGCAAGTGCTCGCTTACTTAGCGAACTAAAACGACTCGATATGAGCGAGCAAGGCGTGTTGATTTTTGTGCGCTACCAGTGGTTAGGCGCCCATTATTTACTGATCGCGCTGTTAGATAATAAAGACAGCGTGACCGTGACTGAAAAGTTAGAAGTGAGTCACGCCAGCTACTTAGACTTGGGTAAGATGCAGTTAGCCGCACGCCTAGATTTAACTGAGCTACGCATTCGCCCCGAATCTAAGCGCTACTTCTCCTTTATTAAGGGGCGAGCCGGGCGCAAGGTTTCTGATTTCTTCTTAAACTTCTTATCCTGCGTAGAAGGCATGGATCCCAAGGCACAAAGCCAAGGGTTGCTGAAAGCGGTGGATGAATTTTGTGAAGCGCGCCAATTAAGCCCTGCCGAGAAGCTCGAAAGTAAGGCGCTGGTGAATAAATACTGCCGCGAGCAGTTAAAAGAAGGCGAAGAGCTGGAGCTGCGCGAGTTGTCCGCCGAGATGGGTACCGACAATGACTTGGACTTTTACCAGTTTGTGAGCGACGAGTATCAGCTGGAAGATAAGTTTCCGGTGGACCGCTCGGCCCTCAAAGGTCTGACTAAGTACGTAGGCTCAGGCGGTGGCTTAACCATTAGTTTCGACCAAAAACTGCTCGGTGAGCGCATTCAGTACGACGCTAATACAGATACCTTGGTTATCCAAGGTCTGCCACCTAACTTGAAGTCACAATTGGTTAAGTAAATGTGAGGGGAGAGGCGTAAATCGTGAGGCGATAACCCAACCTAATGTTCGGTGTTTTTCGCCTCACTCCTCACCCTTTACCCCTCACAAATAATTAAGACCTAATCAAGTGATCGAAGGCACTTAAGGCGGCGGTGGCACCGGCACCCATGGCAATCACGATTTGCTTATAAGGCACGGTAGTGGCATCGCCGGCGGCAAATACGCCGGGTAGTGAGGTGGCACCCTTGGCATCGATAATGACTTCGCCAAAGTGGGTCAGCTCGACGGCCGAGCCTTCCAGGAACTCCGTATTCGGTACCAAACCAATCTGCACGAAAATACCCGCCAAGCTTAACTGGCGTTGCTCGCCACTGACTCTGTCTATGTAGTGTAAGCTGCTGACTTTATTGCCGTCGCCCACCACCTCTGTGGTTTGGGCGTGAGTAATAATGTCGACATTAGGCAAAGATCGGGCTTTGCGTTGCAGCACCTCGTCGGCGCGCAAAGAATCGCCAAACTCCAATACGGTGACGTGCTCCACTATGCCGGCCAAGTCTATCGCCGCTTCTATGCCAGAATTACCGCCTCCCACCACAGCCACGCGTTTGCCTTTGTAGAAAGGGCCGTCACAGTGTGGGCAATAGGCCACGCCTTTATTGCGATATTCTTGTTCACCGGGCACGTTCAGCTCTCGCCAGCGGGCACCTGTGGCCAAGACCACAGCGCGGCTCTTAAGTGTGGCGCCACTGGCTAAGGGTACCAGTAAGCCTGCTTGGTCCGGGTTGGTTGTAATGTTAGCCACGCGCTGATTCGTAATGATCTCCACGCCGTATTCTTTTACGTGCTGCTCTAGGCTTGCCACTAACTTGGGGCCTTCGGTGTAGGGCACGGAAATAAAGTTTTCTATGCCCATGGTATCTTGCACTTGGCCGCCAAAGCGCTCGGCCACCAGAGCCGTACGAATGCCTTTACGCGCCGCATAAATCGCCGCCGCCGCACCGGCCGGACCGCCACCCACCACTAAGACATCAAATGGTGCTTGTTCATTTAACTGAGCCGCTTGGCGCTCGGCTAACCCCGTATCTAATTTATTGATAATTTCTTCAAGGCTCATGCGGCCTTGGCCAAAGTGCTCGCCATTCATATATACGGCGGGCACCGCCATCACTTGGCGATCGGCTACTTCTTCTTGAAACAGGGCGCCGTCTATCATCACGTGTGTGATATTAGGATTCAAGGTGGCCATTAAATTCAGCGCTTGCACAACATCAGGGCAGTTTTGGCAAGATAACGAAATATAAGTTTCAAAGTGATATTCGCCTGAGAGCGCACGCACTTGTTGTTGCAGCTCGGGCGTCACCTTCGACGGATGGCCGCCGGTTTGCAGCAGGGCCAACACTAATGAAGTAAATTCATGGCCCATGGGGATACCGGCAAAATGAATGCGTGGCGTTTGGCCTGCTGCGGCGATGCCCATGCTGGGGGTGCGCTTAGCGTTTACGTGTTGCAAGTTGATATCGCTGGAGAGCTGGCTGATCTCGCTCGCCAACGTCAATAATTCTTGGCCCTTAGGGCTCTGGTCACTGGACACGCTGATGGTGATGGGCGAGACGATGTTTTTTAAGTAAGCGTCCAGTTGAGTTTTTAAGTTGGCATCTAACATAGTCGTGTCCTGTGTGTTAGCGATAAAAGAGCTCGGCAGTCTGACTGCCGAGCAAGCGTTAGGGTCTTAAAGCGAGTTAGATTTTGCCGACTAAGTCTAATGACGGTGCCAGTGTGGCTTCGCCTTCCTGCCATTTAGCAGGGCACACTTCACCTGGGTGAGCGGCTACGTATTGGGCGGCTTTTAGTTTGCGCAATAAGTCTTCTGCGTTACGACCAATGCCTTCAGCCGTCACCTCAATGGCTTGAATAATGCCCTGTGGGTCGATAATAAAAGTGGCACGGTCCGCCAAGCCTTGGCCTTCACGCATCACACCAAAGTTATTGGTGATGGTGCCGCTTTGGTCGCCGACCATGTAGTACTGAATTTTACCTATAGTGTCTGAGCTGTCGTGCCACGCTTTATGGGTGAAGTGGGTGTCGGTGGACACAGAGAACACTTCTACGCCCATGGTTTGCAGTTCGGCGTAATGGTCTGCTATGTCACCCAGCTCGGTGGGGCATACAAAGGTGAAGTCGGCAGGGTAGAAGAACACCACTGACCACTTACCTTTAAGATTTGCCTCGCTGACTTCAACAAATTTACCTTGATGAAAGGCTTGGGCAACGAAAGGTTTGATTTCAGTATTGATAGCTACAGACATAATTTAATTCCTTAATATTGATGGGCTTAGTTTGCTAAATAAGAGGCGATTGCCTTGGGAACGTTGACCATACTAGGGGGCGGCATTGCTAAAGTTAAGTTGTTACTTTCTATTGGATTGATAGTCAAAAACTATGGTTATTGTGGAAGGCGAGGGAGGCCTCGATAACGCAGCGGCTGACAATGCCGTTAATAAAAAAGGTGAAGTTTATGCAAGCCAAGTCTCATTAATCTTGCCTATTTTGCTGTGCAGCATAATTTTTTAGCCTTCAGTACCATGCCAGTGACGATTAATAAGAGATAAAAACTGACAAGCAGTGGCCCTGTACAACTGCCTTTATAGCAAATAAGCACATAAGTTAAGGAAGGGAGAATTTACAATAACTAAAATATTTTTCCTGAAATCATAAAATTTAATCTACAGTTAAGCGGCTTGGCGCCTGTTTTGCTGTGGTTTTTGTTCCGGTTTAGGTTTGGTTTGGCTATCGCAGGCTTAGTCGCAGTTCAGTTTCAAATCATACTTTAGTGGCAGTTTTCGGTGATAATGGCGCTTTTATGTGAGCTGTGTTGCGGTTCTGTTAGGGCGTAGCTTGATCTTCTGTCATTTATTACTCAAATTAAGATTAGTAATGCATTGCAAAATAACATTTCAATCTAGCTAAGAATAAACGGAAACGATTATAAAATGACGGCTAAGTCGCTTGAACGACAGGATCACAGGGTTAAAGCGATCTGTTTTAAAGATACCTAAAAGACAAAAGTTAGGTGTTTTAATCGATAGTTTCATAAAGGACGAACACTATGCCATACGCAAGCGAACTTGATGCACTGACCTCTTTACTTAAACAACATCCTACTTGGGGCGCCATTAAGCCTGAGCATGCGGCGCGTATGCGTACCCAAAATAAATTTAAAACTGGGTTAGATATTGCTAAGTACACGGCCAAAATCATGCGTGCCGACATGGCTAATTACGACCAAGACAACACTAAATACACTCAATCACTGGGCTGCTGGCACGGCTTTATTGGCCAGCAAAAGATGATTTCTATTAAGAAACATTTCGGCAGCACAGAGCGTCGTTACTTGTACTTGTCAGGCTGGATGGTGGCGGCACTACGCTCACAGTTTGGCCCCTTGCCTGATCAATCTATGCACGAAAAAACAGCAGTGCCAGACTTAATTACCGAACTGTATACCTTCTTACGCCAAGCCGATGCGTGGGAGCTGAATCATCTATTCCGTGATCTAGAAGCCGCCGAGACGGCGGATGATGGGATTAAGATGCGTGATCTGCAAGCGCAAATCGATAACCACCAAACTCACGTGGTGCCTATTATTGCCGATATAGATGCGGGTTTTGGTAATGATGAAGCCACCTATCTGCTGGCCAAGAAGATGATTGAAGCCGGTGCTTGCTGTATTCAGTTAGAAAACCAAGTGTCTGATGAAAAGCAATGTGGCCACCAAGATGGCAAAGTGACGGTACCCCACGCCGACTTCTTATCGAAAATTAATGCGGTACGTCTGGCGTTTTTAGAGCTGGGTGTTGACGATGGCGTAATAGTGGCGCGCACCGACTCTTTGGGTGCCGGTCTGACCAAGCAAATTGCTGTCACCAATAAGCCGGGCGACTTGGGCGATCAATACAACAGCTTTATCGATGGTGACATCATTAACAACGCCGACGACATCAACAATGGTGATGTGGTGATCAAGCAAAACGGTCAGTTAGTGAAACCTAAGCGTTTGGCCTCGGGCCTGTTTCAGTTTAAAGAAGACTCAGGCGAAGATAGGGTTGTCATGGACTGTATTGCCAGCCTGCAACACGGTGCCGACTTATTGTGGATTGAAACCGAAAAGCCGCACGTGGGTCAAATTGCTGCCATGGTGAATCGTATTCGCCAAGTGGTACCCAATGCCAAGCTGGTGTACAACAACAGCCCATCTTTTAACTGGACCCTGAATTTTCGCCAACAGGTGTATGACGCTTGGCAAGCGGAAGGCAAGGATGTGTCTAGTTACGACAGAGATAAGCTGATGAGCGTGGATTATGATAATTCGGCGCTAGGCCAATTAGCAGACGAGTGGACGGCGAACTTCCAGCGCGACTCGGCACGCGAAGCAGGTATCTTCCATCATTTGATCACACTGCCGACTTATCATACCGCCGCTTTGTCCACCGACAATTTGGCCAAGGGATATTTTGGTGAGCGCGGCATGCTGGCTTACGTGGCTGATGTACAGCGTAAAGAGATCCGTGAAGGCATTGCCACCGTTAAGCACCAAGACATGGCAGGTTCTAATATTGGCGACGACCATAAAGAGTTTTTTGCCGGTGAGGCGGCCTTGAAGGCCGGCGGCAAAGACAACACCATGGGCCAGTTTGAAAACGTGAAGTAGTAAGAATAAATGCAAGAGTAAGAGCAGTAGCAATGAGTCGAGCGTTTGAGTTGTGACTTAAGCAAGTGTAAGTAGTAAGTGTTCCCTGACCTTATGGCAGCCAATTGGCTGCCATTTTTTTGTTGCAGATATCATGTCACGCCTCACGCCTCACGCCTCACGCCTCACGCACTCCAGCACAAATGCCATTAGCTCGGGATAGAAGCCAAGAAAGGCGCGCTCCATATTGTCATACTGTGCGTGTAATAAAGGCGCACACAGCGGCAGTGGCGTTGGGCTTCGAAAACGCAGGTCAATGCGGGCGATGGCGAGCGTGATGCCATCTAGGGTTTGATAGCTGGCGAGTAGCTGATATTGCTGCATGCGCGCCACTAAAGTCACCATAGCTGGGGGCCATTGTGAGTCAGGAATTAATTGCCGGTGGGCATAGTCAATAAAGTCCAGTAGCGGCTGATCATGATAATGCCGCCAAAAGCGCGCCAAGAAATGATCAAACATCATGTCCATAATAATGCCGCCATAACGGCGAAAGGGGCTGGGCATAGCTTGCACAGCACCTCTGTGTAACGGATGCGCATCGGTATAGCTGTCAATTTGACGATGCAGCCGAATACCCAACTGCAGCTCAGTGCTCAATTGAGTGTCTATGTGACCTCGTGCATACTCGCCTAATAAAGCACCGGGCAAGCTGGTCTGGCTCAGCTGTGCTAAATGCAGGTGTGCCAGATAATTCATTTGGCCATTATTCTGTTTGCTCTGAGTCGGGTATGGCTAAGTCCAGCTCATCGGGATCCATCTCATCAAAAGGTTGCTCCGCGAGTTGGGCATCCAGTACTTCAAGCAAATGAATTGCCACAGCCACAAAATCACTGTCGGTTACAATCCCCACCACCTTGCCTTTGTCGATCACAGGTAGGCAGCCGTATTTGTGTTTTTGTAAGTGCAAAGCGGCTTCACGAATGCCGGCCCTAGGGCTGACGGTGACCACCTCTTTGATCATTATCTTGGAAACATAATGTTGTTCGAGAAAGTGACCGTTTTGACCTTTTTCTAGGCTAGATTCTTGTGCCGCTAAGATATCTCTTTGGCTAACCAAGCCGACTAATTGCTCTGCTTCTAGAATGGGGAGATGTCGAATATGGTAGCGTTGCATTAAGGTGCGCGCCTCACTCAGCGTGGCCGAGGGCGGTAGGCTAATAATATTGCGGCTCATAATTTCAGAAACGATAGCGGACATAAGCATTCCCCTCTTTCATACTATTTATCTGGCCTAAGCCCGAATGGTTACACGGCTGACCTTAAAACAGCCGCACCTTAAGCCATACCTTACAAGAAGCGCCCAGCAAATTATAAGATGCGTTCCATAAAATGTGGCAGTGCTCACTACAGACCCTAGGCTATCTACTCATATTATTCATTATCCGCTCTGTATAGCGAATTGCCTTGATCCTAAGGGGGTGCCTTACTAGACTAGCGCCCGTTAACACAAGAGGTGTTGTAATGCTGGTCCGCGATTTTTCCTTCGAACTCCCTGATGATTTAATAGCCCGCCACCCGATGAGCGAGCGCACTGCGAGTCGCCTGCTACAAGTAGATGGCAATAGCGGCGCTATTACTCATGGTCATTTTCAACAACTGTTGGGGCAGATTAATGCCGGTGACTTGTTGGTGTTTAATAACACCCGCGTGATCCCAGCACGCCTTTATGGCCACAAGGCCAGTGGCGGCAAGCTTGAAATCTTGGTGGAGCGGGTGCTCGACGATAAGCGAGTGCTCGCTCACGTACGCGCATCCAAGTCACCGAAACCCGGTACTGCGCTGATTTTAGAGCCCAATGTGCAAGCGACTATGCTGGCGCGCCACGATGCATTATTTGAAATTGAATTTAATGACTCGCGCACCGTGCTGGAAATTCTTGAAGCCGTGGGCCATATGCCACTGCCGCCTTATATCGACAGACCCGATACGGACGCCGATAAAGAGCGTTATCAAACCGTGTATAACGAGAAGCCAGGCGCGGTGGCAGCCCCCACGGCCGGTCTGCATTTCGATCAAGCGCTGTTGGATGCCATAGTTGCCAAGGGTGCCGATTTAGCTTTTGTCACCTTGCATGTGGGGGCCGGCACCTTTCAGCCGGTGCGCGTTGAGCAAGTGCTAGATCATAAGATGCACGCCGAATACATAGAAGTACCGGCCGAGGTTGTGGCTAAGATAAATGCTACTCGCGCAGGCGGTGGCCGCATTATTGCCGTGGGTACCACTTCGGTGCGCTCCTTGGAAAGTGCGGCCCAAGCCAGCCTCGCCAAAGGACAGCCGTTGGCCCCTTTTTATGGTGACACGGATATTTTTATCTATCCAGGTTATGACTTTCAGCTGGTGGACATGATGGTTACCAACTTCCACCTGCCCGAGTCTACCTTGATGATGTTAGTCAGCGCCTTTGCCGGTTATGAGCACATTAAAGAAGCCTATCGCCAAGCCATAGAGCAGCGTTATCGGTTCTTCAGTTATGGCGATGCCATGCTGCTGACCAAGCGTGAGGCGTGAGATGTAAATTGTAAGGGGTGAGGCGTGACGCTGTGTTACACCTCACTCCTCACTTTTCCCCCCTCACCGTTAAAAACAAGATCAGACTGTTTCTCTGATTGTAACGAGGTAATACCATGAAATTTGAGTTGCACACTACAGACGGCTTAGCCCGTCGTGGCCGCTTGGTGTTTGAGCGCGGCGCAGTTGATACCCCAGCCTTTATGCCGGTCGGTACCTACGGCACGGTAAAAGGCATGACCCCAGAAGAAGTGACGGCCACAGGCGCGCAAATCTTGCTGGGCAACACCTTTCACCTTTGGGTGCGCCCGGGCCAAGAAGTGATGAAGTTGCACGGCGACTTGCATGACTTTATGAACTGGCAGGGTCCAATTTTGACCGACTCCGGCGGTTTTCAGGTATTTAGCCTAGGTGACATTCGCACCATCACCGAAGAGGGGGTGTTTTTTCGCAACCCGGTAAACGGCGATAAAATTTTCTTGTCTCCCGAAGTGTCGATGGAAATTCAGTACGACTTAGGCTCGGACGTGGTCATGATCATGGACGAGTGCACGCCGTTCCCTGCAACGTGGGAAGAAGCGAAAAAGTCGATGGAGATGTCGTTACGCTGGGCCAAGCGCTCGCGGGATCATTTTGATAAGCAAGGCAATAAGAATTCTTTGTTTGGCATAGTGCAAGGCGGTATGTACGAGGACTTGCGCGATGAATCCTTGGCCGGCTTGCTGGAGATCGGCTTTGACGGTTATGCCATAGGTGGCTTGGCGGTGGGTGAGCCAAAGGCTGAGATGCATAAAATATTAGAGCATACTTGTCCGAAAATTCCTGCCGATAAACCCCGCTACTTAATGGGTGTGGGCAAGCCGGAAGACTTAGTGGAAGGCGTACGCCGCGGCATAGATATGTTCGACTGTGTGATGCCAACCCGTAATGCCCGTAACGGTCATTTATTTACCACAGACGGTATCGTTAAAATTCGTAACGCCAAGTATAAGGTTGATACAGGCCCACTCGACGCCGAGTGCGATTGCTATACCTGTAAGAATTACTCGCGCTCTTATTTGCATCATTTAGACAAATGTAATGAGATTTTAGGCTCGCGTTTAAACACCATCCATAACCTGCGTTACTACCAAAGAGTAATGGAAGGTTTACGTGGCGCCATAGAGCAGGGTAAATTAGACGACTTTGTGGCAGACTTCTACGCGCGTCGGGGACTTGCCGTTCCGCCTGTGGGCCAAGCTGCGCTAGAAAACGAGCAATAACGGCTTTATTTGCCGGCTTTTTTTGTCAGTTACGAACAGGACTTAGCCCTGGCTGCTAGGGATTTATCGCTTAATGATGTTTATCTTTTAATTGTTTTTTCGTTTAATTATCAATGAGGAATGGAACTAATGAACTTTATCTCTAACGCTTACGCTCAAGGTGGTGCTGGTGCCGATGGTGGCATGAGCATGATCATCATGTTGGCCGTATTTGGTTTGATTTTTTACTTTATGATTTTCCGCCCTCAGTCTAAGCGCGTTAAAGAGCACAAGAGCTTGATGTCGTCCTTGAGCAAAGGCGATGAAGTGCTGACCAACGGTGGCTTGGTAGGTAAAATCGCTAAAATTACCGCCGACAGCGATTATGTGTTGCTGAGTTTGAGCGAGCAAAGCCAAGTAACCATTAAGAAGGACTTTATTACTGCCGTCCTGCCTAAAGGTTCTATTCAGTCTCTGTAAAGCCTTTAAAGGAGCACAGCGTGTTAAACCGATATCCGCTGTGGAAATACTTGATGGTGATCTTCGTGGTCGCCATTAGTTTTCTATATGCAGCACCGAATTTATTTGGCGAAGACCCCGCATTACAAGTATCTGGCACCCGCGGTACTGAAGTCACGAGTGACATACTGGTTAAGACGCAACAGCGCTTAACAGAGGCGGGCATAGAGATCAAAAGTGCAGTATTGGAAGACAATCAATTGTTGGTGCGTTTTCGCGATACCGACGATCAGTTAAAAGGCAAAGAGTTAGCTGCCGAGCTGTTGGGTGATAAATACATCACGGCCCTAAATCTAGCGCCCGCCACGCCCCATTGGTTACAAGCCATAGGTGCTGGCCCGCTTAAATTAGGTTTGGACTTACGCGGTGGTGTGCACTTTCTGATGGAAGTGGACATGGATGAGGCACTTAATCGCGTCCAAGAACAACGAATTCAAGACTTCCGTACCGACTTGCGGGAGCAGCGCTTGCGCTATTCTGGCGTATTAAGCAAAGACGACGGCACCTTAGTGGTGTTTCGTGATGCCGAGACGCGAGATCAAGGCTTAAGTTATTTGCGTAGCCGCTATCCAGACTTAGTGTTCTCTGATCGTGACAGCGGCGAGAATTTTGGTTTGTTTGCTGTGATGAGCGAGCAGCGCTTAAAAGAAGTAAAAGAATATGCGCTACAGCAAAACATCACCATTATTCGTAACCGAGTGAACGAGCTGGGTGTGGCCGAGCCTTTGGTACAGCGCCAAGGTGCGGATCGCATCGTAGTACAATTGCCCGGTATTCAAGATACGGCGCGCGCTAAAGAAATTTTGGGCGCCACCGCCACCTTGGAGTTTCGTTTAATCGATGAGCAAGCCGACTTAGCCGCAGCCGATGCGGGTCGAGTGCCGGCCAACAGCGAATTACTGCGCGATCGTAATGGCCGCGCCGTGGTGTTGCAAAAGCGGGTGATTTTGACCGGTGAGCATATCGTCGACTCCAGTGCGAGTATGGATGAGTTTAGCCGTCCGCAAGTGAATATTAGCTTGGACGCACCCGGTGGCAGCCGCATGGCGGATTTTACGAAGGATAATGTTGGCCGCTCCATGGCGACAGTATTTACCGAGTATAAAACCGGCGAGAAGAAAAATGAGGATGGCTCAAGCCAGCTCTACAAGCAGCAAGAAGTGATTAACGTCGCCACGATACAATCGCGTTTAGGCCGTAGTTTTCGTATTACCGGCATAGATTCGATGGCGGAAGCGCAAAATCTGTCCTTACTGCTGCGCGCCGGTGCCTTGATCGCTCCCATTCAAATTGTCGAAGAGCGCACCATAGGCCCAAGCCTGGGTAAGCAAAATATCGAAAACGGTATTATGGCGATGCTGTTCGGTATGCTGGCGGTGGTGGTGTTTATGGGCATCTACTATCGTAAATTTGGTCTGGTGGCTAACGTGGCCTTGTTGGCTAACTTGGTGATTATCATCGGCGTTATGTCTATGGTGCCAGGCGCCACCATGACGCTGCCCGGTATTGCCGGTATTGTGTTGACCATGGGCATGTCGGTGGATGCTAACGTGCTGATTTTTGAGCGAATTCGTGAAGAGATCAGAGATGGCCGTGGCATACAGCAGGCGATACACGTGGGCTACGACAAGGCACTGGGCACCATTGCCGACTCCAACATTACCACTTTGATCACCGCTATTATCCTATTTGCGGTAGGTACGGGCCCCATTAAAGGCTTCGCCATTACATTGATCATAGGTATTTTGGCTTCCATGTTCACCGCTATAGTGGGCACCCGAGCCATAGTTAACTTGCTGTGGGGCGGCAAACGTCTCAGCAAATTGTCGATATGAGGAAGTAACAGTATGTTTGAGATCCTCAAAACCCGCGAGCCCATTAAGTTTATGAGCCATTCCAAGGCGGCTTCTGTCTTTTCCTTGGTATTGATCATATTGTGTTTTGTTTCTTTGTTTACCAAAGGGCTGAACTGGGGCTTAGATTTCACCGGCGGTACTGTTGTTGAAGTTGAATTTGCGCAGTCGGTAGAGTTGGATGAGGTGCGCCAGCAGTTAGAGCAAGCAGGTTTGGTTGGCGCTACGGTACAAAATTTTGGTACTAGCCGCGATGTGTTAATTCGCTTAGCGCCGCAAACGGACAGCGATGTACAGCAGCAAGGCGATGGTGTATTGGCAGCGGTACAACAAGCCAATAACCCTGCCGACATGAAGCGTCTTGAGTTTGTGGGTCCGGCCATTGGTAAAGAGTTGGCGGAGCAGGGTGGCTTAGCCATCTTGGCCGCCTTACTGTGCATCATGGTTTACGTGGGGCTGCGTTTTGAGTGGCGTTTAGCCTCGGGTGCCGTAGTGTCACTGGCCCACGATGTGATTATTACACTCGGCGTGTTCTCGTGGTTTCAAATTGAAGTCGACTTGACCATAGTGGCGGCCTTGCTGACGGTGATCGGGTATTCGTTAAACGATACTATTGTGGTGTTTGACCGAGTGCGCGAAAGCTTTCGCCGGGTGCGTGAGGTCAGTACAGTACAGATATTTAACGAAGCCATTACCGATACCCTGAGCCGAACCTTGATCACCTCTGCCACCACTTTGGTAGTCGTCGTGGCCTTGTTCCTTAAAGGTGGCGTGCTAATTCACGGTTTTGCGACCGCTTTGCTGTTAGGTATAGGTTTTGGCACTTACTCTTCTATCTATATAGCCAGTGCTTGGGCTATGATGTTGGGTGTGAAGCGTGAGCACATGCTTCCCCCTCAGATTGAAAAGGAAGGGGCAGATCAGGATCCGCTGCCATAAGCGTTTTACTGAAGGGCCCATTCGGGCCCTTTTTATTGTGAAATGCATTTGCTACATGACAAACGTCTGTTAGCTGCATAACATGAGTTCATAATGAGACAAGTTCGGAGCCGTCTTGAACCATAGATTAATGCTCGGCCCTTTAGTGTTGTTTAGCTGCTTATTGCTGGGTTGCAGCGCGCCACAAGTCGTTAAATCGACCTTGGTGCTGCCCATACCAATGCAGGTCTCATACGAAAGTGAGCTGGGAATTGCCCGTTTGGGGCAAATGTTAAATTCGCCAGGCTTAACGCCACAGCAGCGTGCTGAATTATTTTTTCAGCGCGGTGTCATCTTCGATCGTGTAGGTTTGCGCGCCATGGCGCGTCTCGACTTCAATCGCGCGCTTCGTGAGCGACCTGACTTTGCCGATGCCTATAATCTCAATGGTGTTTATTTAACGCAAAATCAGGAGTTTGACGAAGCCTATGAGTCTTTTGACTCAGCGCTGGAGCTGGCACCCGATTATACCTATGCCAACCTAAACCGCGGCATAGCTCTTTATTACGGTGGCCGACCAGAATTAGCGGCAGTGGATTTGAAGGTGTTTCTCGATGAAGAGCCGACCGATCCGTATCGCGTCTTGCTCTGGTACCTGGCATTGCAAAAAATAGACGCTAAGTCTGCGCTTAAGTCTTTGCAATCGTACCAAGTACAATACGGTAACTATGATTGGTCGTGGGACATAGTGAATGTCTATTTGGGCACTGTGGATGAAGAGCAGTTACTCAATCGTATCAGCGAGGAAAGCGCGGATAATCAAGAGTTGGCGGAGCGCTTATGCGAAACCTACTTTTATCTTGCCAAGCGAGCGCAACATAACGGCGACCAACAGCAAGCCGAAGTCTATTTTAAGCTGGCCATCGCCACCAACGTCTATGATTTTGTTGAGCACAGATATTCGTTGTTGGAATTAGACTTAGCCGCAGAAGCCGCTAATCCTACTCGCTAAGCGAACGTCTCAGCCCAAGGTGTATTACTGAACATTTTAAAGCCAAGTGCATAATGCTCTTGGCTTTTTTATTGGTGGGTTAAAGCTGCATTCATCAGGAAGCGCTGCGCGCAATGTTGAATGGTTAATTTTGAATGTTGATGAAGATGGAATGGCCCCGAATAAGTAGACACTTCTTCAGAGTGAGGAAGTGTATGCAATACCGAACCAAGCGTAAATTTAG
>NZ_JBGQOP010000025.1:0-49713 GCF_052119705.1 Oceanisphaera sp. W20_SRM_FM3 | reverse complement strand
CTTGTGACCGTGAGCGCCTTGCCCCGTGTCAGTGGTGCGCATTATAGGGAGCTCTCGTTTTAGCGCAAGGGCTTTTTACCGTTTTTAGTAAATAAAACAGCATAGTACAAATGTTAACCCAACTTAGTACGAAAACTGTGCCAAATCGGTGTTTTGATCAAGACTAAGACTGTTTTCTTAATCTTTATGCTGCTTGTAACTTGTATGAGGCAGTCTACTGCCTCTACTTTATCGCTTAATACTTATCTTCAATGCTCAGTACTTATCTTGCGCGATGCGCTGGGCGAACTCTTGTACCTTATCCCAATCCGTAAACTCTAAATCTTGGCTGGTATCGGTACTGCCACCTGTCATCTTCATGATCAGTTGAATGATGCGCGTCTGCCACCAAGTGTATTGGCTGTATTGCAAGGCTCCTGCAAACACACCTATGGTTCTGGGGCGCCAGCGGGATTTCACCAAGAACTTTTTAATATAGGCGTTATTGCTTGGATTGGCTTTTTCCGGTTTGCGCGCGGTGAGGCAGACACAAAAGAAACTCGCGTCGGCCGCTGCCAGTTGTTCACTGTGAATATCGATAAAGTGAAACAAGTCGGGATGAAAATTGCCATAGCGTACGGAGGCACCAATCAGCACCTTATCGTATTTACTTAAATTTTTACGAATAGGACCATGCAAGTCGGCCAACTCGACTTGATAGCCACTAAACTCACCTTGCATGGCATCGATAATTTTCTTGGTCTGGCCATTACGGGATGAATAAAGTATCAACAGTTTTTCCATAGACTCCTCTTAGCTACGCCAAAATGCTGGCGTAAACAGTACTAGCAAGGTAAATATTTCAAGACGCCCAAACAACATAGCCAAAATCATGATCCATTTGGCAGCCTCCGAGGTGGTACCAAAGTTAGCGGCAACGTCTCCTAAACCCGGACCTAAGTTGTTCAGCGTGGCCGCAACGGCAGTAAAGGCCGTTAATTCGTTCATACCAGTCGCCAATAGCGCCAACATGCATATTACAAACACTAACGCATAGGCGGCAAAGAACCCCCATATGGCTTCCACCACTTTATCAGCTAATGCTTTATTGCCAAGCTTAATCCGATACACGGCCCTAGGGTGGATCAAGCGCTTTAATTCCCGCATACCCTGCAAGTTCAGCAGCATGATGCGCACCACCTTCATGCCACCACCGGTACTGCCCGCACAACCGCCAATAAATGAGGCCATGATGAGCAGTACGGGCAAAAATAGCGGCCACTGAGCAAAGCCAGTAGTGCTAAAGCCGGCGGTGGTGGCAATAGAGACCGACTGAAACAAGGCTTGGTCTAATGCTTGCCAAGGGTCGCTATACACTTGATGAGCCAACAATACCGACATACAGATCAGCGTTAGTACTATTTGTACGCCTAAGAAAAACTTCACTTCTGGATCGAAGTGATACACAGATAATCTCAAACCACGGTTAGCAAAGGCGGCAAAATGCAGGCTAAAATTAACTCCGGCGATTAATAAAAACACCACGATAATCAGATTGATCATGGGGCTATTAAAATGACCTATGCTGGCATCGTAAGTAGAGAAACCGCCGATAGCGATAGTCGAAAACGAATGGCAAATAGCGTCAAACATATTCATGCCAGCCAGCCACAATAATAAGGTGCATGAGATAGTGAGCACTAAATAGATATACCAGAGTGTTTTGGCGGTTTCGGCAATCCGCGGTGCCACCTTGTTATCTTTTACCGGCCCGGGTATTTCGGCGCGAAACAACTGCATGCCACCTATGCCTAAGATGGGCAAAATGGCCACAGCCAATACGATAATGCCCATGCCGCCTAGCCACTGCAGCATCTGGCGATAGAATAAAATCGCCTTAGGTAAGGAGTCGAGACCACTGATCACGGTGGCACCGGTAGTGGTGAGGCCAGAGAAGGCCTCGAAGAAGGCCGCCGCCATCGTCATATCCAGCTCTTTGCTGAGCACAAAGGGAATGGCGGCCACACTGCCCAGTACGGTCCAAAACAAGACGACTATCAGAAAGCCTTCCTTTGACCTCAGCTCTTTGGTGTGGGTGCGATTAGGGAACCACAGCACTAAGCCTAATATTAAGCAGATCACGAAGGCACTAAAAAAATCGAGGCCGGCACCATCTCGATAGATGTAGGCCACAAGGGCCGGCGCTAGCATGGTCACACTAAATAGCGCGACTAAGATGCCAACGATGCGAATGATGGTGCGAATATGCATAGCACTTCCAATACACTAATGACTCAGACCGCGCCCAGTTCTAACGGCGTGGCAACGACTCTTCCTTGGCTACGATCCCGCAATTGAGCACAAAAACCTGCTACATATCGGCTTTCCACCGCCAACACGCCACTGATCTCGGCGCCGTATGCCACGGTTTGCCAGTGGCCTTTAAATTCCGCGAGCAGAAATTCTACGACGGGCATTTGGGCGTATTGCACCTTAACACTGAGTTCAGAGAAAATTCGCCGCTCGGTGAGCGCTAATTCCGCTAAGGCCAACGACAAGGTCCCACCATAGGCGCGCACTAACCCGCCGGTACCCAATTTAATACCGCCGAAATAGCGCACCACTACCGCCGAGATCTCGCCAATGTTGGAGCCTTGTAATTGCGCCAGCATCGGCTTGCCGGCGGTGCCGGAAGGCTCACCATCATCACTAAAACCCAAGACTCTTGAGTCTGTAGGCTGGCCGGCCACGAAAGCCCAACAATGATGACGCGCCGCAGGCTCTTTAGCACGAACGGCATCCACAAACGCCTTGCCTTCTTCGGGAGTGGCCGTGTGACCTATATAGGCAATAAAGCGGCTTTTTTTAACCTCCTGCTCCCACACTAAGGGCGTGGCAGGGATCAGATAGGGAGATATATTCATACTGCTTACTCCCAGATCAGACTCTCAGTTCAGACTCTCTGATCAGGAAATGCACCTAACATTGAGCCTTTACTCAGATTTTAAACAATAAAAATAGCGCAGCATTGTTGCTGAATCCTGTCGAATTGTCATCTTTTGCACCATTATGCGGTGATATTTTTGCCGTAAATAGCGCCAGCACACAATTAAAACGTTCGTTTAAACTAGCGGTTGAAGTCGGCTGTTTTTCTGTCCATAGTAATTCTATCTCTGCCCTTCCTCCATATTAGGAATTGAGCAGCTCTATGGTGTTTTGTTCCTCGTAACCAAGGAGACATAACAATGATCTACCAAGGCGAAGCCCTTTCCATCACCCTACTCACAGACGGTATTGCTAAGCTCTGTTTTGCGAATCAAGGCAGCGTAAATAAGCTAGATAGCGCCACCATGGCATCACTTGGCGAGGCCATCAGCGCATTAGAACAAAGCTCAGGCATTACCGGTTTGATGCTCACCAGCGATAAAGACGCCTTTATCGTGGGTGCCGACATTACTGAATTTCTAGCTATGTTCGACCTACCCCAAGCCACACTGGCGGACTGGCTATCTCAAGCTAATCATATCTTTAATCGAATCGAAGACTTGCCCTATCCTACGGTTTCGGTGATCCGTGGCTATACGCTGGGCGGCGGTTGCGAATGCGTACTTACCACAGATTTTCGCATCGGCGATGCCACGGCGCGCATCGGCTTGCCAGAAACCACGCTCGGTATCATGCCGGGCTTTGGCGGCACGGTAAGATTACCGCGCTTAATCGGCGCCGATAACGCCATGGAGTGGATCACTACCGGTAAAGACCAGAAAGCAGATGCCTGTTTAAAAGTGGGCGTGCTAGATGCCATCGTCGAGACCGAGCAGCTTGAGGCTTCGGCCATCCAACTATTAAAAAATGCGAGTGCCGGTCAGCAAGATTGGCAAGCAAGACGCGCGCAAAAAACCGCACCACTCAGCTTAGACAAACTCGAAGCCGCCATGAGCTTTAGTACCGCCAAAGGTATGGTCGCCGCCCAAGCTGGCCCTCATTACCCAGCACCTATGCTCGCGGTAAAGACCATAGCGGCGGCGGCAGGCTTAGGGCGCGATCAAGCCTTGGTTATTGAGCGGCAGAACTTTATTAAGCTCACTCAAACGTCGGTGGCGCGAGCCTTAGTTGGCATCTTCCTTAACGACCAATTTATTAAAGGCAAAGCCAAACAGGCCGCCAAGGCGGCTCTGCCTACTCAAAAAGCAGCGGTGTTGGGTGCCGGCATCATGGGCGGCGGCATCGCGCATCAGTCGGCGTCCCGTGGCATACCCGTTGTAATGAAAGATATTAACGATCACGCCTTAATGCTCGGCATGAGTGAAGCCGGTAAGTTATTAAATAAACAGTTAGAGCGCGGCAAAATCGACGGTAAAAAGCTAGTGCAAATACTGGCCAGTATTACGCCTACGCTGGGCTACCAGAGCTTGCAAGGCGTAGATACGGTCGTTGAAGCCGTAGTCGAAAACCCTAAAATTAAAGGCCAAGTGCTGGCAGAGGTGGAAGCCGCGGTCGGGGCAGAGGCGGTTATTGCCTCTAATACTTCAACTATTCCTATTTCCGCATTAGCTAAAAACCTAAAACATCCGGAGCGTTTTTGCGGCATGCACTTTTTTAACCCTGTGCATCGCATGCCACTGGTAGAAGTGATTCGCGGCAAGCACACCTCAAACGACACCATTAATAAGGTGGTGGCCTATGCGGCGGCCATGGGCAAGTCACCCATAGTCGTGAACGATTGCCCGGGCTTCTTCGTTAATCGAGTGCTGTTTCCTTACTTCTTTGCCTTTAATCAGTTAGTCAGTGATGGCGCCGATTTTGTGGCCGTCGATAAAGTTATGGAGAAAAAATTCGGCTGGCCCATGGGTCCTGCGCACTTGCTGGATGTGGTGGGGATCGATACCGGTCATCATGCGGCAGAGGTGATGGCCAAAGGCTTTCCCGAGCGCATGAGCAAGACCGGCAAAGACGCCATCGATGTGATGTATGAGCAGCAGCGCTTTGGCCAGAAGAACGGCAAAGGCTTTTACGCCTACAGCACAGACCGCAAAGGCAAGTTGCAGAAAGACCTAGATCCCGACAGCCATCAACTGCTCGCCGAAATTGCCGGTTCACCGCTGGAGCTAAGCGCCGAAGACACGATAGCGCGCATGATGATCCCCATGATTAACGAAGTGGTGCTCTGCTTAGAAGAAGGCATTATTGGCTCTCCCGCCGAAGCCGACATGGCTTTAGTGTACGGCATCGGCTTTCCACCCTTCCACGGCGGCGTGTTCCGTTATCTCGATAATATGGGCTTAAGCAATTATGTAACCTTGGCCGATAAGTTCGCTCACTTAGGCCCGCTTTATCAGGTCAGTGAGGGTTTGCGCCACATGGCGGCAAACAACAAAATCTTTTACCCAGCGGCGCAGGAGACAGCACATGAATAAGGCATTAAACGAAGTCGTGATTGTCGACTGCATTCGCACTCCCATGGGCCGCTCTAAAGGCGGTGCCTTTCGCCACGTGCGGGCCGAAGATTTGTCGGCGCACCTAATGCAAGGCTTACTCGCCAGAAACCCGGCGCTTGCAGCCTCCGATATCGAAGATATTTATTGGGGCTGCGTGCAGCAAACGCTGGAGCAGGGTTATAACATTGCTCGCAATGCCGCACTCTTGGCCGGCCTGCCCAAGCAAGTGGCGGCGGTAACCGTAAACCGCTTGTGCGGCTCCTCTATGCAGGCACTGCACGATGCCAGCCGCGCCATTATGGTGGGCGATGGCGAGGTGTTTATGATTGGCGGCGTGGAGCACATGGGCCACGTGCCCATGAACCATGGCGTAGACTTTCATCCTAAATTAGCGCTCAAGGTAGCCAAAGCCTCGGGCATGATGGGCCTCACCGCCGAAATGTTGGCTAACCTGTACCACGTGAGCCGCGAGCAGCAAGACGCCTTCGCCGTGCGCTCTCATCGCTTGGCTTATGAAGCCACCTCGGCTGGGCGTTTCGCCAATGAGATTTTAGCCACCAATGGCCACAGCAGTGATGGCAGCCTGATCTTGTTTGAGACAGATGAAGTGATCCGCCCCGAAACCAGCATGGAATCACTGGCCAAATTAAGCCCGGTATTTGACCCAGTAAACGGCAGCGTCACCGCCGGTACTTCATCGGCGTTATCGGACGGTGCCGCTGCCATGTTGGTGATGTCCGCCGCTAAAGCCAAGGCGCTCGGCCTTAAGCCCCGCGCACGCATTCGCGCCATGGCGGTGGCGGGCTGCGACCCTGCCATTATGGGTTACGGCCCAGTGCCAGCTGTGCATAAGGCGCTAAAGCGTGCAGGACTAGCCATTGGTGACATTGAGCTGTTTGAGCTTAACGAAGCCTTCGCCGCGCAATCTATTCCGGTGCTACAAGAGCTAGGCTTGTTAGATTTGGTCGACGAAAAAGTGAACCTCAACGGCGGCGCCATCGCCCTGGGCCACCCATTAGGCTGCTCGGGCGCACGCATCTCCACCACGCTGTTAAACCTGATGGAAAATAAAGACGCCACCTTTGGCATTGCCACCATGTGCATCGGCCTCGGCCAAGGTATAGCGACCGTGTTTGAGCGGGTTTAATGTGTGAGGAGTGAGGGGGAAAGCGTGAGACGTAAGACACCCAGCCTGATGGCTAGGTGTCTTACGTCTCACGCCTCACCTTTCACTCATCACAGATTTAAGGTTGACCATTATTTCAACAGCTTTAAAATAGTCGGCCTGTTTGAAGACTGTAATCTCAAGGTAACTAGCTAATGACCACTGCTATTCTCGACGCTCAACATC
Organism: Oceanisphaera sp. W20_SRM_FM3; assembly: GCF_052119705.1. Taxonomy (NCBI): domain Bacteria; kingdom Pseudomonadati; phylum Pseudomonadota; class Gammaproteobacteria; order Aeromonadales; family Aeromonadaceae; genus Oceanisphaera; species Oceanisphaera sp. W20_SRM_FM3. The sequence continues at coordinate 42,945 of NZ_JBGQOP010000025.1, read as the reverse complement.
ATTTAGATGCCATAGGCCTGCGTTGCCCAGAGCCGGTGATGATGGTGCGCAAACAAGTGCGCAGTATGGCGGTGGGCGACACCTTGCTGATCACCGCCGACGATCCCTCGACCACCCGCGATATCCCCAGCTTCTGCCAGTTTATGGATCACGCCCTGCTGTCTAGCCAAGTAGAGCAACTGCCCTATCAGTTTTTGATTAAGAAAGGGAATTGAAGGCTGTGAGGAGTGAGGGGTAAAGTGTGAGGTGATAAAGCGTAAAAGTACCCAACTAGGTTTATGAGTTCGCCTCACCCCTTACACTTCACCCCCTCACTTTTTAAGCAAAAAAATGCCCGCTGTTGCGGGCATTTTTGTTTCACCGGTTTACAAGTTCATGCTTACTGCATTGGGCTCAGGGTGATTTCTACGCGACGGTTTTGTGCACGGCCGCCTTCAGTGTTATTGCTGGCTACTGGCTGGTTAAAGCCTACGCCACGGATATTGAAACGGTTAGCGGCAGCGCCTTGACCAATCAGGTACTGGCCAACGGCACCGGCACGACGCTCAGACAACTGCTGGTTGTGGCTTGCAGAACCTGTGTTGTCGGTGTGGCCCACTACGTTTACGTAGGTCTTGTCGTACTCTTTCAACACCAAAGCCACACCACTTAAGGTGTTGTAGAAGCTAGGAGATAAGTCAGCGCTATCTACGGCAAAGGTAATAGAGCTTGGCATATTCAGGATGATGTTGTCGCCGCTGCGCGTTACGCTCACACCAGAACCGCGCATTTGGTCACGCAGTTTGGCTTCTTGCACGTCCATGTAGTAACCCACACCACCGCCCAGTGCAGCACCACTGGCGGCACCAATTAAGATACCTTTCTTACGGTCGCTAGAGCTGGCAGTTGCACCACCAATAACGGCACCGGCCAGCGCGCCTAAGCCGCCACCGATAGCCGCTTTAGAAGATTGTGACTCGCCAGTGTACGGGTTAGTCGTACAAGCAGACAAAGCGATAGTAGTGGCAATTGCCAGACAGATTTTTTTCATAATTAGGTTCCATATGTAACAAGCGCAATGTGGCTCAATATAGCCTTGCTGATTGTGATCTACAAAGCTTCCTTCAACTAAGTGGTCAATTACTGACGTTACAGGGGTGGCGAGGGCAGTTAAGTAAGTGATCGTTAACCATGCCCGTGGCCTGCATAAAGGCATAACATATGGTTTCGCCAACGAAAGAAAAGCCACGTTTTTTTAGCGCTTTCGCCATGGCTTGTGACTCAGCGGTATGAGTCGGCACCTGTTCAGCACTTGGCCAATGGTTAATAACAGGCGCTCCACCCACAAATTGCCACAGCCAATCGCTGAAATTAATACCCTCTGCTTGCATCAAAAGATAGGCGTTAGCATTAGTGATAATAGAGCGAATTTTTAAGCGATTACGTATTATGCCCACCTTTGAGTCTGCCATTAAGCGCTCAATATCTTGCTCACTAAAAACGGCAATCATTGCCGGTTCAAAATCGGCGAAGGCGACGCGATAGTTAGGTATTTTGCAAAGCACGGTAAACCAGCTTAATCCGGCCTGCTGGCCATCAAGGCACAGCTTTTCAAACAAGGCGCGACTATCATATTCGGGCACGCCCCACTCAAAATCGTGATAAGCCTGATATCTGGGGTCGTCATTAACCCAATTACAGCGTTTCAGCATTATGACTCCTTCAATATAGTGAAGGTTAAACACCACACAGAGCGTAAAGCCGATAGCTTATTGCCTCTAGAATTCAACCTATATTCGTTTCGGGTCAGAAGGTATACTCTAGCCCTTAGTTTCATTCTGCGAACGCACCTATATCAAGGCGCTACATCATGCAAAAATTTGATATCAATACCTTTCAGGGGCTGATCCTGACGCTGCAGGACTATTGGGCTCAGCAAGGCTGCGCCATAGTGCAGCCGCTGGATATGGAAGTAGGTGCCGGCACCTCTCACCCTATGACCTGTCTGCGCGCCATAGGTCCAGAGCCAATTGCTACCGCCTATGTGCAGCCATCACGCCGCCCCACCGACGGTCGCTATGGTGAAAACCCGAATCGACTGCAACATTATTATCAGTTTCAGGTCATCATAAAGCCGTCTCCCGATAACCTGCAAGAGCTCTACTTGGGCTCCTTGAAGGCGCTAGGACTCGATCCCTTAATCCACGATATTCGCTTCGTGGAAGATAACTGGGAAAACCCAACCTTGGGTGCCTGGGGTTTAGGCTGGGAAGTCTGGCTAAACGGCATGGAAGTGACGCAGTTTACTTATTTCCAGCAGGTGGGCGGGCTTGAATGCAAGCCAGTGACGGGTGAAATCACCTATGGTCTGGAGCGCTTGGCCATGTACATTCAAGGCGTAGACTCAGTTTACGACTTAGTGTGGTGCGACGGCCCGCTGGGCAGAACCACTTATGGCGATATCTTCCACCAGAACGAAGTAGAGCAATCGACGTATAACTTCGAGCACGCAGACGTAGACTTCTTGTTCGGCTTCTTCGAACAGTGCGAAAAAGAATGTCAGTATCTGCTCGAGTTAGAAACGCCGCTGCCCTTGCCCGCTTACGAGCGCATTCTGAAAGCCGGTCACGCCTTTAACTTGCTCGATGCGCGCAAGGCAATTTCGGTTACCGAACGCCAGCGTTATATATTACGCATTCGCACCCTCACCAAAGCCGTGGCCGAAGCCTACTATGCTTCTCGCGAGGCGCTTGGCTTCCCCATGTGTAAGAAAGAAAGATAAGGGAACAGCATGTCTGAACAGAATTTTCTGGTTGAATTAGGCACCGAAGAGCTACCTCCTAAGGCGCTACGTAGCCTAGGCACCGCCTTTGCCAACAACCTACAACAAGAACTGAACCAGGCGGACTTGTCTTTCAGCGAAGTGCTTTGGTTTGCAGCCCCCCGTCGCTTAGCGGTGTACGTGACTGGTTTGAGCTTGGCCCAAGCCGATAAACAAGTCGAAAAGCGCGGTCCTGCGGTACAAGCGGCGTTTGACGCCGACGGTAATGCGACCAAGGCCGCCCAAGGCTGGGCGCGCGGCAATGGCATAGAAGTGAGCCAAGCGGGTCGTTTAAAAACCGACAAAGGCGAGTGGCTGGTACACGTGGCCGATGTTAAAGGCCAAACCGCCGCCGAATTACTGCCCGCCATGGTTGAACAAGCGCTAAGTCACTTGCCAATCCCGAAAGCCATGCGCTGGGGCGATAAGAGCATTCAGTTTATTCGCCCTGTGCACACGCTGACCTTGTTATTGGGTGAGCAGTTGCTGCCGGCGTCTATCTTAGGCTTAGAGTCTGCGCGTATCATCCGCGGCCACCGCTTTATGGGTGTGCCCGAATTTGAGCTGGATCATGCAGATAATTACCTAAGCGCGCTGGAAAACACCGGCAAGGTGTTGGCCGACTTCGAACGTCGTAAAGCCATGATTAAAGACGGCGTAGAAAAAGCCGCCGCCGCTGCCGGTGGTATTGCCGACTTAGATGCCGACTTATTAGAAGAAGTCACCTCGCTGGTAGAGTGGCCAGTCGTGCTCACCGCCAACTTCGAGAATAACTTCCTCGAAGTGCCGGCCGAAGCGCTGGTGCACACCATGAAGGGTGACCAAAAATATTTTCCGGTCTACGACGCGGCCCGTCACTTAATGTCGACCTTTATCTTCGTTACTAACATAGAGTCGAAAGACCCCAGCCAAATTATCTCGGGTAACGAAAAAGTCGTGCGCCCACGCCTAGCCGATGCACAGTTCTTCTTTAACAACGACCGCAAAACCACCTTGGCCTCACGCCTCGAGCAACTCGACAACGTTTTGTTCCAACAGCAGTTGGGCTCGGTACGCGAGAAGTCGGAGCGCATCAGTGCGCTGTCGGGCTTTATTGCCGCGGCTATTGGTGCGGATCAAGGACAAGCCGAGCGCGCCGGTTTGTTATCTAAGTGCGACTTGGTCACCGACATGGTGTTTGAATTTACCGACACCCAAGGCGTAATGGGCATGCACTATGCTCGCCACGACGGCGAAGACGAAGCGGTAGCGCTGGCGTTAAAAGAACAGTATCAACCGCGCTTCTCTGGTGACGAGCTGCCAAGCCAAGATATTTCTGCCGCCGTAGCACTGGCCGATAAGTTAGATACGCTGGTGGGTATTTTTGGTATTGGCCAAACACCGAAAGGCGACAAAGACCCGTTTGCGCTGCGCCGCGCCGCCTTAGGTGCGCTGCGTATTATCGTGGAAAAGGGCTATAACCTGGACTTGCCGATCCTGATTGAGCAGGCCCGAGCCCTGTATGGCGATAAGCTAAGCAACGCTAACGCCGCCAATGAAATCTTAGACTTTATGCTGGGTCGTTTCCGCGCTTGGTATCAAGACTTAGGTTACGGCGTAGACGTGATCCAAGCGGTGTTGGCACGCCGCCCTACTCGCCCATCAGACTTTGATGCGCGCATGAAAGCCGTGAGCGAATTTCGCAAGCTCGAAGCTTCATCTGCCTTGGCCGCCGCCAATAAGCGGGTGGGTAATATTTTGGCCAAATTTGAGGGTGATATTCCAGCGCAAGTTAATCCTGCTTTGCTGCAAGACGACGCCGAAAAAGCACTGGCAGTGCAGTTAAGCGAATTAAGCGCGCGCCTCACGCCCTTGTTTGCCAATGCGGATTACAACAGCGCACTAAGCGAGTTGGCCACCTTGCGCGAAAGTGTCGATAACTTCTTCGATCAGGTGATGGTAATGGCAGATGACGAAGCGCTGCGCTTAAACCGCTTAAGCCTGCTCAACCAGCTGCGTAACCTGTTCCTGCAAATAGCAGATATTTCGCTGCTGCAGTAAGCATTGAGATTGCAGGTCTTAATGGCGGAGGCAGCAGGCTTGTCTCCGCCAACACGCTAAGCCGCATCCTTGCGACGCTCGGCAAATGCCTTCCCTGGCATTTGACGGTTGGCTCCGACAAATCTTGCCACCTTACTGCCATGCTCTGTAAAGTAAAAATAAACCAAGCCCCGCCCAGTGCGGGGCTTTTCTTTACTCGGTCGACAGTCAGGGGCAAATCGGCTAACGTGACCCCTTATATTCACTTTTTCTGGTTGGTAAGTTAGCTCATGGAATTTTCAACGTTTGGCCAAAAGTTTACCCGCCATGCGGGCATCACCCAATTGATGGACGACCTTAATCAGGGGCTGACCACGCCAGACACTATTATGCTGGGCGGCGGCAATCCGGCAGCCATTCCTGAAGTGCTGGCTTATCTCGAGCAACAGGCGCAACAGCTGATAAAAAACGGCGATTTAATTAAAGCCATGGCCAATTACGACGGTCCCCAAGGCAAAGATGCCTACATCAACGCTCTCGCCAAGCTATTGTCGAACGAGCTGGGCTGGGCCATTGGCCCTGAACATATTGCGCTGACCAACGGCAGCCAAACCGCCTTTTTTTATCTGTTTAACTTATTGGCCGGTGAGTTCGCTGATGGCCGCAAGAAGAAAGTGTTATTTCCGCTCGCGCCAGAATACATCGGCTATGGCGATGGCGCGCTCAGTGAAGATCACTTTGTGGCCTGCAAGCCCACCATCACGCTTTTAGATGACGGTTTATTTAAATATCACGTGGACTTTGAGCAATTAGAAGTCGGCGACGATATCGGCTTAATTTGTGTGTCACGCCCCACCAACCCGACCGGTAACGTGCTCACCGATGAAGAAATTATGCGTCTCGATGCCATAGCGCGGGAAAAAGGCATACCGTTATTAATCGATAACGCCTATGGCATGCCGTTTCCGAATATTATTTTTTCTGACGCCAAGCCGTTTTGGAACGACAACACCATTTTGTGCATGAGCCTGTCTAAGCTCGGTTTACCCGGCGTACGCTGCGGTATTGTGGTGGCTAAGCCCGAGTTAATTAAGGCCATGATCAATATCAGCGGCATTATCAACTTGGCACCCGGCAGCGTGGGCCCAGCCATGACCTTACCTATGATGGAGAATGGCGACGTATTAAAACTGAGCAACGAAGTGATTAAGCCTTTCTACCAACACAAAGCGAGCCAAGCCGTACAGTGGCTACAAGCAGCCATCAGCTTGCCGCAGTTTCATATTCATAAACCCGAAGGCGCACTCTTCTTATGGCTGTGGTTTGAAGACTTACCCATTCATTGCCAAGAGCTGTATGAGCGCCTGAAGAAAAAAGGCTTATTGATAGTGCCCGGTCATTACTTCTTTCCGGGCATCGAAGATGAGCAATGGCTGCACAGCAAACAGTGTATTCGCCTGAACTATGCCCAATCCGAAGCAGACGTGCAGGCCGGCATTAAAATTTTGGCCGATGAAATCTACGCTATTTATCAAGCGCCAGCAGCCTGATCGTAAAGGGTGAAGCGTGAGGGGTGAGGCGTAAAACACCGAAATTATCAGCTCAGGGTGTTTGTCTGTACTCCTCACACCTTTCGCCTCTCTCCTCACATGTACAAAAGCAAAAACGCCGACCCTAGGGTCGGCGTTTGGTTTTACTCGGTCAGAAAAAGTTAGCGGGCGTGGCCGATGGCAATATTTTTCGGCTTAGCCGCTTCTGGCACATCACGTACTAAGTCGATATGCAGTAGGCCATTTTCCATGTCGGCACCCGTTACCTGAACGTGGTCGGCCAACTGGAAACGGCGCTCAAAGCCGCGCTCGGCGATGCCTTGATATAAATAGTTCTTTGGCGTCTCGGGCTGCTCTTTGGTGCCTTTTACGATCAGGCTATTTTCGTGACTGGTAATTTCTAGATCACTTTCTGCAAAACCCGCCACCGCCATGGAAATGCGGTAATGGTTTTCGCTCAGCAGTTCGATATTGTAAGGGGGATAACCGTTATTACTGCTGCTGTTATTGGCGTTTTCCATCATGGAAGCTAAACGGTCGAAGCCAATGGCAGTACGGTACAGGGGAGTAAGATCGAAACGTGACATATTTTATATCCTCAAATGAGCGATGTTAAAAGTGCTCTCCACATGGACGAGCGTTAGCCTTAATCGGCAGTTATTGTCTAGAAAAAGCTTCTTAGAGAAACTGTCCAGAGCATCTTAGAGCCCTCAAGCGAGCGACTCTGTTGCCTTAATTAATAGATAAGGGCAGAGCCTGATACTTTCAAGAGCAATAGCTGGATTTTTAAACAAAAAAGATCCCGCAGGATCTTTTTTTTGAATTGTGAGGAGTGAGGAGATAAATGTGAGGCGTTAAATCCAACCGAAAAGCTCGGAGTTTACGCCTGACTCTTTACGCCTCACTCATCACTCTTCACCAACTAAAAATTATCGGTTACCGCACCCGTGGAAGCCGAGCTTACGGTATGGGCATATTTGGCTAACACACCACGACGATAATTAGGCGCAGGCGCTTGCCACTTGGCTAAGCGCGCGGCGATCTCTGCATCGGTCAGCTGCACTTCCAGCTTATTGGTTTGTGCATCGATAGTAATAATGTCGCCATCTTCCACAATTGCCAAGGGGCCGCCCTGCTGGGCTTCGGGCGAAATATGGCCCACTACGAAACCGTGGCTGCCGCCAGAGAAGCGACCGTCGGTGATCAGCGCCACATCTTGGCCAAGACCCTTGCCCATAATGGCTGAAGTGGGGCTGAGCATTTCACGCATGCCAGGGCCGCCTTTCGGACCTTCGTAGCGGATCACTAATACATCACCCGCTTGCACTGTGCCGTCCAAAATACGCTCTAAGGTCTCTTCTTCTGAACCAAATACGCGGGCCGGACCGGTGAAAGCCAAGCCTTCTTTACCGGTAATTTTGGCCACCGAGCCTTCTGGTGCTAAGTTGCCAAACAATACCCGTAAGTGGCTGTCTTTCTTAATCGGATTATCCAAGGGGCGAATAATGGTTTGGCCGGTAGGGTATGGTGTGACGTCTTTTAAGTTTTCCGCCATGGTCTTGCCGGTTACGGTTAAGCAATCGCCGTGCAGTAAACCGGCATCCAGTAAGATTTTCATCATCGGCTGTATGCCGCCAATCGCCACTAACTCAGACATCATGTAATGGCCGCTGGGGCGCAAGTCGGCCAATACCGGCACGCGCTCACCGATGCGCACGAAATCTTCCAGACTCAGCTCTACATTAATGGCGTGCGCCATGGCCAACAGATGCAATACCGCATTGGTGGAGCCGCCGAGTGCAATCACCACCGTAATGGCATTCTCAAACGCCTCTTTGGTCATAATGTCTGACGGCTTAATGTCATGCTCTAACAGATGCAATACAGCCGCACCCGCTTCACGACAGTCTTGCATCTTATTATTAGAGACGGCGTTTTGCGCCGAGCTATTGGGCAAGCTCATGCCCATGGCTTCGATGGCCGAGGCCATAGTATTGGCGGTATACATGCCGCCACAGGCACCCGGGCCCGGAATGGCAGTGTCTTCGATTTGCTTCACATCAATCAGCGACATATCGCCCTTGGCGTGAGCGCCGACCGCCTCAAATACCGAGATAATATCGGTGTGATTAGCACCCGGCGCTATGGTGCCGCCATAAACGAACACTGAAGGGCGATTAAGGCGCGCCATGCCGATAATGCAACCAGGCATATTCTTATCACAGCCGCCGATAGCCACTATGCCATCGAAGCCTTCACAACCGGCTACGGTTTCAATGGAGTCGGCAATCACTTCCCGCGACACCAAAGAATACTTCATACCGATAGTGCCATTGGCAATGCCATCGGAAATGGTAATGGTATTAAAGATAATGCTCTTGCCACCCGCCGCATCCGCACCCACGCCGGCTTCTACCGCCAGCTTGTCGATGTGCATATTACAAGGGGTGAGATTACTCCAAGTGGAAGCTATTCCCACCTGCGATTTTTTGAAGTCTTCGTCGGTAAAACCCACGGCGCGCAACATGGCGCGGGCCGGTGCCTTGGTAGGTCCATCTACGACCTGACTGGAATACTGGCGACGTTTATCATTACTCATCATGCTGTCCTTAATATGAATCTTGAATATGACTCTCGGGCCAGTGTACCAGCCCAGTTAAAAACGGGTACTCAGAACACATAAAAAAGCAGCCTTAAGGCTGCTTTTGAAGTTTATTATGGTTCACTGACTGAATACCTTAACTAGATACTCTTAATTAAATATCCTTCCGTTAAATATCCTGCTGTTAAATATCTAGATTAGCTACACGCAAGGCGTTGGCTTCGATGAACTCACGGCGGGGTTCAACGTGGTCACCCATTAGGGTCGAGAACAGCTGGTCCGCGGCAATGGCATCCTCAATTTTCACCTGCAACATGCGGCGCGAGTCCGGATCCATGGTGGTTTCCCACAGCTGATCTGGGTTCATCTCGCCCAAGCCTTTATAGCGTTGCACATAGAGACCGCGCTTACTTTCTTGCATCAACCATTCAAGACCTTCGGCAAAAGTGTCCACTTGCTTGATCTTTTCACCGCGCTTCACGTAGGCCCCCTCTTCCATCAAGTTGGCAATGCCTTCGCCCAACTCGACTATGCTGCGATATTCGCCAGAGGCGAAGAAGTCGTAGCTGATGGGGAACTCACGGTCTATACCGTGCTGGCGCACTTTTACCTTAGGTAGGTAACAGCTGCGCTCATCGAAGTATTCATACTCCAGTATATATTCGGCACCGTGGGTGTTATCGACGATTAACGACTTATTGATGTTATTCACCCAAGCGGCCACTTGAGCTTCGTCACTCAAGGCTTCTATGGTCAATGCCGGCTGATAAATCAGTTCATTCAACACTATAACAGGTGCGCGACGCGCTAAGCGCTCGATGAGAATTTCCACTTTACGGAAGTTCTTCACCAGCTTTTCAAGATGCTCGCCACCAATGGCCGGAGCCGACTCGTTAACGTGCAGGCTAGCGCCATCCAGAGCCATATTGGTCTGGAATTCTAGCATGGCGTCTTCGTCTTTCAGATACTGCTCATGCTTGCCTTTTTTCACCTTATACAAAGGCGGTTGAGCAATATAGATGTAGCCGCGCTCGACGATTTCTGGCATCTGACGATAAAAGAAGGTCAGCAACAGAGTACGAATATGCGCACCATCCACGTCCGCATCGGTCATGATAATGATGTAGTGATAACGCAGCTTATCTGGATTGTATTCGTCACGACCAATACCACAGCCTAAAGCGGTGATTAAGGTCGCCACTTCTTGCGAAGACAACATCTTATCGAAGCGGGCTTTTTCGACGTTAAGGATCTTACCCTTCAGCGGCAAAATAGCCTGATTTTTACGGTTACGGCCTTGCTTGGCAGAACCACCGGCCGAATCACCCTCCACTATGTAAAGTTCAGAGAGTGCTGGGTCTTTTTCTTGGCAATCTGCCAATTTGCCCGGTAAACCGGCCAAATCCAGTGCGCCTTTACGACGGGTCATATCACGAGCTTTACGGGCCGCTTCACGGGCACGAGCCGCGTCAATAATCTTGGTAACGACGATTTTAGCGTCGCCGGGGTTTTCCAGCAAATACTCGTTAAAGCGCTCGTTCATGGCTTGCTCAACTGCGGTTCTCACCTCTGAAGACACTAACTTGTCTTTAGTTTGTGAGGAGAACTTAGGATCCGGCACTTTCACCGAAATCACCGCCGTTAAGCCTTCACGGGCATCGTCGCCAGAGGCGGAAGTTTTCGCTTTCTTGCTGTAGCCTTCCTTGTCCATAAAGCTATTTAAAGTACGGGTTAACGCACCTCTAAAGCCGGCCAAGTGGGCGCCACCATCACGCTGAGGAATGTTGTTGGTAAAGCAGAATACGTTCTCTTGGTAAGAGTCATTCCACTGCATCGCCACTTCCACCGTAATGCCGCCTTCTTCTTCACTGACAAAGTGAAACGCTTTTGGGTGGATCGGGGTTTTGTTCTGATTCAAGTATTCTACGAAGGCACTGATGCCGCCTTCATACTCAAAATGCGCCTCTTTATCGGTCTGCTCATCGGTCAACTTAATCGAGATACCCGAGTTGAGGAACGACAGTTCACGTAAGCGCTTAGCTAAAATTTCAAAGTGAAATTCGGTATTGGTAAAGGTGTCGTGGCTGGGCCAAAAACGGATCAAGGTACCGTTTTTTGGCGTATCGCCCACAATCGCTAACGGCGCTTGTGGCACACCGTGGCGATAAGTCTGCTCATGCACCTTACCGTCACGCCAAATGGTCAGCTGTAATTTCTCTGACAGCGCGTTTACTACCGACACACCTACGCCGTGCAAACCACCGGAGACTTTATAGGAGTTATCGTCGAACTTACCGCCCGCATGCAGTACTGTCATGATAACTTCGGCGGCGGAGCGGCCTTCTTCTTCGTGAATGCCCACCGGAATGCCGCGACCGTCATCGGATACGGACACTGAACCGTCACCGTGAATGATGACCACTATATCTTTACAGTGACCGGCTAAGGACTCATCTATCGAGTTATCCACCACCTCAAACACCATGTGGTGGAGGCCGGAGCCATCGTCGGTGTCGCCGATATACATACCCGGACGTTTACGGACTGCATCCAGACCTTTTAATACCTTAATACTCGAAGAGTCGTAAGTGTGTTCACTCATTGGCTTACTCGCACTCCTGGTGTTCGGTGATTTCACCCTGTTTCACATGAAACAGCTTGCTGTTATCCCGTGTGATCATTTGACTGAGCTGTGACACATCGATGGCGGACACAAACACTTGGGCACCCAAGTCATTGAGTCGGTGTGCCAGTAAGGCCCGCTTGTGTTCATCCAGCTCAGACGCAAAGTCGTCGATTAAAAAAATACAATCCTGATTGGATTCGGTTTTCAGGTACCGGCCTTGGGCCAAGCGCATGGCGCACACCAGCAACTTAAGCTGGCCCCGGGACAATAAATCTTGCACCGGCATGCCGCGCGCCTTGATGCGGATTTCGGCTTTATGAGGCCCAGAATGGGTATACCCTAAGCCAAGATCTCGCTCCAAACCCTGCTCTAACACTTGGGCCAGCTCGACTTGCCGATCCCAACCGCGAAAAAAATCAAAGCTAAAATCGTATTCAGGCAGAAAATCGCGCGCAATCTCACGGATTACCGGCTCTATGGCCGCTGCATATTGCTGCCTGAATAGACTCAAGTCTTCGGCCGTGGCCACTAACTGCTGATCCCAAAAGCGTAATTCGCTGCTCGGGCGCTGACGGCGTAATAGCGCATTGCGCTGTTTTAATAAGCGTCGATACTGGCCCCAGACGCTAAAAAAGCGGGCGTTAGAGTAAAATAACCCCCAATCCAGATAAGCGCGGCGCAGTTTCGGCCCGCCGGTTAGCAGATTATACCCTTCTGGGTGGATCAACTGAATGGGCAATATGTGGGCGAGATCCGATAAACGCTCTGCCACTCGTCCGCCTACCTTAAGTCGGGTGTCGCCACCGCGGTTTTTGCTTAAACCAATCGGTAAACTATCGTCGTCACCCTGAGCAATACGTGCGAACAAGGTAAAGGCCGTTTCACCTTGGTGGATCACGCGCCCCGTTAAGTGGGTGCGAAACGAGCGGCCCACCCCTAAATAGTGAATAGCTTCCAAAATACTGGTCTTGCCACTGCCATTAGGTCCAATCAGCACATTAATGCCCGCGGCCGGAATTAACCGGCCGTGGGCAATATTACGAAAGTCTTTTAGCTGCAGATTAAGCAAGGCCATGCTTAGAGTCGCATCGGCATCACGACGTACAACGCATCTCCGCTGTCTTCGGCCTCAATCAAACCACTGCTGCTGGCGTCTTTCAGGCTGATTTTTACTTTATCAGACTTGAGGGTGCCCAGCACATCGAGCACATAAGACACGTTAAAACCGATTTCGAGATCCGTGCCCTGATAATCTACGTCCAATACTTCCTCGGCCTCTTCTTGCTCTGGGTTATTGGCGGTAATCTTCAGTACTTGATGCTGCATGTTTAAGCGCACGCCACGGAATTTCTCATTCGATAAAATCGCCGCCCGCGAAAATGCTTGGCGCAATTCTTCACGGCCACAGATCAGCGTTTTATCGCATTCGCGCGGCAACACACGTCTGTAGTCCGGAAAGCGACCGTCGACCAGCTTAGAGGTAAAGGTAAAGCCCGGCGTGACAGCGCGAATATTATTTTTACCAATTTGTAGGCGCACGTCTTGGTCGTCATGCTCTAACAATTTTACCAGTTCAAGCACGCCCTTACGCGGCACTATCACTTGTTGCGCCGGCAACGACTCTGAGAGTAGTTCGCGCTGGCAGGTCGCCAAACGGTGACCGTCGGTGGCCACTGTGCGCAGTAACTGACCGTCGGTTTCAAACAACATGCCGTTTAAGTAATAACGCACATCTTGAATGGCCATCGAAAACTGCGTCGACTCAATCAGCTTCTTCAGTGCCAGCTGATTAATGTCGAATTCCAGCTCAGAGCTCCACTCTTCGATATTGGGAAAGTCTTCGGCGGAAAGCGTCGCTAAATTAAAACGGCTGCGCCCAGAGCGTAAGATCAAGCGCTCACCTTCTTGGCTAAACTTCAGCTCGGCACCATCGGGTAGACCACGGCACAAATCTAACATCTTACGCGCCGGTACCGTGATGCGACCGTCGGTGGCGTTACCTTGCAATTCAACGCGAGCGATCATTTCCACTTCGGTATCTGTGCCGGTCATCAATAAGGCGTTTTCGCTGACGCTGAGCAAGATATTGTTGAGAATGGGCAAATTAGGTCGGCCACCCAAGGCGCTGGACACCAGTTGCAAGGGGCGCAATAGGGCTTCGCGGCTAATAGTAAACTGCATGGGGCTCTCCGATTTAGGAAGACAAGGTGCGGATAAGATTAGAATAATCTTCCTTTATATCATGACTTTCTTCGCGCAGCTGGGCGATTTTTCGACAAGCGTGCAGCACAGTGGTATGGTCGCGGCCACCAAAAGCGTCACCAATCTCGGGTAACGAGTGGTTGGTTAACTCTTTAGCCAAGGCCATGGCCACTTGGCGAGGACGCGCTACCGAGCGTGAACGACGCTTAGATAAGATATCAGACAGCTTTATTTTATAATATTCGGCCACGGTTTTCTGGATATTATCCATAGTCACCAGCTTTTCTTGCAGCGCCAATAAATCACGCAGCGCTTCACGCACAAAATCGATATTAATGGCACGACCAGTAAAATTGGCGTTGGCCATCACTCGGTTCAATGCCCCTTCCAATTCACGTACGTTAGAACGCAACCGCTTGGCGATAAAAAAGGCCACCTCGTGAGGCAGGCGCATTTTATTTTCGTCGGCTTTGCGCATCAAAATCGCCACTCGAGTTTCTAGCTCTGGCGGCTCTATGGCCACCGTTAAGCCCCAACCGAAGCGCGATTTTAACCTGTCTTCTACGCCCACTATCTCTTTTGGATAACGGTCTGAGGTCAAAATAATTTGCTGATTACCTTCTAACAGCGCGTTAAAAGTATGAAAGAACTCTTCTTGGGAACGCTCTTTATTGGCAAAAAACTGAATATCATCGATTAGCAAGGCATCAACGCTGCGGTAATAGCGTTTAAATTCTTCGATGGCATTATTTTGCAGTGCCTTAACCATGTCTTGCACAAAGCGCTCTGAGTGCATGTAAATGACTTTAGCATCGGCCTTGCGTGCTCGTATGCCGTTGGCCACGGCGTGCAACAGGTGAGTCTTACCCAAGCCAGTGCCGCCATATAAAAACAGCGGGTTATAAGCGCCACCCGGATTCTCAGCCACTTGCTGCGCTGCCGCCCGCGCCAACTGGTTTGACTTACCTTCGACGAAGTTGTCGAAGGTGTAATTAGCATTGACGTTACTCTTATAAATCAGCTCAGGCTTATCTTCTGCTCGCTCAACCCAAGAAGGAGCCAGTTGTGTGGTTGCCGCCTTTTTATTATTAGGCTGGCTGGCGGTACTTGCCGGTTGGCTGTCTTGATTTGCCATCAGATTAACTGGGGGGCGTTTCTTGCCCACCTCAAACTTCATCTGCGGACAATTACTGCCGCAGAATTCACTGAGCAGACTATTGATGCGTAATAAATATTTATCCCGTACCCAATCCAGTACGAAACGGTTCGGCGCAGACAAGGTCAAGGTATTCTCGTCTGATTCCGCTTGCAGCGGCCGGATCCACATACTGAATTCTGCCGAGGGCAATTCATCTTGTAGCCGGTTAAGACACTGCTGCCAAAGCGTAGCGCTCATCAAAACTCCTGGAACTAAGGGATAAATACAAGGGGACGTTATTCTACTGAGCCAAGGGCAGGATCTCTAGCCGGATCGTGTCGATCCACTAAAATATGATCCTTGACATCTGTGCATAACTTATTATTCATACACAGGATCCCTATCGTTATAAACAAGCTACCCACAAGTGAATCTGCCACTTGATCCAAAAATGAGACCTGGATCATGTTTTTGGCTTGGGCAATATGCATAATTGTCGCTGTACTTTTTATAACCACTATTCATTAATAAAATATATGTTAGGGTTATGTGAACTAGCCGCCCCGAGAACGGTGATGGTGCTGTGATAGTGCTGCGACTAGTAGCCCTGTAGACGTTAAGGAGAAAGCATGAAAAAGACACATTATTTAGCCGGCCTGGTATTAATGTCAGCAACCGCTGCTATGCCTGCTTTTGCGGCTGATGACTGTACCATTGAAATCAACAGCAACGATGCCATGCAGTTTGACCAGACAGAGCTAAGCGTTCCTGCTACCTGTGAAGAAGTAACCTTGACCTTGCACCACACGGGCGCAATGCCAAAAGCGGCCATGGGTCACAACGTGGTACTGAGTAAGACCGATGACATGCAAGCCATTGCCACAGACGGCATGGCAGCAGGCGCCGATAACGACTATATCAAAGTCGATGACGAGCGTGTGATTGCGCATACTAAACTGATCGGTGGCGGCGAAAGCGACACTATCAAGTTCAGCACAGCTGATCTGAAAGCGGGCGACGATTACAGCTTCTTCTGTTCGTTCCCAGGCCACATCGGCATTATGAAAGGCACCTTCAGCCTGACTGAATAAGCCTATTACAGGTGCCCGCTCGGGCACCTGTTTATTGTTAGTTCCCGCTCACCTCACTCTACTATTTAGCCTCGGCTGTTTTCATACCCAATCTCTATTGAGCTGCCCTCTCCAAACCTATTGCTCACTTATTAATCCGGACTGGCATAATACAGCTTGCATCCCTTATGCTGTGCTTACCATAACTGCGACTGGCACTGCCCTTGGCGGTACTAGATGCACCGCGAGGAGAAACCTAATGTTGAAATCTATTAAGCAATTGGGGAGCGCCCTGACTTTATCTGCACTATTACTGACCCCCGCCTTGGCCGACGATGCGGTAAAGGTGGGTATGTCTGGCAGTTATTATCCCTTCACCTTCGTCAAACTCGATAAGCTACAAGGCTTTGAAGTGGACGTGTGGAACGAGATAGCCAAGCGTCTAGGCAAAGATGTGGAATTTGTTACCTCTAGCTTCTCTGGCCTGTTTGGCATGCTGGAAACGGGCCGCATCGACACCATAGCCAACCAGATCACTATTACGCCTGAGCGACTAGAAAAATATAACTTTTCTACCCCTTATGTGTATGACGGCGCACAAATTGTGGTGCGCAAAGGCAATGACAGTATTCAAGGCTTGGACGATCTCAAAGGCAAAAAAGTCGCCGTTAACTTAGGCTCTAACTTCGAACAATTGCTACGCCAGCAAGATACTAATCACGAAATTAATATCATCACCTACGAAACTAACCTAGAGCAAGATGTGGTCTTGGGCCGCACCGATGCCTTCGTGATGGACAGAGTAGGATCGGCGCAATTGATCAAAGAATCAGGACTCGCGCTGCAATTAGCCGGTAAGCCCTTCGATACCCTAGAAAACGCCTTTCCGTTCTTGAAAACGGCTAAGCAAGACGCCTTGTTAGCCGAGGTCGATAAGGCATTAGCTGAAATGCGTGCTGACGGCACCTTAACGCAGATTTCAGAGCGCTGGTTGGGCACAGACATAAGTAACAAATAATATGACCTTTGATTTCGACTATACGCTGGCGCTATTTCCTATTTTATTTAGGTATTTAGGCACCACCATGGAAATGGCGCTATTAGGCTTCGTGTTCGCACTGCTTATTGCCGGCGTACTGGCGGTGATCCGCACTTTTAAGCTGTTTGGCCTCAATGCTCTGGCCAGACTCTTTATCTCATTTTTTCGCGGCACGCCCTTATTGGTACAGCTGTTTTTGCTTTACTACGGCTTACCACAAATTATGCCGATTTTTATCGGCCTCAATGCCTTTAGTGCGGCCGTGATTGGCTTAACGCTGCACTTTTCCGCCTATATGGCCGAATCGATTCGCGCCGCCATTCTCGGGGTCGATAACAACCAAATGGAAGCGGCACTCAGCATAGGTATGACCCGAAGTCAGGCTATGCGGCGCATTATCTTGCCCCAAGCGGCGCGGATCGCCACGCCCTCTTTAATGAACTACTTTATCGATATGATCAAAAGTACCTCACTAGCCTTTACCTTAGGTGTCGCAGAAATCATGTCCTCGGCACAAAAAGAAGCCGCCAGTAGCTTTAAGTTTTTCGAGTCTTTTATTGCGGTGGCGCTTATCTATTGGGGTGTGGTGCTGTTTTTCAGTTATTTGCAGAGTTTATTAGAGCGTCGGCTCAACGCCGCATATTAGGAGCCACATGATCAAATTGCGTAATCTGACCAAGATTTATAACGGTCAGACGGTACTCAACGACATTAGCCTAGACATTAAACAAGGTTAAATTGTGGTGATCCTTGGGCCTTCGGGCACAGGGAAATCGACCCTGCTGCGCTGCCTCAATCTATTAGAAACGCCGGAAGTGGGCCAGTTAGACATAGATGGCTTTACCATCAACTTGGCTAAACACAGTAGCAAAGACGCCATAGAACTGCGCAAGCGCACCTCCTTTGTGTTTCAAAACTATGCCTTATTTGCCAATAAAACCGCCCACGACAACATAGCCGAAGGCTTGATCACTGTCTGGAAAAAAACCAAAGCCGAGGCTCACGCCGAGGCGTTGGCCATGTTAGCCGACATAGGCTTGGCCGATAAAGCAGACGCCTATCCCTCGTCTTTATCCGGAGGTCAGCAGCAACGCATTGGTATAGCCCGTGCCATGGTCAGCCATGCCAAGGTGATGTTATTTGATGAGCCCACCTCGGCGCTAGATCCAGAATGGGTAGATGAAGTCTTAGGTTTAATGAAGAAGCTGGCCTTGGCGCATCAAACCATGGTGGTGGTAACCCACGAGATGAGCTTTGCCCGTGAAGTGGCCGACCGCGTGATCTTTATGGACGGCGGCCACGTAGTCGAACAAGGTCCGCCCGAGCAAATACTCACTCATCCCAGTGACCCACGCACTCGTGCCTTTTTACGCAAGGTGCTACCTGTCACTTAAGCAGTCTGAACCGTCACTAACGGCATTGACGCTTTTACCACCATGGCCTTGCTCTCTTCTTATTGAGTGACCTATCAGCAGCTGTTTTTGTTGCTAACACCCTGAGCTTCTGTATAATTTCAGCCCCGCGATCATTAAGGATCTTGGGATCGATCTAGACGAGCAGAAATACTTAGCCGTATAGGTCATCAATCACGGCTATGGATTGACGTTATAAACAGAACTGTTTAGAATTCGGCCTCTTTGGTGGGGCCGTCTTGGTGATGCTTATGCGTCTGTCAAGCACATGGCCAAACTGTATAGCTAACTGACACAGCGGTAATAACTACTATGAAACGCACTTTTCAACCTTCAAATCTGAAGCGTAAACGCAGCCACGGTTTCCGTGCTCGCAAGGCCACTGTTGGTGGTCGTAAAGTATTGGTCGCTCGTCGCGCCAAAGGTCGTGTCCGTCTGAGCGCCTAATGGCCAGACACGCCTTTACACGGGAGTTACGTTTGTTAACTCCCGCCCATTTTAAAAACGTCTTCGACAACCCTGTCCGAGCCGCATCCCCACATCTCACACTTCTTGCCAAACCAAACGAACTAGGTCACCCCAGACTGGGATTAGCTGTACCTAAAAAAGCACTAAAACGTGCCGTTTGGCGCAATCGGGTCAAACGTGTTACTCGCGAAGCCTTTCGTTTAAAGCAACATCAATTGCCCAGTGTCGATATTGTAGTGATCGCTAAAAAAGGCATCGGAGAGGTACCCAACGACGAGCTGTTCGAACTGCTGGATAGATTATGGCGCACGCTTTCTCGCCGCTGCAACGAATCAGCATAGGCATTCTTCGGCTATACCAAGTGGTCATCAGTCCATTGCTTGGGCCCAGGTGTCGCTTTACTCCCACCTGTTCGCAATACGCCATTGAAGCCATCCGGCTGCACGGTTTTTTAAAAGGCGGTTGGTTAACTACCAAACGTCTATTAAAATGCCATCCTTTAGGTCCAAGTGGCCACGATCCGGTCCCGACAAAGCGAAGATAATAAACTATGGAATCTCAACGCAATCTACTGATTATCGCTCTGCTGCTGGTGAGTTTTCTCGTCTGGCAGAAGTGGGATGAGCATAAGAATCCGCCCGTTGTGGCACAGCAAAGCTCGCAAACCACCGCTGAGTCCAACTCAAGTGACGCTAACTTCATTCCTGCATCCGATAGCGTGCAAGTCGAAGGTGAAGTGCCGACCGATGCTGCAGTACCGGCCAGTCGTAACCTGATCACTGTTGTTTCAGACACGCTCAAGCTGACCATAGACACCCAAGGCGGTGACATAGTTGGTACTGAGTTACTCGAACACGACGACAAATTAGACTCAGACAACAAGTTTGTGTTGCTGACTAATACTCAGAATTTCGTGAATATTGCGCAAAGTGGCCTGATCGGTCGCGATGGCCCAGATGCTAACCCTGAAGGTCGTCCGATTTATCAAGCCGAGCAACAAGACTACGCCCTAACCGAAGGCCAAGACACCTTGAGTGTACCGCTGACCTTTACCAATGATAATGGCGTGGTGTTCACCAAAACCTTTACCTTAACCCGTGATAGCCACGTGGTTAACGTCAGCTACCAAATTGCGAATAACAGTAATGAACCGGTAGAGACTCAGCTGTACGGTCAATTAAAGCAAAGCGTTAACGCCGTCGACGAAAAAAGCGGCAACATGCTGATGGCCTCAGCTTATCGTGGCCCTGCTTATTCAAGCGTCGAGACTCGTTACACCAAGTACGACTTTAAGAAAGTACAAGAAGCAAACCTAGCGCTAACCACGGCCAATGGCTGGGTGGCCATGCTGCAGCACTATTTTGTGTCGGCGTGGATTGCACCCAAAGAAGATGGCAACCAAATCTATAGCCGTAGCTTGAACAACCAAGGCCAAGCCATTATCGGTTTTAAAGCCCAGCCCACTACGGTAGCGGCAGGCAGCGAACAAACCGTGACCGCCGAGCTGTGGTTAGGTCCTAAGTTGCAAAAGAAAATGGCAGCTGCCGCCGAGAACCTGGACTTAACCGTCGACTACGGTTGGTTGTGGTTTATTGCTCAGCCATTATTTAAGCTGCTGCACTTCTTACAAAGCTTCGCCGTGAATTGGGGCTTGGCCATTATTCTGACCACCTTCGTGGTGCGCGGTGTTATGTATCCGCTGACCAAGGCTCAGTACACCTCCATGGCTAAGATGCGCATGCTGCAGCCTAAACTGGCGGCACTGAAAGAGCGCTTTGGCGACGATCGCCAGAAGATGTCTCAGGGCATGATGGAGCTGTATAAGAAAGAGAAGGTGAACCCCTTAGGTGGTTGTTTACCGATTCTGATCCAGATGCCGATTTTCATCTCTCTGTATTGGGTATTGATGGAATCTGTTGAGTTGCGCCATGCGCCTTTCATGCTGTGGATTGATGACTTATCAGTACGCGACCCTTACTTTGTGTTGCCAATTCTGATGGGTATCAGCATGTTCTTAATTCAGAAGATGAGCCCAACTACGGTCACGGATCCGCTGCAGCAGAAAGTGATGCAGTTTATGCCTATCATCTTTACCTTCTTCTTCTTGTGGTTCCCAGCTGGCCTCACCTTATACTGGTTAGTCAGTAACGTGGTGACCATAGCTCAGCAGTGGTATATCTTCCGCCAATTAGAGAAGAAAGGCCTGCACGGCAGCAAGCCCGACGCTTAAGGCTTAGGTTTACTGGCTGCTAGCCTCAGAAATCAATACACTAAAGGCGACCCTAGGGTCGCCTTTTTAATGCTAATCGCCTTGTATGTGTAGTGGAGTAACAACAGATGTCGTTTGATACCATAGTGGCCCAAGCCACCGCCCCCGGCCGCGGCGGCGTCGGCATAATCCGCGTCTCTGGCGCTCAAGCCGAAGCCGTGGCGCAGGCCGTGCTCGGCAAGGTGCCTAAGGTACGTTTCGCCGACTATCTGCCCTTTAAAGATGCCCAAGGCCAAGTGCTAGATCAAGGCATAGCCCTGCTCTTTAAAGGCCCTAATAGCTTTACCGGCGAAGACGTGCTGGAGCTGCAAGGCCATGGCGGCCCAGTAGTGTTAGACATGCTGATCAAGCGTATTTTAGAACTGCCCGGTCTTCGCCCCGCCAAGGCTGGTGAATTCAGTGAGCGGGCGTTTTTAAACGACAAATTAGACTTAGCCCAAGCCGAGGCCATCGCCGATCTTATCGAAGCCTCCAGCGAGCAAGCCGCCCGTTCGGCGCTGCAATCCTTGCAAGGTGAGTTTTCTAACCATGTACATGACTTAGTAGAGGCGCTGATTAATCTGCGCATCTTTGTGGAAGCCGCCATCGACTTTCCGGAAGAAGAAGTGGATTTTCTCTCGGATGGTAAAATTGCCGCCGGTCTGTATGCCATTATCGACCGCTTGAGCGAAGTACAACGCCAAGCCCGCCAAGGCGCCATTATGCGTGAAGGCATGAAGGTAGTGATTGCCGGCCGCCCGAACGCCGGTAAATCCAGCCTGCTCAACGCCTTGGCTGGTAAAGAATCGGCTATAGTGACCGATATCGCCGGCACTACTCGCGATGTATTACGCGAGTTTATTCACTTAGACGGCATGCCACTGCATATTATCGACACCGCCGGCTTGCGTGAGGCCACAGACGCCGTTGAGCGCATCGGTATCGAACGCGCCTGGTCTGAGATTGAGCAGGCAGATCGCATCCTGTTTATGGTGGATGGCACCACCACAGCAGCGCTGCATCCTAAAGATATTTGGCCGGACTTTATCGATCGCCTGCCCGCCCACATAGGGCTTACCGTCATCCGCAACAAGGCAGACTTAAGCGGCGAGCCGCTAGCCGTTATCAGTGATGGCGAGCACCCCGTTTACCCGATTTCCGCCATGACAGGTCTGGGTGTAGAGGCGTTAAAAGAACATCTAAAAGACTGCATGGGCTTTCAAGGTGGACTAGAAGGCGGCTTTAGCGCCCGCCGTCGCCACTTAGACGCCTTGCATAATGCAGACCTTCACCTGCTGATGGCCAAAGAGCAGCTTGAGGTCTACAAAGCCGGTGAGCTAGTGGCCGAAGAGCTACGCCTAGCCCAAGAACAGCTTAGCCAGATCACCGGCGAATTTACCTCCGATGATCTGCTAGGCAAAATCTTCAGCTCGTTTTGTATCGGTAAGTAACCACTTACTTAATCTGGTAGAACTCATAACATATAAGCCGAACCAACTCATTTTCGGCTTAATTACTATTTATTATTCAGCACAGGAACAGCAGCATGTCAGCATTTGGTACCGTTTTCGCCCCTGAAATGAGCCTAGCTCGTTACGAGCAAGGTCAGTGGAGCGCCACGCAAATAGTGAACAGCGACAGCATCAGTTTGCACCCAGGTGCACACGTGCTGCATTACTCAAGTACCTGTTTTGAAGGCTTAAAAGCCTTTAAACATGAAGATGGCTCCATCAATATCTTTCGCATGGATCAAAACATTGCCCGCTTGATCCAAAGCAGCGAATTGCTGTCTCTGCCGGCCGTCAATGCCGAGCAGCTCAAATTGATGATTCTGGATATCGTTGAGCGTTACGCAGCAGACGTGCCCACCCCTCCCGGCTCCATGTATATTCGCCCTACTCATATCGGTACCGAAGCCTCGATTGGCAAGGCGGCTGCACCCAGCAATACGTCTCTGCTGTATGTGTTGCTGTCGCCGGTAGGTGATTACTTCGCTAGCGGCAGCAAGCCATTGCGCTTGTTATTAGCCGACGAAACCCGCTGCGCTTCGCATATGGGTGTGGTAAAAAGTGGCGGCAACTACGCCAGTGCCTTGCAGCCAATCTTGAAAGCCCGTCAATCCGTGCAGGCCGACCAAGTCTTATTCTGCCCAGGTGATGATGTGCAAGAAACGGGAGCCGCTAACTTTTTATTAATCGACGGCAACGAGATTATTACTAAATCCTTAGATAGCTCGTTTTTGCATGGCATTACCCGCCATTCCATTCTGACCTTGGCTCGCGATCGCGGCATGATGGTCTCTGAGCGGGCGCTAAGCGTAGACGAATTATTAGAGCGTGCACAAAAGCCAGGTGCAGAAGCTGCCTTGTCAGGCACAGCCGCCGTATTAACCTCGGTTGGCACCTTAATCCATGACGGCCAAGAATATACCGTTGGCAACGGCGAAGCCGGCCCCACCACCAATGCGCTGCGCCAAGCGTTAAACGATATTCAGTGGGGCAAAGCGGCCGATACTCACGGCTGGCTCACTAAAGTCTGTTAATACTCGCGTCTTGAGCCGAATAGGCGATATATTCGGCTCCTTCTGCCCTTTACAAAACAGGTTTCTGGCGTGCAAGCAAGCTGCAGGGTTTAGAGCTGAACAAACCAAGATCCTATCGCTGACCGCTGATGACCCATTTTATAGTCTGCAAACTCTCAGTAAAAACCTCTGCTTATTTACGGATTTATCTCTGACACAGGGTAGTTATCCTCTGCTAAAAAATTTTTGCTACCGCAAAAACAGGGAATAATTTATAATTTCTAGCCCTAATGACATCAAGAATTCTACATGCTAAAAAAAGTTGAACAGTCCTTGGAAAAAACTATCTTTAACAGCCGCTGGATACTGGCCCCTTTTTACCTAGGTTTAGTGCTGGGCATCATATTGCTGTTTATCAAGTTCACCCAAGAGCTCTGGCACATGACCACTCATGTTTTTAGCGCCTCTGAAGCCGATGTTATCGTAGGAATATTGTCGCTGGTCGATATGGCGTTAGTGGCCAGTTTACTGCTTATTATTATTTTCAGCGGCTACGAAATTTTCGTCTCAAAAATTGATACGGGTAATCATACAGACCGCCCCGACTGGATGGGAAAGATCGACTTTTCTGGCCTCAAACTAAAAGTGATTGGTGCTATAGTCGCTATTTCTGCGATTGACCTGTTAAAGTCGTTTATGGATATACCTCGCGAGATGAGTGATGCTGATGCCGCTAGCCTGATGTGGAAAGTGATCATTCACATGACCTTCGTATTGTCTGGTGTATTCTTTGCCATTATGGACAAAGTTGCCGGTGAAACTAAAAAGCACTAGCACTGATTAACGCTGAGCATAAGCGCTGAAGACCAACCACCAAGGGCTGTGCTCTTGGTGGTTGTAAGCCCGTGAGTTCATTTATGACTGCGCTGAATAATTTTTCTTCCCGCAACACCTCTGAACAATAGCCACCTTTACTGACAGCCTTTTAGCCTCAAAAGAATCTTTTTCATACTCAGCACTGCATCCATAACGTGAACTGCAGTCACGCTTAGCGGATTATCAGACTTTTAACCACACAAAAAAACATTAGACGACTGGTCTAATAATAGTTAAAGTACCTTTTATGAACGCAAAATATCAAGATACTCGCCAACACTTACTGGATACCGGTCGCGAAGTTCTCGCAGCAAAGGGCTTTAGTTCGGTTGGTTTGAGCGCACTGTTACAACAGGCTGGCGTGCCTAAAGGCTCCTTCTATCACTACTTTAAGTCGAAGGAGCAGTTTGGCGAGGCGCTGCTAGAAGACTACTTTGATTTTTATTTGACCGAACTCGATCAGCTGTTTAGTCAGGCTGGATTAAACGGCCAGCAACAATTGATGAGCTACTGGCAGGAATGGCAGCGTCGCTATTGTGGCCCAAATAGTCGCAGCGACTGCTTGGTGGTTAAGTTAAGTGCCGAAGTGGCGGATTTATCAGAGCCAATGCGACTGACGTTAAAAGCCGGCACTAATAAGGTTATCGAGCGCATTACTCGCTGCATTGAAGCGGCCATGAGTGATGGCTCTTTACAGAGTGCGCAGCCGGCATTTTTGGCCACCAGCTTGTATCAGTTGTGGCTGGGCGCCAGCTTATTAACCAAGCTACATAGGGATGAGCAACACATGGATCTTGCGATGGACATGACTTGCCAGCTGCTTAACACTCGATAATTTTTTTGCGATAAGCTCGCCCATGGTGCGAGCTTTTTTCACCCCCTTTTTATTTATCTAGACAATAGACGACCGGTCTAATTTAGTTCAACCATTAAGGATAACTTATGCAAGACTTTAGCTTTTATAACCCTACCCGCATTGAGTTTGGTGCAGGAAAAATTGCGAACCTAGACCAACTAGTACCGGCCAAGGCCAGAGTGTTGGTGTTATTTGGTGGCGAAAGTGCGCGCAGTACAGGCACCTTGGATGAAGTGACTAAAGCCTTGGGTGATCGCCAAGTACAGCTGTTTGGTGGCATAGAGCCTAACCCTAGCTTTGAAACCTTAATGAAAGCCGTCACTATGGTTCGCGAACACAACATTGAATTCTTACTCGCCGTGGGTGGAGGTTCTGTGATTGACGGTACCAAATTTGTGGCGGCAGCCGCACTGTATGAAGGTGATGCTTGGGATATTTTGCTACAAGGCGGCCAGAATATCACTGCCGCCCTGCCCTTTGGCAGCGTATTAACCCTACCTGCTACGGGTTCAGAAATGAACAAAGGCTCGGTGATTACCCGCAAATCGCTGGCCGCTAAACTGCCCTTTATGAGTGAGCATGTGTATCCGGTGTTTTCAATTCTGGATCCGGTAAAGACCTACACGCTGCCAACTCACCAAATTGCCAACGGCGTGGTCGATGCATTTATGCACGTGATGGAGCAGTATCTAACTTATCCCGCGAACGCGCCGGTGCAAGATAGATTTGCCGAAGGTTTGCTGCAAACCTTAATTGAAATTGGCCCCAAAGCCTTGGCCAATCCAGAAGATTATCAAACGCGCGCCAGCTTGATGTGGACCGCAACCTTGGCGCTTAATGGCTTAATTGGTGCCGGTGTACCCCAAGACTGGGCGACCCACATGCTGGGCCATGAGCTCACCGCTTTGCATGGCTTGGATCACGCCCAAACCTTGGCCATTATTTTGCCGGAAATGCTGCGCCAGCGTAAAGCCACCAAGCTTGGCAAGTTGGTGCAATACGCCGAGCGCGTTTGGCATATCCGAGACGGCAACGATGATGAAAAAGCCGAGGCCGCCATCGAGCGCACTCGTGCCTTCTTCGAGTCGGTAGGCGTAAAAACCCGCCTAAGCGACTATGGTTTGGGCGCCGAGCATATAGACGCCATTATCGACAGCCTTACCGCTCACGGCATGGTGGCGTTAGGTGAGCACGGTGACGTGACCCCCGAGCATTGCCGCCAAATCCTATTAGCCAGCCTGTAATTTGCCCTGTAATCAACATAGAGCGAAGGAGAAAACATGAAACAAACTCGGCACACCAATCGTCAGCTCACCTTGGCCTCGCGTCCAATCGGTGCGCCCACAGTGACTGACTTTGCACTACAAGCAACCGACATCCCGCAGCCGCAAACCGGCGAAGTACTGCTGCGCACCGTGTTTTTAAGTTTGGATCCTTATATGCGCGGTCGCATGAGTGATGCCAAGTCTTACGCGGATCCGGTGGCCATTGGTGAGCCTATGGTTGGCGGCACCGTTAGCCGAGTACACACCAGTCTGCATCCAGATTTTAAGGTCGGCGACTGGGTACTCAGCTACAGCGGCTGGCAAGATTATGCGCTGTCTAATGGTGAGGGCTTAATCAAGTTGGACCCAGCCCAAGTACCGCCCTCCTATGCGTTAGGGATATTAGGCATGCCAGGCTTCACCGCTTATATGGGCCTGCTGGATATCGGCCAACCCAAGGCTGGCGAAACCATAGTGGTGGCCGCCGCCACCGGTGCCGTAGGCGCCATGGTGGCGCAAATCGGCAAGCTTAAAGGCTGCCGCGTGGTGGCCATTGCCGGTGGCGCAGAAAAATGCGCTTATGCACTGGATAAGCTGGGCGTAGATGCTTGTATCGATCACAAGGCGGCTGACTTTGCCGAACAGCTGGCCAAGGCCTGCCCCAAGGGCATCGATGTTTACTACGAGAACGTGGGCGGCAAGGTGCTGGATGCGGTACTGCCGCTGCTGAATACCGGTGCCCGTATTCCGGTTTGCGGCTTAATTTCTCAATATAACGCCACTGCATTGCCGGATGGCCCAGATCGCCTCGGTCAACTAATGGGCACTATTCTCATCAAGCGCATGACGGTGAAGGGTTTTATTATCTTCGATGATTACGGCCATCGTTATAATGAGTTTGCTCAAGACATGAGCCAGTGGCTATATGAGGGCAAAATTCATTATCGCGAGCAGATAGTGGAAGGCCTAGATAAGGCACCACAGGCCTTTATCGGCTTATTACAAGGCGAGAACTTCGGTAAGTTAGTGATCCGAGTGGGTGAAGATGATTTAGACTAAATTAAGTATGCTTCATCATCTCTAATTCATCACACCTTAAAAGGGCGCAGCAGCGCCCTTTTTTATGGCCTGCTCGCTACGTTAAAGCCAGCGTTTGGCATCAGCAATAACCGTTGCTATGCTCTTTGGCAGTACTTTACCCCGCAGTAAAGCCAAATATAAAGTCTCACTTACCGGCTTTGCCAAGAAATGCACATTAATGGCCTCAGGCTTACCAAATGCTGCTACTGCATGAGCCGGTAATACGCTAAAGCCAAGCCCCATACTCACCGGCTCCAGAATCAAGCCGATTTGGTTAGAGAAACCTTTGTTAGGGAATAACTGACTATGTTGAAACTCAGGGTAATTGGCACTGAGCAGCAAATTAGCATGATGACTGCCGTCCGGATGATCAATAAAGCCAAGGGCGAGCAAGGTATCCCAATCAGGATCATTAACCGTGGCAGGCGTCACTAACACCAGCGGTTCTTCGGCAATGGCAGTGCAGCTCACATCAGCCAAGCTAGATTGAGTCGTCATCAAGCCAATATCCACTCTCGACTCGGCAATGGCGCTGCCCACCATTAAATTAGGGGCAAACCGATAATCAATAATCAGCTTCGGATGCTGTTGCTGCAACGCCAATAACTTAGGGTACAGCTTAAGCCCCACACTGCCCGGCGACATAATGCGCACTCGTCCTTCATAGGGCGAGTCTGCACTAACGGTTTGTTCGAGATTAGACAGCGCCAACAGAATGGCTTGCGCCTCGATGTAGAGCTTCTCGCCCATCGCCGAAACCGAGAACTGCTTTCCCTGTCGCACCAGTAACTCAACGCCCAGCTGCTGTTCTAAATTACGCACATGCTGACTCACCCCCGACTGCGTAATATGCAGCCGTTCGGCGGTGCGAGTGAAGTGCCCTACTTCAACCAAGGTGCAAAAGCTGGTTAACCAAGTGGTATTTATCATTACGATTTATGATTGTTTTGATGATAATTGATAATTTTAAATGATTTACAACACCCTGTAACTTGTATTCAGTTTCATCTTACAAGGACCAAGCAATGAACCCCGTTTATCCAAGAAATTTTTCTCACATCGGTATCTCGGTACCGGATCTAGAGCAGGCCGTGAAGTTTTATACTGAAGTGATGGGCTGGTATTTAATTATGCAGCCTACCGAAATTACCGAGGATGACAGCGCCATTGGCGAGATGTGCACCGAAGTATTCGGCGCTGGTTGGGGCAGTTTTAACATTGCTCATCTGTCTACCGGCGATCGAGTGGGTGTGGAGCTGTTTCAGTTTAAAAATCAGATCAATCCAGAAAACAACTTTGAATACTGGAAAACCGGCATCTTTCACTTCTGTGTACAAGATCCCCACGTAGAAGAGCTCGCCGAGCGCATTGTCGCCGCCGGTGGTAAGCGGCGCATGGCACAACCGCGCTACTACTACCCAGGTGAAAAACCTTATCGCATGATTTATATGGAAGACCCGTTCGGTAATATTTTAGAAATCTACAGCCACAGCTACGAACTAATCTATAGCGAAGGCGCCTATTAAATTAGCACCACACATAACTATCTAGCTAAAAGGGCGCAACTGCGCCCTTTGTTGAGGTTATTTGCCTCTTTCAGCAACCACTCTGCAAGCCCTTAAATCCAGCTTTGGTTTAACGCCCTTTCCTTAATTAACGGCTTATGCCAATTGAGGCTACTTAAAACGGTTAATTTGAGATATAGATCACATTCCCCTATTGTAGGGAAATAGTTAGTATCGATAGATACTTAGGGCGCACCAGCGCCTTTCTGGCGTTGGAATTCTCTATAAATGAAGATAAACGGGTATCGTTGGCTGACTCTGCGGTTTTGCATAGTAGGCACAGTTAAGGAGCAAGCATGTTAAATATTAAAGCAGGGGCGCTTATAAAAAGCACCGGATTGTTAGCACTTACCATGCTGTTAACACTTGGCTCTGTTCAGGCTGCAGAAAAATTTAAGGCCGTCACCACTTTTACCGTGATCGCCGACATGGCGCGCAACGTAGCCGGTGATGCCGCCACTGTGGAGTCGATTACCAAGCCGGGTGCCGAGATCCACGATTATCAGCCTACGCCTGGCGATATTATTCGCGCCCATGATGCCCAGCTGATTTTTGCTAACGGTTTGAATTTAGAGCTGTGGTTTGAGAAGTTCTATCAAAATATGAAACAGATGCCAGAAGTGGTGGTGTCTGATGGCATAGCGCCCATGGGCATAGTGGCTGGCCCTTATGCGGGTAAGCCTAATCCTCATGCGTGGATGTCACCGAAAAATGCCATTATCTATGTGGATAATATTCGCGATGCCTTTATGAAATACGACCCCGACAATGCGGATATTTATCAGGCCAATGCCGAGGCCTATAAAGCCAAAATTGCAGCAGAAATTGCGCCTATTCAGCAGTTAATTACAGAGCTGCCAGAAGATAAACGCTGGCTGGTGACCAGCGAAGGCGCTTTCTCTTATCTTGCCCGCGATTTTGGCTTAAAAGAGCTATTTTTATGGCCCATTAATGCGGATCAGCAAGGCACACCGCAGCAAGTACGCAAGGTGATAGACACCATGCGTCAACATCAGATCCCGACCGTATTTAGCGAAAGTACCATTTCTGATAAGCCCGCCAAACAAGTGGCACGCGAAACCGGTAGTCACTATGGCGGCGTCTTGTATGTTGACTCCTTAAGTGCCGAAGATGGCCCAGTGCCGACTTATCTCGACTTACTGAGCGTGACCTCAAAAACCATAGTAACCGGCATCAAAGAAGGATTAGCAAAATGAGCGAACGGCATCAGCAACCGAATGCAGCCACGACGCTAACGGCCGGTGCCGGCATTAATGTAGAAGACGTAACCGTCACTTACCGTAACGGCCATACGGCGCTGCGTGATGCGAGCTTTGCTATTCCCACCGGCACCATCACAGCATTAGTAGGCGTAAACGGCTCCGGTAAGTCCACGCTATTTAAAGCCATTATGGGTTTTGTGCGTTTAGCTAAAGGCAAGATCAGCGTGCTGGGCATGAGTGTGGATGAGGCACTGCGTCAAAACCTAGTAGCTTATGTGCCACAAGCCGAGGACGTGGACTGGAATTTTCCGGTGTTGGTAGAAGACGTGGTGATAATGGGTCGTTATGGCCATATGGGCTGGTTACGCCGCGCCAAAAAGGTGGATCATGAAGCCGTAAGCCAAGCGCTGGCGCGCGTGAACATGACTGAATTTCGCAAACGCCAAATCGGTGAGTTATCGGGCGGCCAAAAGAAGCGAGTATTTTTGGCTCGCGCCTTGGCGCAAAACGGCCGCATTATATTACTCGATGAGCCTTTTACTGGCGTGGATGTAAAAACCGAAGATCAAATCATCGCCCTGCTCCGTGAGTTACGGGCCGAAGGCCGAGTAATGTTAGTGTCTACTCATAACCTAGGCTCGGTGCCGGAGTTTTGTGATCGCACTATCTTGATCAAAGGCACAGTTTTGGCCCACGGCACTACCCAAGACACCTTTACTCAAGACAACCTAGAGCTGGCCTTTGGCGGTGTGTTGCGCCACTTCGTACTCAATGAAAATCGCCACGGCCGCGAGCACGCCATCGGTATTATTAGTGATGACGAACGTCCGTTAATTATTAAAGCCGGACAAGTGCATAACCGAGAAGCGCAGAGCCAGTGGGAGGATAAAGATAATGAGCCTACTGCTTGAGCCCTTTAGCTACCAATACATGATTAATGCCATGTGGGTGTCTGCTTTGGTCGGCGGCGTCTGTGCTTTTTTATCCTGCTATTTAATGCTCAAAGGCTGGTCGCTGATTGGTGATGCCCTGTCCCACTCTATCGTACCGGGGGTAGCGGGCGCTTACATGCTGGGTTTGCCGTTCTCGTTGGGTGCGTTTTTTGCCGGCGGTTTGGCGGCGGGCACCATGCTGTTTTTAAATCAGCGCAGCAAACTTAAAGAAGACGTGATTATCGGGCTGATTTTTTCCAGCTTCTTCGCGCTGGGTTTGTTTATGGTGTCGCTCAAGCCCACGGCGGTGAACATCAAGACCATAGTGCTGGGCAATATTCTGGCCATAGATCCCATGGATATTTTGCAGCTGGTACTGATAAGCGTGGTGACCTTGTTGATTTTGCTGGTGAAATGGAAAGATATTTTGGTGGTGTTCTTCGATGAAAGCCACGCCCGCTCCATTGGCATTAATCCCACCAAAATTAAGCTGCTGTTTTTTACGCTACTGGCCGCCTCTACGGTAGCGGCGCTGCAAACCGTGGGCGCGTTTTTGGTAATTTGCTTAGTGGTCACGCCGGGGGCAACAGCTTACTTGCTCACAGACCGCTTTCCTCGGTTACTGATTATCGCCATCAGTATCGGCTCGGTAAGCAGTTTTATTGGCGCTTATGCCAGTTATTTTCTCGATGGTGCCACCGGCGGCATCATAGTGGTGCTACAAACAGCATTGTTTTTACTGGCCTTTTTCTTTGCACCTAAGCACGGCTACTTCGCTGCTCGCAAACGGGCGGCGCAAGCATTGGAGGTGGCATCATGATGGACACCTTACTGGCGCCCTTTCAGTTTAGTTTTATGACCAATGCGCTGCTTATTTCGGTACTGATTGCGGTACCGACCGCACTCTTATCCTGCTTCTTGGTGCTTAAAGGCTGGGCGTTAATGGGCGATGCCATGAGCCATGCCGTATTCCCGGGCGTCGTGATTGCCTACATAGTGGGCGCACCTTTTACTATCGGTGCCTTTATTGCCGGTATGCTGTGCGCGCTGTCGATTGGTTTTTTAAAAAATAACAGCCGCATCAAGCAAGACACCATCATGGGCATAGTGTTTTCCGGCATGTTCGGCTTAGGGCTGCTGTTATATGTGAAAATTAACTCAGATGTGCACCTGGATCATATTCTGTTTGGCGACATGTTGGGCGTAGGCTGGCCAGATATTATCGAAACCGGCGTTATTGCGCTGATTACTGTGCTGATCTTAGGCAGTAAATGGCGGGATTTTTTACTGCACGCTTTTGATCCAGCCCATGCGCAAGCCATAGGCTTGCGGGTGAATGTGCTGCATTACAGCCTATTGTGTTTAATCGCACTGACCATAGTAGCCGCATTAAAGTCGGTGGGCTTAATCTTGGCGATTTCACTGCTAATCGCCCCCGGCGCCATTGCCTTCTTGCTCACCAATAAATTCAGCACCATGTTGATACTGTCGGTGGTGATAGCCGTTGTAGGAGCCTTCTTTGGCGTTTATGCGTCCTTCTTTATCGACAGTGCGCCCGCGCCCACCATAGTGTTGCTGCTCACGCTGTTCTTTATCGCGGCTTTTATTCGTGCCACCCGCAAGCAGGCTAATGTAGAAAATGAAAACAGCGCCTAGCGCTAAGCACCGAGCAGAAAAAACGCTGTCTTTTGTTAAGCTTGGTGCTCGGCGCTTATATATCATTAAGCCAGTTCGGCTAAGGCTTTACGCAGTGGGTTAAAGTGCAGCGCAAAACGCAGTGCTACGTAGCTGACTACCAAGGTAGCGATAACCAACTCGCCTTCTGCCATCCAACGTAATTGATTAATAGCGGCAGCATCTAAACCTAAGCTTTCGGCCAATATTGCCACTTTAAACAAGGCAGTAGCACCTATTACCATCGGAAATGTAAAGGCGGCGTAACCTGGGCTAAAGGGTAAGCGTAATAACTTAATAAAGGCTAAGTAAATAAGGGCGGTCATTAACACGGCAATTCCTAACAACACGGCCACTAATACCGGTGCTGGCTCGGCGGTAACGGTTAAGTAACCCGCTAAAGATAGGCTGGCGGGAGCGGCCATAATGGCGATGGTCGGTTTGGCGGCGTCTGGCACCTCAGCACAAAATATCAGGCGATACAGCATCATGGGTAACATGACCGCATAGCAAACGATACCAAACCACAGTAGCACTTGGGCCAAAGGAGCAAATGCGCCACCCGGGCTGGCTACATCGGCCACTATGATACCAATGGGTGGCACAAACCAGCTGGGCACCATGTGGTGTAGTTTAAAGTCTTTAAGACGATGCCAAATAAAGGTCACCAAAAACGCCAGATGCAGAGCGATGGCAAACAGCCATAAGCCGCTACCTAACTGGCCGCTTACGTTCATGCTCACCGCTTTAGATACCACCATGGTGGCCATGGCAAAGGTCGGCACTACGCTGCCAACCACAGGGTGAGCTAAATCTTGCATTAATAGCTGCGGATGCAGCACAAATTTAGCGGTTAAAATCAGCAGCAACACAGCGGCGATAACAGCGCCCAGCAGTTGCGCTCCACCCGCAAACAGGCCCACATTCTCCCAAGCCCAGCCAAGGCTGGCGATGCCTAACGCCAGCCCCGCCATGGGCGTGGGGACATTGGCAAAACGATGTCGAGCAATATTTAGCATGTGAGCCTCCTTGGTAACTGGCTCTCATCATAAAAAACTCTTAGTATTTACGATATCTAAATGATTTAAACAAAGCGTTTTGTTTTTCTAAATGATAAGTCTAAAACAGCTACAGGTGTTTAGCAGTATTGCCCGCCACGGCAACTTAGGGCTGGCGGCAGCAGAGCTGTTTTTAAGCAAAGGCGCCCTGTCTCAAGCACTGGCCGAATTGGAGCGCCAGCTCGGCCATCCGGTATTCGATCGGGTACACCCACGCTTGCAGCTCAACGATCAAGGTCGCCAATTACAGCCGCTGGCAGAAGAAGTGTTAAGCCGCATCACGGATATTGAACATCTCTTTGATGAGCAAGGCGCGCCCAGTGGTTCTTTGCGCTTAGGTGCCAGCCAAACCATCGGCAATTACCTGCTACCCAAACTATTGGCGCAACAACCGCAATTACAGGCCAAGGTGCGCATTACTAATACTCATAACCTGTGTGACATGCTGCTGCGCTTTGAGCTGGATATGGCATTGATTGAAGGGGAAAATTTTCACCCTAACTTGGTGACTCAGGACTGGTTACAAGATGAAATGTTAATTATCGCTCACCCTCATCACTCACTGGCCGAGAAAGAAACGCTCAAGTTGGCGCAATTAGCACACCACAACTGGGTATTGCGGGAGCCGCAATCGGGCAATCGTGAGCAGTTTGATCGCGAGCTGGCGCCGCAAATTGGCACTCTAGGTCAGACCCTAGAGCTCAATACCCTAGAGGCGGTGATGCAGGCCGCAGAGCAAGGATTAGGGCTGGCGTTTGTGTCTAGAAGAGCGGTCAGTGATCGGCTGACCTATGGCCATTTAGTGACCATCAATGTGAACACTTACTTATCTCGCACTCTCAAACTGGTATGGCATAAACAAAAATACCATTCGGCTTTATTACGCCGCTTTATCGCGCTGTGCCAGCAATATGAGGAAACAAAGCGGTAAGCTTTAAGCCATAAGCCTGTCTCTTAGTCACATCTTTTTGTTGTGCTTAATGGCGATATCAGGCAAAGCGCACCGCTCCTCCGACTCGCCGTGAACCCATCCCAGGTGGCTCAGCTGCTGCACTCTGCCTTTCTATACATCCGAGTTCGCTGTTAATACCATCAACGGACTCTGTATCTTCGGCAGAGGTTGTGGGCATTGCCGGAGTCAACCGTCAAATGCCATGGTCAACAAAGGCTCCTGCAATGTTGACACTCGCGCCGTCCATGGCGCTCAACGGCATTTGCCGAGCGCCGCATGGATGCAGCTTAAGCGAGTTGACGAAGGCAAACCACGACCTCTGCGTGCTTTACTGACTTGTGACTAAGAGACAGGCCATAAGCGATCAGCTAAAAAAAGCCCCGAGTCTGGTGACTCGGGGCTTATCTTTATTCTGACGGCTAATGACCTAGCGCACGGCGTTAGGCTTTGTTTGCTGCAGCCTTAGAGACGGTAGCTTTCGCTTCTTCTACCTGACAAGCGGCGGCGGTAAACAGTACGTCGGTGGAGCTGTTTAAACCGGTTTCTGCCGAGTCTTGCAGCACGCCAATAATAAAGCCTACCGCCACCACCTGCATCGCGATTTCGTTAGGAATACCAAACAAGCTACAAGCCAGCGGTATCAGCAGCAAGGAGCCACCGGCTACGCCGGATGCGCCACAAGCAGAAACCGACGCGATCACACTTAATAGTAGTGCTGTGCCTAAGTCGACTTCTATGCCCAAGGTATGCACGGCTGCCAAGGTGAGCACGGTAATGGTAATGGCCGCACCCCCCATGTTAATGGTGGCGCCCAGGGGGATGGACACTGAATAGGTGTCTTCATGCAGGTTTAGGCGCTTACATAAATCCATGTTCACCGGAATATTAGCGGCTGAGCTACGAGTAAAGAAGGCAGTGACGCCACTTTCGCGCAGGCACTTAAATACTAATGGATACGGATTGCGGCGGATCTTGAAATAAACGATCAGCGGGTTCATCACCAGCGCAATAATCAACATGGAGCCGATTAATACCGCTAATAACCGCGCATACCCCCAAAGTGCATCAAAGCCGGTGGCGGCTATGGTGCTGGCTACCAAACCAAAGATACCAAAGGGCGCCAAACGAATAACGAAGCGCACTATGCTGGACACGCCATCGGAAATATCGCGAAACACATGTTTGCTGGAGTCGGCACCGTGGCGCAGTACCATGCCCAAACCAAGGGCCCAGGCCAAAATACCGATAAAGTTACCTGTGAGTAGCGCATTCACTGGGTTATCGACTATTTGGAATAATAGGGTGTGTAATACTTCGGCTATGCCTTCTGGCGGCGAGGCCTCAATGCCGGTGCTGACTAATACCAAGGTAGTGGGAAAGATAAAACTCATCACCACAGCGGTCAGCGCCGCCACAAAGGTACCGATCAGATACAAAGCCAAAATAGGCCTGATACTGGTTTGGCTACCTTTTTTATGATTGGCGATAGAAGACAACACCAACACAAAGACTAAGATAGGTGCCACCGCTTTTAGCGCGCTCACAAACAGATTACCCAATAAGCCAACCGACTCGGCCGCCGAGGGAGCCAGCACAGCTAACGCTACGCCGGCAATAATACCGATCAAAATCTGCGTTACTAAGCTAACGCGATTACTTAAACGCAGTAAAAAAGGCTGTGTTTGGTTCATAGTCATCCTTTGATGGTAAAAATCCATCTTATCCAATCATATTTCAGCAACTTTATAGCAGAAGTCACTATAAAAAAACCGCTACTGCAGCATTTTGCAACGAGGCGCACATCTCGCTACTTTTTTATGCTGTTTGAGTAATAGCCGCTAACAGAAAAAACCTGCATTTATGCCCCAGCTTAGACGGCACTGCTTAGTTGTCACCCCCTCACTGTGCTGCTGCAGCTATGTTTTAAGGGCTGCATGTTAGGATGCGATTAAGGCCTAGGGTCTGTTGACCTTTCGCGGTTAAATTTTGTTCGAGTTAAACGCGTTTTTATCGCGACGAGAGGGGTGTAGCCAGCATTCTAAGCAAAACACTCTCAACAAAGAGAAAAACGCGTTTCGCCGAATCCGAAGGGCAGCGCTGGTGGACGCTTTCTACTGCGTTATCGCCTATTTATGGAGAGTGACTACATGTCATAGGCTCTGCCTTGTATAAAACTCCCACAAACTGCTGTAAAAATCATCTCGAAAGGTCAACAGACCCTAATACCACACCGCCTGAGTTTGGCTAAGCAAAGAAAGGATTCTTATGCGTTACCTGATATTTTTTACGCTGTTATTACTCAACTTAAGCGCCCTTTCGGCTCGCGCCAGCACGCCCATACCTGAGCCTTTGCAGCCGTGGGTGGAATGGGTATTAGCCGATCAGCCGCAACGCTTATGCCCTTTTTTATACAATCAAGCTCACGATCAGCCCTGTGCTTGGCCTACTCAGCTGAACTTAGACTTAACCGAACGCGGCGGACAATTTAGCCAACAATGGCAACTTTATAGCGAGAGCTGGGTACCCTTACCCGGCGATATTCAGCATTGGCCACAACAAGTAACCGTTAATGGTCAGCCGCAGCCTATCGCCTTAAAGAATGGCTGGCTCAGCGTTAAACTCGCCGCCGGCCAATATATGATCCGCGGCCAGTGGCAATGGAATTCCCTACCCAAGAGTCTGATGTTACCGCCCGCCAGCGGCTTGTTAGCGCTCACTATTAATAAGCAAGCCAAACGAGAGTTGGATATCGACGCCAAGGGGCGACTGTGGTTGGCAAAGTCCCAGACTGAGCAGCCCGATACGGCGCCGCCCTCGGATGCACTCACGCTGCAGGTGTTTCGAAAAATAAGCGATCTTAATCCGCTGCAAGTGACCAATCAGCTAACGCTAGAGGTAACCGGTGAGCAGCGCGAGCTAGTACTGGGCCCCGTATTGCTGGATAAGCAAATCCCCTTGCAACTCGACAGCCCCTTGCCGGCCAAAATAGAGCCCGATGGCCGTTTAAGAATACAGGTACGCCCCGGCCGCTGGACTCTCACCCTGATTAGTCGCCACCCCAGTGCCGTGCATGAGATAAGCCTTCCCACGATCAAAGCGCCTTGGCCTAAGCAAGAAGTGTGGGTATTTGAAGCCGCACCGCAGCTGCGCTTAGTCGAAGTGGAAAACCTCAGTTCGATAGATCCACAACAAACGAATTTACCCAGTGACTGGCAACGCCTGCCCGCCTATCGCGTAAACCAAGGCGAGCGTATGGTGTTGCGCGAAATTCGCCGCGGTAATCCCGATCCACAACCCAATCAACTTGAGCTAAGGCGCCAGCTGTGGCTGGATTTTGATGGCGCTGGCTATAGCGTACAAGACCGGCTTAGCGGCCAAATCAATCAAGGTTGGCGCCTAGAGGCCAAACCCGCTTTAGAGCTGGGGCAAGTAACCTTAAATGGCCAACCGCAGTTTATTACTCAGCAAGTAGACTCTGAATTGCAGGGCGTGGAAATTCGCCAAGGCAATATAGAACTTATCGCCGACAGTCGTTATCAAGGCTCAGTGAGCAGTTTGCCGGCGGTCGGTTGGAATACGGATCTGGCCTCCTTACAGACTCGGCTATATTTGCCGCCCGGCTGGAGCCTACTTTCCGCCTCTGGCATGGATAAAGCCCCCAACACTTGGCTGTCTCAGTGGACGTTGCTGGATTTGTTTTTGGTGTTAATTGCCGCCGTGGCCGCCTTTCGCTTATGGGGTGGCTGGTGGGGTTTGCTCACTTTAGTCACGCTGGCATTAATCTGGCACGAAAGCTCAGGCTTTGGCCCGCCGCGCTGGGTATGGCTCAATCTAATGGCCGCCAGCGCCTTACTCAAAGTGCTGCCTGTCGGTTTGCTCAGAAAAGCGATGATCGGGTATCGCAGTCTTTGTTTGGCAGTATTGCTGTTAATTGCGCTGCCTTTTATGGCCGAACAAGTGAGGCTTGCCATGTATCCACAGCTGGCTGAAGTGAGTTATCACTTACCTAATAAGACTCTAGAACACTACTCATCTATCCAAGAGGCAGAAATGTCGGCAGCGGATGATATGGGCGATGTTCGGGATGGTGAGCATCAGTCTTTAAAATCAGAGTCCTCACCCGTGCAATCCTTAACCGACAGCCATGTGCGCCGCCAAGGCTCAGCGGCACCCCTGGCTGGCAAATCACTCACCCCAGTTCGAGCTCTGCATCAAGCCGATCCCAATGCTAAGTTACAAACCGGCCCCGGACTGCCACAGTGGCATGCCAACAGCATAGACATGAGCTGGAATGGCCCGGTAGAGGAGGCGCAACAAATTAATTTAATCTTGTTATCACCGACCATGAATCTGGCATTAAGCCTATTAAGAGTGCTATTACTCAGCCTGCTGATGCTGCGCATGGCAGGCTTTACCCTCAGCCGCCAACGCGGCTTTTATCAAGAGTCGCGCTTATGGTCAGCCCTGTTACCCCTCGGCTTATTGCTGCCTTTACTGTTGGCTTTGCCCTCGCCTGCCCAAGCGGACATACCTAACCAAGCATTACTGAATGAGCTAAAAACGCGTTTACTGGTGCCCGCCGACTGCCTGCCCGAATGCGCGCAAATCACTAGGCTGCACCTCATTTTACCGACCTTATCT
This sequence comes from Oceanisphaera sp. W20_SRM_FM3, assembly GCF_052119705.1. Taxonomy (NCBI): domain Bacteria; kingdom Pseudomonadati; phylum Pseudomonadota; class Gammaproteobacteria; order Aeromonadales; family Aeromonadaceae; genus Oceanisphaera; species Oceanisphaera sp. W20_SRM_FM3. The sequence goes on along the minus strand of NZ_JBGQOP010000025.1, from coordinate 3,128 downwards.
AATAAAGTGCCTGATAAAGAGCCTAATAATGTGCCTGATAACTTGTCTGAGAACCTGCCTGAAAACACCGCTACCAACACAGCTCCACCGCTCAACATGGAGTTGGAAGTTCATGCCCAAGCGTCGGTGGCCATCCCCTTGCCCCATGCTAAGCCTAATTGGCAGCTCAAGGCGGTATTAGTGGATGGGCAGCCTGCCACAGCCTTGCGCCGTGATGCGGCTGGAGTCTTGTATGTACCGCTGAGTAAGGGGATTCATCAGCTGCAGCTGCAAGGTGACTTGTATGGCGAGCAATTACAGCTGGATCTGCCGTTAGTGCCCCGTTATGTACAAGTGATGGCTAACGGCTGGGCGGTGCGCGGGCTCAATGATAATGGCGTACCAAAAAGCCCGCTACAGTTTAGTCGCGCCCAAGCACAGACAGGCTCCCAAGCGGGAGCGGCTCAGTTAGCGAGTGGCTCGCAACCGGACTTCGTGCAAGTTACGCGCACCGTGCAGTTGGGGCTAGACTGGCAGGTAGACACCCAAGTAAGCCGCGTTTCTCCTTTAGGTGAGCCCATTATCTTGAGCCTGCCGTTATTAAAAGGCGAATCGCTGCTCACGGATGGCCTCACCGTCAAAGACGGTAACTTGCAGCTTACCTTGCAGGCGGATCAAACGAGCGCTCATTGGCAATCGCGCTTAGATAAATCCGCTGAATTAACGCTTACCGCCGCCGAGACTACTCGTTGGAGTGAAGTGTGGCGCCTAGATAGCAGCGCCATCTGGCACGTAGAAAGCAGCGGTTTAGTGGAGAGCCAACCCAATAGCGCGCAAGGCAGCGAACAAAATACTTGGCTGCCGGTGTGGCACCCCTGGCCGGGTGAGTCGCTAACCTTGCATATTAGCCGCCCAGCCGGCGTGCTGGGGCAAACCCTGACCATAGATAGCAGCCAGTTAAACGTAACGGCCGGACGCAAAGCGGTAGATGTAGACTTAACATTACAGCTGCGTAGCAGCCAAGGCGGCCAGCATAGCGTGCAGCTGCCCGAGCAAATAGAGCTGCAAGCCGTGCTTATCGACGGTAAAAGCCATGCGCTGCGCCTACAAGCAGATCACAGCTTGCTGCTCCCGTTAACGCCCGGCGCGCAACAGATACAACTTAACTGGCGCCAGCAGCCCGGCATTGCCACCCTGTTTAACACGCCCCACATGGTGCTGAATAGCGCCAGCGTCAATAACGACATTCAGCTCACCTTAGGCGATGACCGTTGGATATTATGGGCCTCGGGTCCGCCCATGGGGCCGGCGGTATTGTTCTGGAGCTTACTGCTAATTATCGCCTTGCTGGCCTTTGGCCTGAGCCGCGTGCACTTTACACCGCTGCGCTTTCACCACTGGTTATTATTGGGCATCGGCTTAAGCCAAGTGCCGCTATGGATGGCGCTGGTGGTAGTGGCGTGGTTGTTGACACTGGGGCTGCGCGGTCGTTGGCAACATCAAACGGCGGGAGCGGCCTTTAATCTGGCACAAATTGGCTTGGTGCTGCTGAGCTTAATGGCGCTAGGCTTTTTATTTTTGGCTATTCAACAGGGCTTGTTAGGTTTGCCGAATATGCAGATTAGCGGCCATGGCTCTTATGCTAATACGCTGCGCTGGTATCAAGACCGCAGTGCGGGAAACTTACCTCAAGCTTGGGTGTTATCGTTGCCGCTGTGGGTGTATCGCTTGCTGATGTTAAGTTGGGCACTGTGGCTGGCCTTCGCCCTATTGCGCTGGTTACGTTGGGGTTGGAGCTGCTTTGCTTGCCAAGGTTTATGGCGACCGGTGAAGTTGCACTTAGACTTTGCAGACAAAAACAAAGCCACTAAGACTAGGAACCAAGCTGCGGCTAAATCTGCGCTAGCTAAGTCTGATCAAGATATGCCAGATCCAGATAAGCCTTTATAGCTTCATAGCAACAGCATAAACACGGCAGCCTAAGGGCTGCCGTTTTATTACCTGTGCCGATCCTATTAGGGATTAAACGGGTACTTAAGTTTTACTGTTACCTGATTACCCACAAAGCTCAGCCATATATCAGTGAGTTCAGTATCAATAAATTCAATAGATTACAGGGAGGTGCCGCATCTTCGGTAAAGAATATGAGGCCCGGTTTGGTGTTTTGGTCTAAATCTAAACCTCAGTAACAGCCAGCAAAGCTGGCCAGCCGAAGTCCTCTTTATTAAAGAGACGGGCTGCTACAAAGAACAAACCAAAACAACGCGCATCATGGCTGAAGTTCATACGTAATCAGGTACTGTTAAGTTTCGCTAATAGTGCTTCGGCGGTGGCGGCGGATGAGGCAGGATTTTGCCCGGTGATCAGCAAGCCTTCAGTTTCAACATGGGGCTGCCAGTCATCGGCTTTATGGTAATGTCCGCCGTTTGCTTTAAGCATGTCTTCCACCAAAAACGGCACTATCTCCGTGAGCCTTGCCGCTGCTTCTTCGCTGTTACTAAAACCCGTTACCTTTTTACCTGTCACCCAAGGTAAACCTTGCGCGGTTTTAACGTGACGCAGCACGCCCGGGGCGTGGCACACGGCGGCCACCGGTTTATTAGCGGCCAGCATAGCTTGAATCAAACTAATGGAATGCGGGTCTTCGGCTAAATCCCACAAGGGCCCGTGGCCACCGGGATAAAATACCCCATCAAACTCGAAGGCAGAAAAATCTTTTAGCTCAAAGGTATTCGCTAATTGTGCCTTGGCACTGGCATCCGCAGCATAGCGCTCGGTGGCGGGAGTAAGGGCATCGGGCTCCACGCTATTAGGATCGATAGGCGGCATACCACCAAGGGGCGTAGCCAAAGTAATATCGGCGCCCGCATCTTTAAATACGTAATAAGGCGCGGCAAACTCTTCAAGCCACAGGCCAGTTTTTTTGCCACTGTTGCCCAATTTTTCGTGAGAGGTCATCACCATCAAGATCTGCATGCTAGCTCCTAAAACTGAAAAAAATAGTTAAATAGACACGCTTTTTAGCATAGGTGGTTTTTAGTGCGGCGGAGGTGTGAGGTGTGAGGTGTGCAGATGGAATGGCCCGACTAAAGTAGACACCAGTTTAAGCAGCATTAAGTTGCTGCGCATATGCGTTGGGGGTTAATCCT
>NZ_JBGQOP010000024.1:0-49951 GCF_052119705.1 Oceanisphaera sp. W20_SRM_FM3 | reverse complement strand
ATTCGAACCGACGACCTTCGGGTTATGAGCCCGACGAGCTACCAGACTGCTCCATCCCGCGTCCGATACTTAAACGCATTACCGTACTTAATACTCTTACACTGAGTTGGTTGCGGGAGCCGGATTCGAACCGACGACCTTCGGGTTATGAGCCCGACGAGCTACCAGGCTGCTCCATCCCGCGTCCTCAGGCTGTGCATACTAGTGATCTGTCTCACTGAATGCAAGCGCTAGCACAGAACTTTATTCTATTTGCCTAATATAACGGCAAGTCGCTTCATATGCGTACGATACGCGGCAATTTTTACAGTAGTGCCCCATTCTGAGGTATAATGCTCGCCTCTTTTGTTTGGATAAGCCTGACTATGCTACTGCCGTTTTTTGCTACCTGCCCTAAAGGCTTGGAATCGTTACTTCTTGATGAACTTACTCAGTTAGGTGCTACTCACCTACAGGAAACTGTGGCCGGTATCGGCTTTAAGGGTGACTTGGCTACCGCGTACCGCGCCTGCATGTGGTCGCGCTTAGCGTCGCGCATTATGTTGCAACTGACCGAGTTCACCATGCGTACCGACATGGACTTGTATTTGGGTGCGGCAAACGTGGCGTGGGAGGATCATATTCAACCAGGGCAAACCTTCGCAGTAGACTTTTCGGGCACCAATGAAGCCATCACCAATACCCAATACGGTGGCTTGAAAATTAAAGACGCCATCGTAGATCGCCTAACCAAGCGTCACGGTGAACGCCCCAACGTCGATAAGCGCGCGCCTGATATTAAAATTTTGGCTCACCTTAAGCGTAATAATGAGCTGAGCATTACTTTGGACTTGTCAGGCCCCGCCCTGCATCAGCGTGGTTACCGCCAGCAGGCAGGCGAGGCGCCGTTAAAAGAAAACTTAGCGGTGGCGATTTTGCTGCGCAGCGGTTGGGACAAGGTTTCACCACTGGTCGACCCCATGTGTGGCTCGGGCACCTTACTTATAGAAGCGGCCCTGATGGCCGCCGATCATGCGCCGGGTTTATTGCGGGTACGCTTTGGCTTTATGGCGTGGAGCGGCCACGACCGAAACGCCTGGCAAGAGATCAGCGCCGAGGCCACGGTGCGCGCGACCCGCGGCTTAAAAAATACGCAGGTGCAATTGATTGGTTTTGACCAAGACAAGCGAGTAGTGGGCTTCGCTCACGACAACGCCGTGGCCGCCGGCGTGGCGAACTTGGTCGATGTGCGACTCGCCAGCGTGGAGAATTTAGTGAATCCATTAGCCGACCCACAGCATTTTGATCTTCAACAAACTGACGAGCAGACTGGTTGGGTTATTTCTAACCCGCCCTACGGTGAGCGCTTAAGCGAATTTCCTTCTCTATTAGGTTTGCATCAGTTACTGGGCGATAAGTTGCGCGAGCAATTTAAAGGCTGGCATGTCAGCTTAATTTCCAGCTCCCCTGAGTTGCTGAGCTGTTTGCGCCTGCGTCATGATAAAATCTATAAGTTGTTTAACGGCGCCTTGGCCTGTGAGCTGCGTAATTATCAGATTGCCGCCGATGCCAAAACCGCGCGTCCGTTAGCTGTAGACTTTGCTAATCGTCTGGCTAAAAATATCAAGTTGCTAGAAAAGTGGGCCAAGTCTGAGAGCATCGACTGCTACCGCCTTTATGACGCTGACTTACCAGAATACAATGCGGCCATCGACCGTTATCAAGATTACATCGTCATCCAAGAATACGCCGCCCCGAAAACCATTCCGGAATACAAGGCGCGCGGTCGTTTCTACGACTTAGTGCAAGCCACCATGGCGGTCACGGGCGTCACGGCTAATAAGTTGATCATGAAGGTACGCGCCCGCCAAGTCGGGCGTGAGCAATATGAAAAGTTAGACAGACGAGACCAGTGGTTAGAAGTACAAGAGCATAACGCCAAATTGCTGGTGAACTTATATGACTACTTAGATACCGGCTTGTTCTTGGATCACAGACCGACCCGCAAGCGCATTGGTACACTGGCCAAGGGCAAAGATTTCTTAAACTTGTTTGCCTACACCGGCAGCGCCACCGTACATGCAGGCTTGGGTGGTGCTAAGTCCACCACCACGGTCGACATGTCCAATACCTATTTAGGTTGGGCCGAGCGTAATATGGCGCTGAATGGCTTAAATGGTCGTGAGCATGAGTTTATTCAGGCCGATTGTTTAAGCTGGTTGCGTGAGCCGGGCGAGAGCTACGACTTAATATTTGTCGATCCACCGACCTTCTCTAACTCCAAGCGCATGGAAGATAACTTCGATATTCAGCGTGATCATCTGGAGTTGCTGGGCTTGTTAAGTAAGCATCTGCGCCCTGAGGGCTTGGTTGTCTTTTCTAACAATAAGCGTCAATTTAAGATGGACTTAGCAGGTTTGGCGGTATTGGGTTTAACCGCCACCGATGTGAGCAAACATAGCTTGCCGAAAGACTTTGCCCGTAATCCGCATATCCATAACTGCTGGGAAATCCGCTGGGCATAATTGTTTGCGAAAAAATGACTGATAACATGAATTTAACGCTATTTTCCACGGATGGTTGCCATCTGTGTGAACAAGCCTGGGACTTGCTTGTGCAAACAAATTTAAGCAATGTCACGGTATTGGAAGATATTATCAACGACGAACGTTGGTTGGCTGACTATGGAGTGCGTATTCCCGTACTCAAGCATAGCAGCGGCCGCGAGCTGGATTGGCCGTTTACGGCCGCCGACATTATTGCCTTTAATCGAGAGATTTAATGAGTTTATTGACCCTACAAAACGCACAGTTAGCGTTTGGTGATGCGCCGTTATTGGATGGCGTCGAATTTAATATTTTAGCTGGCGAGCGCGTGTGTATCGTTGGCCGTAACGGCGCCGGTAAGTCGACACTGATGAAAGTGATCGCCGGCGAATTGCAATTAGATGACGGTCGCCGTCAGTTATTACAAGGCATCAACATTGCCCGCCTCGAGCAAGATCCGCCGCAAGTGGATGACGATCAAACCGTGTTTGATTATGTGGCCGGTGGCCTTGCTGAAACCGGTGAGATACTAAAAAAATATCATCATCAGTTAGAAGTGGTGGGCCACGATTTTTCAGATAAAGCCATGAACGAGCTGATGCGTCTGCAAGAGCAAATTGACGCCTCTGATGGCTGGGGCTTTGATACTAAAATCAATCAAAGTCTGACCTTGCTAGAACTGAATGGCGATACGCGCTTAAACGATTTATCCGGTGGTTGGTTACGTAAAGTGGCCTTGGCCCGCGCGCTGACTAACGATCCAGAAATTTTATTACTCGATGAGCCGACCAACCACTTAGATATCGATGCCATCGCTTGGCTCGAAACCTTCTTGTTGGATTTCAAAGGCGCCATCGTATTTGTGAGTCACGACCGTGCCTTTATCCGTAAGATGGCTACCCGCATCGTGGATTTGGACCGTGGTAAGTTATCTAGCTGGCCGGGCAATTATGATGACTATTTGGTCAGCAAAGAAGAAGCGCTGCGTGTAGAAGCGGATCAAAATGCCTTGTTCGATAAGCGCTTAGCCCAAGAAGAAGCCTGGATCCGCCAAGGTGTTAAGGCCCGTCGTACCCGTAACGAAGGTCGTGTGCGTGCACTTAAAGAATTGCGCGTTGAGCGCAGCGAGCGTCGTGAAACGGTCGGCAAAGTTAACGTGACGCTGGATGATGTGCGTCGCTCAGGCAAGATAGTGTTTGAGGCCGAGAATTTAACTTTCGCCTACGAAGACAACCTCTTGCTCGACAATTTCTCCACCCTTATTCAGCGCGGTGACAAGATTGCACTGGTCGGCCCGAACGGTTGTGGTAAGAGTACCATGATCAAATTACTGCTCGGCAAACTGGAAGCAGACTCAGGCATCTTAAAGTGCGGCACCAAGTTAGAAGTGGCCTACTTTGACCAATATCGCGAGCAGCTTGATCCTGAGCGCACGGTAATGGACAACTTGGCCGAAGGTAAGCAAGAAGTTGAAGTCAATGGCCGCAGCCGCCACGTATTGGGCTACTTACAAGACTTCTTGTTTGAGCCAAAGCGCGCACGCACGCCAGTTAAAGCCTTGTCTGGCGGTGAGAAAAACCGCTTATTGTTGGCGCGTTTATTCTTAAAGCCCAGCAATCTTTTAGTACTCGATGAGCCGACCAACGACTTGGACGTAGAAACTCTCGAATTGCTAGAAGAGTTACTGGCTGATTATAAAGGCACTTTATTACTGGTGAGCCACGACCGTGACTTTATCGATAACACGGCGACCCATTGCTGGTTATTTGAAGGGCAGGGCAAGGTCAGCGAGTTTGTAGGCGGTTATCAAGATATGCAGCATCAGCTGTCTTATCGTAAGCCAGTGGCAGAAAAAGCCAAGGACAAACCAGAAGCTAAGCCAGCCGCTAAAGCTGACAGCAAAGCTAAAGCTAAAAAATTGCCGTACAAAATTCAGCAAGAGCTGGACGGCCTGCCGGCTAAGCTTGAGCAACTCGAGAAAAAAATCGAAACCTTACAAGCGACCGTTAACGCGCCAGACTTTTTCGCTAAGAGCGAAGACGTCACCCAGAAAGCGTTACAGCAATTGGCGGATCTTGAGCGCGAATTTGAAATCGCCTTCGCCCGCTGGGAAGAGTTAGAAGCCGAAGCCAACGCGTAAATTTTTATAGTGTTGCGCCAGCCTGACTTATTAATAAGCTAGGTCAGGCTGCTTACCAAATCAAAACCGCCTCATGGTAAACATGAGGCGTTTTTTTTGGCTGAGTTTGTCGTCCTGCGCTTTAGGTACAGACTACACAACAAGAACCCATAAAAAAGCCCCGCAAATAACGGGGCCCTTTGGCTGTTACTTATACCGAGCTCTGGTGAAGAGTGAAGGGAGTAGGGTAAAGAGAAAAAACAAGCTTTGCCTCTTCACTCTTCACTCGGAGATTAGAACTTAGACGTATCGGTAAACAAACCTACTTTCAGGTCTTTGGCTTCGTAGATCACGCGGCCATCAACAGATACGGTACCATCTGCGATGCCCATGATCAGCTTGCGCCAAATCACACGCTTCAAGGTGATCTTGTAAGTTACTTTTTTCGCGGTCGGCAAGATTTGACCGGTAAATTTCACTTCGCCTACACCGAGCGCACGACCTTTACCCGGGCCGCCTTTCCAACCTAAGAAGAAGCCAACTAACTGCCACATGGCGTCTAAGCCTAAGCAACCGGGCATGACTGGGTCACCGGGGAAGTGGCAACCAAAAAACCACAGGTCTGGATTAATATCTAACTCGGCGATGATCTCGCCTTTGCCGTGTTCGCCGCCATCATCACTGATCTGCATGATGCGATCCATCATCAGCATGTTAGGCGCAGGCAGCTGGCTATTGCCAGGGCCAAATAATTCACCTTGGCTACAAGCCAGTAATTCTTCACGAGTAAAGCTGTGTTTACCCAGATCTTTTTGCGAAATTTGTTCTTCAGACATAGTCACAGTATTCCAGTAAGTTCAGGCACAGGCCTAGATAATAAATTTGTGTCTCGTTCATGAGCGGCATTTTTATGGCCGCCACTTTTTATTGCGGCCACTTTAGCGAACACTTGTACGCTAGACAAGTCCGATCACTCTAAATATGGAACTAAATTCGAAACTAAAGTCGAAATAAGCGCCGTAAAAATCCGCGCTCCAGTCCATGACCATTCAGCTCATCGAGTCGGTCACGAATACGGCCAAACAAGGTATCGGGTTGCTCCACATCACCCGCCACGCTGCCGGTGAGCAGCTCAATGGCTTGCTCCACACGCGCCACTGGATAAATATGAAACAGCCCAGCACTGACGGCAGCAGTCACTTCATCGGATAAATTCAATTGTAGGCGGTTACTGGCAGGAAAAATAATCCCTTGCTGGCCGGTGATGCCCTGAATTTTACACAGCCGATAAAAGCCTTCAATCTTTTCGTTCACGCCACCCACAGGCTGTACATTACCAAACTGATCCACGGCACCCGTTATAGCAAAGTGTTGATAAATGGGCTCTTTCGCCATGGCAGATAACAGCGCACACAAACCGGCGAGTGAGGCACTGTCGCCGTCTATCTCATGATAAGACTGCTCAAACACCAAGGTCGCCGACAACGGAGAAGGGTGCTCGGCGCCAAATAAATTCGATAAGTAGCCGTGAATAATCATCATGGCTTTGGCGTGAATATGGCCGGCGAGCTCGGCTTTGCGTTCAATGTCTGCGATATCGCCATCGCCTAAGTGCATGGTGGCAGTTAAGCGCACCGGCTCACCAAAGTCATAAGGGTGTCCGACAATTTGCAGCACCGACAGCCCATTGATTTGACCCACTTCTTTGCCTTGAGTCTGCAGCAGATACTGGCCATCGCGTACGCCTAATTCTGACTGGTCAATCAAGTAGCTTAAGCGATAGTCTTGCTCTTGCTGAGCGGCGACCACGTGGGCATCTGTGATAATGGTGCTTTGCTCGCGCCGAGCAATCACGTCACTCAGTTGCATCATGGCCACCAACTGCGCTTCCACCAAACTCAGCTGCTGCTGATGATCGGTTAAGCGGCTACTGTAACGGCACAAACGCAAAATGGCACTCGCATCTAAGTCCAGCAGCTGATGCTTAGCCTGCAAGTGTGCCAAGAAGCCTAAATAAGTCGGCAAGTCTGCTTTGGCGTCCCATTCCGGCAAGATGTCGGCGCGCAGAAAAGCCAGTGTATCTAAGTCGCGATCCATCATATACAGCTCGGCTACCGCCATGCGATCGCCGACCAAGATCAGATGAATGTCCAAGGGTGGCGCTTCTGGCTGAAAGTAAAAAGCGGCCATTTCGGCAGGACGGCTCCACTCAATTTGGCGAGTGACCAACGCGTTTTTTAAACGAAACCACAGATTAGGCTGATCGAGCAGCTCTTCAATAGGCACGATCAAATAGCCGCCATTGGCTTGATGAATAAGCCCAGGCTCCAGCAGATGATGATGACTGAAGATGGAGCCTTGCTCGGTTTGAAAGTGCACGGCACCAAACAATTGCTCGGGCGTAAACTGGCGAGCATGCACGATCGGCATACTGTCGTCGTGTCGGTGCACCATGAGGTTGATCAGTACCGGATGGCTAAAGCCTTCGCCGGCGGCTACATGTTGCGATAATAATGAGAGGTAATTGGCAATTTTAGGATCGTTATCTTGTTTCTTTAAGATACGTGCCACTACATGTTCTGCATCCAGATGACGGGACGACAATTCTAATAACTGGCCCACCAGCTCACAAAACACTAAGCCGCTGCCGGCTTTGAGGCGCAACCAGATAGGCTTTTGCGGATGCGTTAAGTTTTCCGCATAGCAGAGATCAAATAAATTGGCATGGTTGGCATGCTTAGCGACCAAGTCGTGTACCAGCTCTTCGTAATCCACACCGGCAAAACCATTCAATAATAAAATGGGATTCACCGCTTTTAGGGCGGAGAGGGTGGCGAAGGCGGAGTCTGCTCTGTCTTGTAGCTTATAGAATGCCTTGGTAGGCATCTGGCTTAGGGTACTGATTTCGGGCAGGGTGAAGACCGGATTTAGTTCTACGGGACTCAGTGGGTGCACTCAAAAACTCATCACTATTGGTAAATTACCGCCAGTATACTGCAGCCAGCTAAGGGGTCGACAGCTGTGTGCGCAATAAGCATGAAAAAGTGTAATTAATGTACTAAGGCTTGGTTGATTGCCCGTAATTTAAGCATTTGATGACACTTAAATCGATAACAGTGGGTCGATTGATATGAGCCTAACGCCGGATCCACTGCGTGGCGCCGTTATTTATGCCCAACAATGAGCTTAAAGCTGAAGGCCTCCGGCTGTCCTTCAGCTACTTCCTTATATAGCGTCGATAATCCGCCAGCTGGATAACGTTATCCGCCTGAGGTGGCGCTGGATAGGGGCAGGGAAAATTTCCCATTTTAGTATTGGGATACTCACGCTCAGATAAACCATCGCCAAAGCGATACAAGGTATCTTCCATCAAGCGCACCACAGGGAGAAATGAGGGGCTACTTCTACCACCAATTTTCTTGTTTAACTGATTGATGTGCATACCGAGCGCATAGCTTTGGTTATCGTCTAAAAAATCCAAGCCTTCTTGCTCGAGGGTATTGATCAACCAGCTGGCCGCATCCGAGATGTGCCCCTGAATGCTGAGGTCGGTATTACTGACCCATTGCGACTGACAAGGGTGATGAGTAAAGGCTTCAACCATATAAGGCACTTCATCATCATTAATGGCACCGCTGGCCACCGCCAAGTGCAGTGCTTCATTGCCCCAGCGCGCCAACAATACCTGCTCAAACTCTGCCTGAGTAGGCGCCACGCTAAAGGGCAGTAAGATCACATAACGGCTATGTGCCTCCATGGCGATCACAGTAAAGTAGGGATCGTACTGAGGGCCATGGGTGAGCACATGACATTGCCACGCCACTTGAAGGGTGTCGGTATGGAGTGTTTGGGTGCCAATGCGTTTGCCATTAGGGCTTGGCAGACGGGGCAGCGACACCTTGAGCCAGCGCACCATGGAATTGGTGAGAGAAAAAATCAGGTTCATGTGAGGCCTTGAAGGTTATTAATTAAGCAAATGATAATAAACTCTGCTGCTTGTTTGTAATCATACTGTTGCGCACACTAAATAAGTACTGGTATCAAGATGAAAATCTTATAAAAACATTGAATGTCAGCTGTTTTGCTTATAGTCTCTTTCTGCTTTTTTAGCGGGCATTCGTGGTCGCTGAATGCTTAACAGGGAAGGTTAAAGCGAGCGCCGCTCATGACACAAACAGTAGTAAAACGGTGGAAAACTGCCGTGAAACTACTGTAATACGGCCGTAAAGTAAACGACCTAAAAACAAGCGTCAGGCTGCAAAAATACCAAAAGTAGTCCCAATACCGAGACGGTTTTGGGCATGTATCATAAAATATGCGTATACCCTCTGTTATGTAAGGCACCCTCAATGAGAAATAATCACCCCGTTACTGACAGAGAGAAATCTTTTGTTGGCGAACAAAAGTTGATCACAGTCACCGACAAACAAGGCAATATTACCGAATGTAACGATGCTTTCGTGGAGATGAGCGGGTTTTCTCGCGAGGAGCTGCTGGGCCAACCGCACAATATTGTACGCCACCCCGATATGCCCGCTGCCGCTTTTGCGGTGATGTGGTCGCACGTTAAAGCGGGCAAGCCTTGGATGGGCGTGGTTAAAAACCGCTGTAAAGATGGCGGTTTTTACTGGGTCGACGCTTATGTGACGCCCATGACCCACAACGGCGAAATTATCGGCTATGAGTCGGTCCGCTCGGCACCTAAACGCGCAGACGTGGTACGTAGCCAACGCCTCTATGCTCAACTCCAAAAACAAGGCACCAGTCAAGGCTCCAAGAGTAGCTTCGGCTCTGTGCTAAATTTTTTGCGCCATGTCGCACCTTACCAGCTGTTTTTAGTGCTGGCGCTATTGGTCTGGGGTGGTTTATGGCAGTCAGGCAATAATACGCTGGCGCACCTTGTGTTGGCGTTGAGTGCGGTGGTTTACGCCGGCTGGGTCAGTCGTGCTCGCGCGGCGGATCTTACTTCGCTCAATGGTTTATTAAGCAAGGCATTTTCTCATGAATTGGCGGTGCAAAGTTACACCAATGACAAAGGCGGCGTGGGTAAACTAAAAGTGTCGATCTTAAGTGAGATTGCCCATTTAGGCACCGTGATCAGTCGTATCGAGAATGCCGCCAGCAATGTGGCTAAAGAAACCGAAACCGGCTTAAGCTTAACCGAAAATACGCGCTCCGAAATTGAGTGTCAGCAGTCAGAAACCGCGCAAGTGGCCACCGCCATGAATCAAATGAGCAGCACCATTCATGAAGTGTCGCGCCATGTGAGCGACACGTCTGTGGCGGCGGATACCGCTCATGAGCTGGTGATCAAAGGCTCGGCCATTGCCGAGGTGACTAAGCTGTCCATTGAGACCTTACGTAATACGGTGACTGATATTGGGGTGTCTGTGTCGGCCGTAGCCGAGCAAACCGATCACATTAATCGTGCGGCACAAATTATTGAGCAAATTGCCGACCAAACCAATTTGCTGGCATTAAATGCCGCCATTGAAGCGGCGCGTGCCGGCGAGCAAGGTCGGGGATTTGCGGTAGTGGCAGATGAAGTCCGTAATTTGGCCCAGCGTACCCAAGCATCTACCCAAGAGATTTACCAGATCATTAAAGAACTGACGGTGCGTGCCGATGATGCGGTGAAAGTGGTGCATCAAGGCGCGGCTAATGCCGATGCTGGCGTGGCACGCGTTGTAGAAAGCTCCGTCATGCTGGCCGGCATTGCCGAGTCTGTGAGCCAGATTGCGAATATGTCGACCCAAATGGCTGCGGCCGTCGAGGAACAAGCTCACGTGGCGGAAGAGATCAATCGTCAGGTGGTGAATATCTCCGGTCTTGCCGACTCCAGCGCCGACAGCGCCAGCCAAGCCTCGTCGTCACTCACACACTTAAAGGTTATCTCTGACGACCTACATGAGCTAGTGGTGCGCTTTAAGCATTCATAATATCTGATCAGTTTACTGCCGGCTGAGTGCATAACTTTCTACTATCGACAGTTATCACTCAGTCGTCAGTTTTTTGACTTCCTGACTAATGGCTGGCTAACTAACGGTTGCACCGCTGAGTGCTTGTCTTGATAATAACGCATTATAGATGCGGGTATTATTATGAAAAACAGTGCGGCGCTTGGCGCCTATCTTAAGCAAGCCACGCGCAGCGAGCACCAGCAACTAGACCAACATCCGCGGTTATCCCCACTTATGCACTCGGCATTGCAGTTGAGCGATTATCAGTCCGCTTTAACTGGGCTTTATGGCGGGCAAGTCGCGCTAGAGGCCGCGGTACAAGCAGGCCTTGATACGTTACAATTGGCCTATCCTTTGGTGTTGCGAAGCCCAGCCTTAGTGCGAGATTTAGGCGCGTTAAATGTGGCCTTGCCCGAGACTAACCTAGACTGCCCACTTCATCCCCGTACTTTTCAGACCAGTACGCTGAATATTCGTACCTTAGGTCAGCTGATCGGGGCTTTGTATGTATTAGAGGGCGCTAAGTTGGGTAGCCGAGTGATCGCCCGAAATGTTCAGCGTCGTTTAGGTGAGCAAGTAGCCGGGCAAGTCCCGAGTGAATTTTTCACAGGATCAGAATTCTCAGGATCAGAAAGTGGCACCATAGAGGGTCAAAGCCCGCTGAGCGATAGCTGGGTGCAATTTTAGCTCTTTGCTGAGCAACATTGCCCTGAGCAGCAATGGTCTATGGCGGCGCGGGCTGCACAACAGGCTTTTCAGTTATTTTTAATGAGTTTAAATACCCCCAGTAGTACTGATATTGGCGGTTAATAAGTCGATCTTCTCTTTTTGTTGGAATTACCCTTGTGCCTTCTAACCTAACTCCCGATTTAGTGGCACTTGCAGCCCAGTGTGCAAGCGAGCCTGTACATACGCCAGGCGCGATTCAGGCCAATGGTGGCTTAATTTATTTAGATGAAAAGTTACGCCACGTTTTGCAAGTGAGTGCCAATATAGAACAGGTATTAGGCGTCACTGTTGCACAGGCATTAAGCCGTAATGGCGCCCAGTTGCTGGGTGATAAATGCATTAAAAAACTGCTACAGCACCATGATAGCCAAGAGCAAACGCTTTTCAGCTTGACCATAAACCGCATTATTAACGACAAGCGCTGCCGGTTTAACGTGAATGGCTACCCACAAGCGAACGGCTATGTGGTCGAAATTGAAGCTATCTATTGCAGAGAAGAGCAGCGGCTACTGCCCAGCGTTAACCATTGGTTAGGACGGTTGGCACAAGCCGAAACCCAGGCTCAATTATTGCAATTACTCACCGAAGCGGTGCGCACTATTGCCGGTTATGACCGCGTGATGGTGTATCGGTTTGATGCCGATTGGCACGGTTGCGTGAGTGCCGAAAGTCGTACGCCACAGGCGGATCCTTACTTAGGCCATTCTTTTCCGGCCACGGATATACCAGCCCAAGTGCGCGCCTTGTATTTAGTTAATCCAATTCGCAGCATACCCGATGTTCAAGCGCCGGCAGTTACCATAATAAGCAGCCGCCCCGAGCACGTTGTGCTGGACATGTCATTGGGTATGCTGAGAGCCGTGTCACCCCAGCATGTGAGTTATATGCAAAACATGGGGGTACAAGCTGCTTTATCAATGGCGATTAAAGGCAAACATGGCCTGTGGGGGTTATTGGCCTGCCATGGTTTGGCCGCTAAACCCCTCTCTCCCTTGATACGAGATGCCATTTATAACTTGGTGCAAATGGGGACTCAACGGTTATTTTTGCTTAAGGCCCAAGCCGAAACTGCCTATTTACAACGGGTGCATGACTGTCGTGATCTCTTGGTAAAAGATCAACTCAAATTTTACGATCCCTTGACCCTGCTAGAACAGCAAAGCCATGCTTGGCTTAGTTTGTTTAGTGCCTGCGGCGTGGCCTTGGTGTACAACCAGCAAGCCTTCAGTAAAGGGGGAGTACCTAACAACTACGTGTTGTTAGCGATAGCTAGCTGGTTAAATGGCAATCACCACCATAGCGGTGCTTGGGTTAGCCAACAGCTCGCCAGTCATCCATTAGCCGTTGATCTTAAATTGGATGCGCACACTGATTTGGCCGACTGTTGCGGTTTATTGGCCGTGCCGCTGGCGCTACCCATGTGCGGCGAGCGCGGTTGGTTACTGCTGTTTCGCCCTGAACGATTGATTAACTATCAATGGGCAGGGCGCTTAGAAGCTGAATCGTCTATGGCCCATGGAAAGCGAATATTATCCCCCAAGCGTTCCTTTGAGATTTGGCAGCAGCAGATACAAGATCAAAGCGAGACTTGGCTAGCACGAGAACAACGAGCGGCCATCGATATCGGCGAGAATATTACGATGTCGATTTTGGTTAAGTCGATAAGCGATCTTAATGGCAATTTAACCCATGCTAATCGTCAGCTCGAACATATCGCCACCACGGATGCGCTCACTCGAGTCTGGAATCGTTATCGTATTGAGCAAGCATTAAACGAGGGCATCCAGCATGCCGCAGACTCGGTGCAACCTTTAAGTTTATTATTGCTGGATGTGGATTTCTTCAAACGGATTAACGATCAACATGGCCATGAAGCCGGTGACCGAGTGTTGATTAATTTAGCTCAAGTGATCACGCGCTCGCTGCGTGACAGCGACTGTTTAGGTCGGTGGGGCGGCGAGGAGTTTATTGTTATGGCCCAGCACTGCCATTTAGAGCACGGTAAAAGCTTAGCCGAGCGCATTCGCCAAGCCGTGTTGTCCGCCGACTTTGGTGACGTGGGCCCTGTAACGTTAAGCATAGGGGTGAGCAGTTGGCGCTGCGGTGATACGCGCTCTAGCTTGGTAGAGCGAGCCGATCAGGCCATGTATGCGGCAAAGCAAGCGGGACGTAACTGTGTTAGAGCCGAGCACTGCGAAGATAAACTCGCTATTAAGATCAGCTGAGGTTGGCACCTTTAGCCCGCCCACACACGAGAACCAAAAATACCGAGGCTAAGCTCGGTATTTTTGAGTTAATAAAGGGGGTGTTAACTTGCTGCTGTTACTTGGTGCGTTTAGTCATATTACGGCGGTTGGCTTTTTTATCGCGCGGCGGACGTTTGCTGTGTTGCTCATTACTCGGCTTATCGGTAACCGCAAAGCCTGCCAATGGCTGTAAGGGCAAGGCTTCCCCCGTTAACTCACGAATGGCCGCCAAAGACTTAGCTTCGCCATGGCTCACCAACGAAATCGCCATGCCTGTTAAGCCGGCACGCGCGGTACGACCCACGCGGTGCACATACACAGGGGCACTTTCTGGTAAGTCCAGATTAACCACTACCGGTAGCGCTGTTACATCAATGCCACGGGCTAACAAGTCGGTGGCCACCAAGACATTAATATCTCCCTGTTTAAAAGCCAATAAGGCCTGATCTCGTTCCGTTTGATCTTTTTCGCCATGTAGCGCCAGCGCCACTATGCCGGCCTTATTAAGGCGCTTACTTAAACTATCTGCACTGTCGCGGGCATTAATAAACACCAATACTTGCAGCCCACTTAATTGCTCTTTAAGGAGTGCTATCAAGGCTTGGGCCTTGCTGCCTTTATTGACCAAATAACAAGTTTGCGCGACACCTGCAACCACGCTGTTTTGATGACCCACGGCAAAACGATGGGCATTAGGCGATAACTGCTGCAATTGCTCGGCTAACTCATTAGGCAAAGTTGCCGAAAACAACAGCTGCTGTTGCAGTGCAGGCATGGCACTCATTAACTTTTGCACATCGGGCCAAAAGCCCATTTCTAACAAGCGATCTGCTTCATCTAACACCAAATGCTGCACGCCTTTTAACGAGATCAGCTTTTGCTTGAGCAAGTCTAATAAGCGACCCGGAGTCGCCACCACTAATTGTGGCGTTAGCTGATTAAAATCAGCCACTTGTTGTTCGAGATCTACACCACCGCATAAGGTACCCACGTTAAGCTGCATGCTCGCGGCCAAGGGCGTTAATACGGTGCTAATTTGTGCGGCCAGCTCACGGGTAGGCACTATGATCACCGCCTGCATATAGGCGCGACTAAAAGAGGGCGGCGCGACAGCGTCATCAAAGCTGTCTTTAGCTAAATCAAGGTTGTTACTAAAGTTGCTGTTACTAAAGCGCTCAAATTCACGCACCTGCTGTGCCGCGGCAACTTTCGACATCGCAAGCTGTACGGACAACTGCTGCAAGAGGCCTAGACCAAACGCCAGCGTCTTGCCGCTGCCGGTGGGTGCTAACGCCAACACATCTTGGCCATCAATAATGGAGGGCAAGGCTTGTGCTTGTATCGCAGTAGGGAGTTGGCAGTCGTTAGGCAGCGCAGCCACCAGATTGGGGTGCAGATTAAGCTCGGCAAACGTCGTCATGTTAGGCGTGGGATTAGGCATAGTTAACACTCATCAAAAAATACGTGTATTCACCACACGCATGAAGCACATCTACTGGCAACTCGGCCGCCAATAGGTATAAAAAGCAAGACGCGCAGTGTAACAGTGCTATCCCTCAAGTAAACCATATCGTTAAAGTGAGGTTTTGCAGTTTTAATCACTATTATTTTTAATGTAGCCTCGGGGAATTTTGAAACCTTGCAGCATAAAGTTCTGAATAAGCTGGGTTTTGTTTGTTTATTAAACAGTATGGCGCCAAGCGACTGGCAAATAGAGGAATCATGTCTAGACTCAATTGGATGTTTTTGAACCGCTGTCTATTGCATGAGTGAGGTGTGACTCCTTTTATGAAGAGTTATCAGCAGTTTTATCATTCACAAATTAAGCGGGCGCAAGTAAGCAATGGCGATCAAGCGCTGGCCGGTTTGATCACCATCAATGGGCCGACCGGCTTGGGTAAGACCTCGGCCATTACCGAGCCCAGCCCGAAAGGTGATCGCTCGGTACTCAGCGAGTTAATGGCAACCCAGCTACAAGGTGTTTTTATTACCCATAGGTGGAATATTCTGCATCAAGTGGCCGCCGATGTGCAGGCGCAAGGGTTTACCGTTAGTGTGATCTATGCTCGCCAAGAGCAAGTGTTGGCAGCGGTGTTAGGTCGTCCTTATGCGCATGAAGATCCAAACTTAGCACACGGTGACTGGTCGCAACATCTGGCGTCGTTAACTGCCGCTGGTTTATGGGTGAATGCCTGGTGTAGCGTGGCGCAGTTAGGTGAGCTGTGCAGTACTATTAAGCGTTTGGCGCTGCAGTTACAAAACTTGGCGACCTGGCCAAACTCGGACGACTTAAAGCAGCAGTGTGAATACGATTTAAATGTGGCCTGTAAGCAATTAGAAACCGCTATTTTACAAAATATGGCGCAGCTTAAGCCCACAGCTAAACAAGAGCAATCTAATGGCAAGCGACGGCGTCAGCTAGGTGTAACGACCCTAAGCCAGTCGCCTTGGCATCAATATCGTGCTCACCCTTGGATCCGTCGCTTGTTGCCTGCCGTGGCTTGGCATGACGAACAGCAGCCATTATTGATAATGAGTACGCAAAAGTTTTATCACGGCTTTTATGATGGTATGCAACGCGCGCGCATGGCAGATGCAAAAACTCACGGCCATGTTATTTTTATCGATGAGTTCGAGTATCAAGAGCCGGTATTATTATCGTTATTAAGCCAAGCTCAGCGCATCCAAGAGATACCACAATGCTTGGGCGTGTTACTTGATGAAGGAATGCGCGCCATACCGAGATTTCGCGCCGCGAATCGCCAAGATGAACATCTGAATCGAGTATTAGACGAGCTCGAACAACATTTCACGGATACCCAAGCGCGCCTTAAAGAACAAGGTATTCTCTTCCCTCGGCACCGTGCCTTGATCCAAGACGAGCATAGCCCGTTTATTAGCCGTTATTTATTTCACTCGGATTACACCATTACCGATAAGCCGACGTATTTACTGCCCCAAGATCACAGCTTGCTCGTAGCCAATACGCCGTCTGCAAATAGCGTGAATGCGGGCTACTTTTTTTCTGAGCTTGAGCAGTTGTTACGCCATACCTTAGCCGTATTGGCGCGCCTGCCGATAGAAGCACAGCTGGGATCAGGTAATAGTGTACGGAATGAGTTTATGCACTTGTTGTTTAATGGCGTTAACGACTATAGAAGTGGTCATTATCAACGCCATTTCAGTTGGGCGGTGCTAATGGGAGACGCGCCAAATACTCACTTGCCAGAACTGGCTGAATTAGCCAAAACTAACACCTTGCCTCATACCCAAGCGCAATTACATGGTTTTAGTTGCTGGCTATTTACGCCCGCAACAGAGCAAATCGACAAACTGCGCATTAGGCAGAAGCGCGCCCATATACCCACCACGCCTGAGGCTCTGCTGGTTGCCTTGGCCAGTCGCAATCTGGTCTTTGGCTTATCCGCCACCGCTATGCTGGCGCGCACTGTGGGACATTTTGATATGAGATGGGTATATGGCGCCTTGCATGAAATTAGCCGAGCGCGTCAGTTAGCCAGTACTACGTCTGACAAGCCGGAACCGCAGCCTATCCCCATCACACCTAATGCGGAGAGTGACTCAGCCCAACAGCAGTTAATTCAGCATTTACAGCATATTAAAGCCGATCGCCGTAATAATCAGTTTGAGCTGCAGGTAACGGACTTTACCGAGCATACTTCACCGGTCGGCCAATGTATTAGGCAAGCCTTAGCGCAATTACCGGCGGATTTCTTTCAAGATGATAACCAAGCGACGTTAAACACGGCTATCTCAGAGACTGCCCTTGAATACCGAAGCCACAGTCTGCATGCCATGCTGCGTATTATTTGTCTGGCGGCAGTCAGTGAGGAGTACCATCTTGGGCATTTAGCCTATGCCAACTCGATTCGCTTCATGCGTAAATGGCTGGAGTGCCCATCGGCACAGG
Source organism: Oceanisphaera sp. W20_SRM_FM3 (assembly GCF_052119705.1). Classification (NCBI taxonomy): domain Bacteria; kingdom Pseudomonadati; phylum Pseudomonadota; class Gammaproteobacteria; order Aeromonadales; family Aeromonadaceae; genus Oceanisphaera; species Oceanisphaera sp. W20_SRM_FM3. Next base: position 32,441 of record NZ_JBGQOP010000024.1, on the reverse strand, counting down.
CCAGTCGAGCCTGCTTAGCATCTGTGCTCAGTGTAAAGCCAGCTGCAGAGCAAGCGGGTTTTGAGACTTTTTTAGATTCTTCCAGCTTTGTGCCGCTGTGGTGTAGCGGTCAGCCTTTGATCCTGTGCTTGCTTACCGCTCAAAGCCAACGCGACCTCATGTTTGCTCAACATTATGCTCAAGCCTTTTCGAGTGGCGTTAAGGTAGTGGTACTCACTCAGGTGGCATCGGCCACCAACGGTATTAATCTTAATACGCCAATGTTGCGCCATGGCCAGCTACAAGATCAGGATTTAAGCTGTTTATATTTGTATGAAGGTCGCCATTTTTACTTTTCGCCGCCTCAACAACAGCCTGGTCAGCCGCCCATGGTTGATACCGGCTTTCATCTTCGCCAACTACAAAAGTTACGCCAAGCAAGTTACTTAAGTGAGTTCGATTATCGGCACTTTATTGCCAGCTTAATGCAAGGCAACGCCCGCGAAATTAGTCGTCTGAACAATCAATTTTACAAAAATACCTTTGATTATGTGCTGAATCTCACCGCAGACGTGCAGCAACAAGTTGGCCGTATTGAGCGGGTATGGGCACCTATGGCACACACCCGAGTAGTCATACACAACACGCTAGCAGATACCTTGCAGCAATATGCTGATGATCCCCACGGCTATGCCCAGCATAAGCCTATGCTGAGTTGCTTAAATCAGGGGGTGTTTGCTGCTTTGCAAGAGCGCCAAGATCCGCAGTCGGCACTGGCACTGTTATTTAGTTCAATACAAGACGCGCAGCAAATAAAAGAAGTGATAGATCAGCATTTAATAGGACGGATCCGCCGCTCTCGGGAGCCTGACCAGCAGGTTATTGACGTAACCGCGCTACAACGCACCTGGGAAACGCTGGGCCGAGCCGCCTTGCGTCGCGATCTTGCATGCCAATTTAGTGGCCAAGATCTGGGGCTACCTTGTGCAACCATCACCTTAAAAGAGTGGGCCTGTATTATCTTACCGGCTGGCGCCGATCCGGTGACAGGGGTATGGCGACGGCCAGATAATCGCTTTATGGCATCGTCCAGCCCAGAGGCAAGTCGTTATCGACTGGCGCCCTTATATCGCTGGGTTAATCATCATCAAGCCATTAATCAATGGTTCAAACGTCATGGTTATGCAACCAGCGGTGAGATAAATAGCGGTTTAGAAGAGCAGTATTTATTTCACCCGGCTTTTAGCCAGCGCATCCTACAAGGGCGTATAGGAGAAGAAAGCATTCGCGCCTTGTTTGCTGCCAACCAGTTGTCGACTCATAGCGGCCTATTACACAAACACACCTTAGAAGTGTATGACTTTCACTTAAGCGGCACGCCCCTGTATGTGGATGCTAAATATTGGGGCTTAAACTCCCTCGCTCAGGCAGAAGCCAAGTTTCAAGCTTGGCTAGCCGCACCCGCGTCAGTTGATAACTATTGGCAGGCTTTGAGCGACAAGGTGAAGCAGCTACGCCAATACGGTGACCCTAACGCCCGATTGGTGGTGATTAACTTAGTGGGCTCAGAGGCCGATGCCAGTTTAAAGGGCGTAGATTTATCGCTGGCGCCGACCGATATCGCCACGGCGCCCATTTTAGTGCTGGCCGGTGCTTTGCATCCGGAACACCCTAATAGCATCACCTCAGGTTTTAACGGTCTTTGTGAATTAGCTCACCGTTATTTAGCGCAGAGTTATATTAACCCGCAGTCAACCTCCTATATAAATCCGTCACTTAAGGAAGAGTCATGAGTGTCTTGAAAACGTCGTTATTAACCTATCGAGATGATGGCATTAAGGTAGAAAAAGCCGACTTACTGCCGGTCTACCGCTATCCATTAACCATGGCTGGTGTCAAATTCTGGCAATGGCGTGAATGCCTGGACACTCAGCTGTCGGCCCATTCTTATCCCTATTATTTGTGTGGTCCCTACTTATATGTGGCATTGCAAAACGAGTCAGACCGCTTACCCATTATTAAAGCCGATGACGGCTCCGAGCTGGTACCAGAGCGCGTCAGCTATGCCCCTGTGCATAATCATATTTGGCTAAAATTGCTCTTGCGCCGCGTAGGCCATCAAGCAGGAAAAACTCAAGGCTATCGCGCCTTGGGCAAGCCGCTATTAAAACTGGACGAATGGGCTGGCGCCAACCCTGGTGTTGAGACCATAGACATAGACGCAGTCGTGCGCCAGCGCCGCGATAAATGTACGACCGAAGTGCAGCTTAGCTTTAGTAACGTGATGCTACGTAAACTGAAAGTGGGCGAGGCTAGGCGCGGCCGATTATGGGAGCGGGGCCAAGATGGCTGGTTTGCGCGCTGGTTTTGTGGCCAAGGTAAAGAAGAGGCGGTGTTATACCGAGAAATCGTTAAGTCCAAAAACACCCGTCAGCAGCGACCTTTTTTAGACTTAACCTCGCCTAAAGGCCTCAATGCCAGCCGCAGTTATGTTATTCAACAAGTGGTAGAAACCTTCACAGAATTGGCTCTTGGCTATGGCTTTGTTTTACAAGCCGAACAGTTGAACATCACGCATTATGAGGCGCACCATAAAGAAGGCCAGCAACGCTTAGCCTCATTGCCGGTTGCTAACTTTCCAATAACCTTAATTGATGCACGTGAAAATATAGAGATCCCCTTTGCCAAGCTGCAGCCTTTTTTTCAATCCTTGCTCACCAAACAGGGCGTTGAGGTTGAGCTACGCCTGCCGCTCGCGCCCACGAATGACTTGCATGATATTTGTTTTTTACCCCAGCAGCGTTATTTAGTGATATTGGATCAAGGTAAAGGCTTGCCCGATGATCCTTATCATATTACGCAGGGTAAAATGCACGCCGTGCCCAATGCCGCCGTCCAGCACCTGATCATTAATCCTAATGAAATGGACGCGAAAATTAATATTGAGCAGTGGTTTAGTCGAGATGAAGAAGACCAGATAACCGAGGTCCATAAAGACTATTACGCCTATCAGTTTGCCGATCTTTTAGCCTGTGCCAATAGCTTGGCCATTAAATTGGCCGTGTGTGTGAAAGAACTGCATTTTAAGCAATTAATGCGCGACCCCTGTGCCCGCATCTCTGGCTATTTACCATGGCATGCGGCACACCTAGCCGATATTAGCTTGGTTGCCGAAGGCTGTCTGTTCACTGTACAAGACGATCGGCCGCAGGTGTTGCCCTTAACCTTATCTGATCCCTCAACGCGGTTGCGTTTAAATGCGCTATTGGCACGGCATAACATAGACTGCCAAACGTTGTTAGCGACACTGCTCCAGCAATGGCCTTATGGTTATAGCCCGCAGCAAGAGATCAATACAGACGTCGATAAGTTTATAAAAAAGCAGGTGATTTTATTACAAGGCCAGCAACAGCTGTTACTACAAAGCCCCCAGCACCATACGCCTATTTTAACGCCGCAAGGGCTCGGTGAGATAACGCCTATCTTGGCTGGGCGCAAAGAAAACTATCCCTTGGCCAGCTGGCGCTTACCGCATGACTACCAATATAAGCCGAGGCCTGCAGTGCTACGCCAAATGTTGATCACTGGAGAAACGGTGTCTGAGCATATGTTGCAAAAGTTACTAACCCATTTGCCGCAGCTGTGTCTCGACTGGCAACAGGTGCTGGTCGAGCAGGGAGCATTGGAAAAGGTGAGTTTTGAGCCGCTGCGCAAGGCCTTTAATAAGCGTGCTGAGCTTAGCGTAGGCAAGGATAAAAATCTGTTTGGTCTCTGGTGGCAATGGTTGTCCGCTACTCTTAACCGACCTATCTATGATCCACGAGTTTGGTTGCGCTCGATACCTGGATTAAAAGGGTTATGGCTTGATGAGGCAAAGGGCGTTTATTTAGTCGGTCAGATAAGTAACCTTAAATTAAAGCTCATGCGCCAACCTAGTATTTACCGTTGGCATGCCTTGCGCGGCGAGCTTAACGCCGACACCTTGATGCCGCTGCTGGATGTAGACTTTGTGCGCATGGGGAGCTTGGCGGGCAGAGTGTATCCACACCTGTTTATTCGGCTGTTTAAAGAGCTTGAAAAACTGGAGCAAGCATACGGTTAGCGGCTAGCACGTTACATTCGTAGTTATGTAAGTGATGCTTAGTTAGTGCTTCGTTATGCCAACATGCTTGACTTCATGCATAAAAAAGCGCCTTGTTTAGGCGCCGTACTAAAGCTTTAGTCAGCATTGCTCATTGAGCTCGCTGGTCTTTATTAAGCTCCATACCAGTACACGGCAAAGTAGTGACATGTGGTGTCGCCCAATACCCATTGGATTATCCTCGGCAGTGGTGCAAAGTTAGATTTATTGGCATTAATGCTGAATATGACAAGATTGATGCCACCGGGATTTAAGAACATGGTTAAGAACAGAGCTGAAGAAAATTGGTTAAGCCGGAGGTCGCAATGAGAATTACACCCATACGCACAGAGCAAGACTACAATGCTGCCATGGATAGCATTGATGAGCTGTGGTGTTCCCACCTGACCCAATAGAGGCCATTAAGTTTCGCATAGAGCAGCAGGGGTTAACTAAAGAAGATATGGTGCCGTTTTTTGGCCATCGTAGCCGAGTCTCTGATGTTTTGAACAGAAGGCGTAAGTTAAATTTGGGGATGATAAGAAGTTTGTCTGATGGGTTAAAGATCCCTTTGGAAAGCCTTATTTCTGATTACAGCCTAGTGGCTGGGCATTAAACACCTGAAGCGGGGCCGTTGGCCCCGCGTATAACACAAGATTATTTACGTTCGTTGAAGTTCTGAGCGACCTAATTATGGTGCCAATATCGTTGTGACTGCGCTATTAAGGTTCGTGTCTTGCGGGCCGATTAACTGGCTCCATTTACCCTGGCCATTAATCAATACCACACTGGGAATTTGCTGAATACCAAATTCACGAAACAGGGCGCCGTCGGTATCTAGCGCCACAGGCACTTTTACTTCCGTGGTTTCAAGATAGCTGTCTACATCAGCTTGCTCGGTCCACAGTCCTGATGCTACGGCTAGCCACTCAATATCATCACGCTGACTCAGCTTGTTCACGTTTTCTCGTACCCGCGTGCATGCCACAGAGGTCTCGGGTTTACTTTCCTCAAGATACGACTCACACCAAGTAGCAAAAAAGACCAGCCCTAACGGCTTATCGACATTGGTGCGTGCTACATCAAGGGTTTTTCCCTCAAGCGTGCGCACGGTTAACCCAGTAATGGTATCCCCAAGCTTCAATGCATCATCTGCGACCGATACCCGCTTTGTGTCTTGCACCGGCGCGGGGTGTTCGCCGTCATCTGTTAATAGTTTTTGTAGCGCATCCTTTAATTCCTGATCATCGCTGTGGCCCACGTACGCAATGCGACCACTGCGGTCTATCAGCACATGTTGTGGCGTGACACGTAAATTAAATACCTTAGCCAAGGTGCCGTCGTCCACGGCAACTGGCATGGTTAAACCCAGCTTTTTACGGTACCCGGCCGCTGCTTTGGCTGTATCGGCAAACCCAGTATTAACTGCTACCACCTGAATCTCATCACCGTGAGCTTCTTGAAATGCTTGAAAGCTAGGCATTTGTTGGCGACATGGCACACACCAAGTCGCCCAAAATTTGAGGTATATCGGTTTATGGCCGTAAAGCTTGGTCAGATCTAACGCATCTCCCTCTAAAGTGGTCAACACCGCTTTGGGCCCTGGCTGACCAATCAGATTCTCTCCCGCTTTTTTAGCTCGTTGCTCGCCATCAGCATCTTGATCATAAGGCTGCTCAACGTCAGTGACCTCTTGGTTAGCAAGCGCGTCTTGTGCCTGAACTAAGCCAGCATTTGTCAATGACGCGATTAATAGCATCGCAAGCGATAAACGAGGAGTGTGAGTGCGCATAAAATCATCCTGTAAGTGGGTGAGGTGGACTAGATGTGAAGCATACGTAGCAATCGTGACTAAGCCCAGACTTTACTTGTTTGAGCAGGCGGCTCCAGACAGAGGCGTAGTGTAGATATCTATTCGGCTCCATTCGTATACTTATGAAATTATCCAAACACCCTCACTATTGAATATAACGCTATTTTATCTAAAGCTGTGTTCTCTGCGTCACCTATACCTTCATCATGCAGTCTCACATGGTCGTATAACTAACAGAGGTGGGGCTGGCTTCCATTAGGCTCCATACCAGTACACGGCAAAGTAGTGACATGTGGTGCCGCCCAATACCCACAAGTGCCAGATGAAGTGGCCGAAGGGCAGGCGATCATCAAACACAAAAAAGATGACGCCGAGGCTATAGCTGACGCCACCAGCCACGAGCAAATAGATCCCATCAATCGGCATTGCTGCGATGAGAGGTTTTAACGCTACGACTATTATCCAGCCCATTAATAAATAGAGCCCAGTAGAGAGCGCCAAGGGTAAGTGCTGGGCAAATACTTTTAAAAATAGGCCGAGCAAGGCGATGCCCCACACGACAGTCAGCAAGGCCCAGCCCCAAGCGCCATATAAAACGCCGAGCAGAATAGGGGTGTAGGTACCGGCAATGAGCAAAAAAATCGCGCAGTGTTCAAGCACCCTAAAAGCATGTTTGGCTTTGCCTTGCGGTAAAAAATGATAAAGAGAAGAGCTGAGATACATAAAAATAATGGTGATGGCGAATAGGCTGGCGCCCACTACAAATAAGGTGTCGCCCATGCGCGCGGCCTGCATAGTTAACAAAGGCGCGCCCACAAGAGCGGCAATCAGTCCTAAGCCGTGGCTAATGGTGTTGGCCGCTTCTTCGGCTTTGGTTTGCGTTCTTGAGTGACCCTTGCGATGAAACATAGCTAGGCTCCGGTTTGGGCAAATAAAACAAAGGCAGCAGGCGGTGTTACTCGTTAGTACTTATATAGATCATAACTAAGCCATGTGTTCAAGCCTGATCAGCGTTCAGCACGATACTGAGCAAGTTTGGATGAGGATTATCTATATTATGCCAACATACTTATTCGTATAAGAAAATGGCAGTAAAACGCAATCCTCCTGTGAAAAACTGCAATGAATGGCTAACAAGATAAATAACGCTGATGGTGCGCATGATGAATGGACAGGGTATTCGGACTTTTCTTCACCGTGTTTAAGCACTGACTGCATCGGCTCTGTGGCTGAAATAACCCAGTTAACCCTGTATCCTTCGTCATTATAAAAAATAGGTCGGCAGCTTTACGTCGAGGGTAATCAGCTGAAATAATTCGTCACTACGAAACGGCTACCGCAATTTTAAAAATGGGTATTAAAAAAGCGTACAGTTAGAGAATGGCGCTTATAAATTGACAGGGATCACGCATGAAATTTCGCGGGTGTATATGGATATGTGGGCTGCTGCTGTTAACTGGCTGCGCTGAGCTTAAGTTTAATGATAGCTATCAAGCTATGAGCCAAGATAGCCGAGTACAGTATATAGTGCTGCATTACACGGCCAGTAAATTGTCACGCTCGTTAGAGGTACTAACCCAAGGCCAAGTGAGCAGTCATTACTTAATCTCTGAACCCGAAACAGCCAAACAAGCGGCCACCATCTATCGGTTAGTCGATGAAAACCAACGCGCTTGGCACGCGGGCGATAGCCAGTGGCAGGGCCGTACTTGGTTAAACGCTAGCTCCATTGGCATTGAAATGGTGCATGTGGGTTACATTGATACGCCAAAAGGCAGGCAATGGCAGCCCTGGAGCGAGCCACAAATTGACGCCTTAATCGTATTATTAAAAGACATTATGCAACGCCATAACTTAGCAGCTAACAGCTTAACTGCAGACCGCATAGTCGGGCACAGTGATATAGCACCGCAGCGTAAATTGGATCCGGGCCCGCTTTTCCCGTGGCAACGGTTAGCTAAAGCCGGCTTAATTCACTGGCCATCGCCAACATTGGTGACCAAGCATCAAGCAATGTTTAATAAACAATTGCCGCCCCTTGCTTGGTTTCAAACTCAGCTGGCCGAGGTAGGCTATAAAGTGCCGCAGCATGGAAAATTAGATAAAGAAACCCGCAATGTAGTGGCGGCATTTCAGATGAAATACCGACCCGCGCGTTTTGATGGCGAGCCCGATGCCCACACAGCCGCACTCTTATTAGCACTCAATGAGCGGCATTAATTATTAACCCGGCAGGAGCAGAGTAGATGTTAAACGGCTTATGGCTAAGTTTTTTCTTGGTGGCCACAGTGGCGGGCGTCGTGCGCTGGTGGGGCGGCGAACCCGAGATCTGGGCGGCCATGGTCGAAAGCCTGTTTGCTATGGCCAAATTGTCTGTGGAGATTATGCTGTTGCTGTTTGGCACACTGACGCTTTGGCTGGGCTTTTTAAAAATTGCCGAACAAGCGGGCTTAGTCGACACCTTAGCTAGATTACTGGGGCCGTTATTTGCCAAATTAATGCCAGAAGTTCCCCGTGGCCACCCCGCTCTGGGTTTAATTACCCTCAACTTTGCCGCCAACGGCTTAGGGCTAGATAATGCCGCCACGCCCATTGGCTTGAAAGCCATGCGCTCGCTTCAAGAGTTGAACCCATCCGACAGCAGTGCCAGTAACGCGCAAATCTTGTTTTTAGTGCTTAATGCCTCTTCGCTCACTTTGTTGCCAGTTAGCATTTTTATGTATCGCGCACAGCAGGGCGCCGCCGATCCTACTTTGGTATTCTTGCCCATTCTCTTGGCCACCAGTGCCTCCAGTTTAGTGGGGCTGTTAACGGTGGCTTTTATGCAGCGCCTGCGCATTTGGCACCCAGTGGTGCTGGCCTATTTAGTACCCTGTGCCTTACTGCTGGGATTGTTTATGGCGTTTCTTGCTACCTTAAGCGCGACTGCTTTGGCGGGCTTTTCGTCGTTACTGGGTAATCTGACGCTATTTGGCATCATTATCAGCTTTATGCTGCTGGGCATGGTGCGCAAAGTGGCGGTTTATGAAACCTTTGTGGAAGGCGCGAAAGAGGGCTTTCAGGTCGCCAAAGACTTGCTGCCGTATTTAATTGCCATGCTGTGTGCGGTGGGGGTATTACGCGCCTCCGGCGCATTAGAGTTTGGCTTAAACGGCATTCGCTGGCTGGTGGAGTGGTTGCACTGGGACACCCGCTTTGTGGATGCGCTGCCCACGGCGCTGGTTAAACCTTTCTCGGGCAGTGCGGCGCGAGCCATGCTCATTGAAACCATGCAAAGCCAAGGGGTTGACAGCTTTGCCGCCTTGGTAGCAGCCACCATTCAAGGCAGCACCGAAACCACCTTTTACGTGTTGGCAGTGTACTTTGGTGCCGTGGGCATTAAACGTGCCCGCCATGCCGTAGGCTGCGCACTACTTGCCGAGCTGGCGGGTGTATTGGCAGCCATCGCCGTTTGCTACTGGTTTTTTGGGTAGGGTAATACGCCGCATTTGTGTTAGCAGGGTAGTTAACTAGGACTATATAAATTATGCCAACATACATAATTTGATTTGAAACATCGGCTCGAACTTGCTGCTCTTAATATAAATAAAGAAAATCCTGTGTTTCTAGCATGTAAAGAGCTACAGCCGATAGGGCGCGAGTTTACGATGTTTTTGGTTGCTATCTCGGTGTCCGCGGTCACTGTGGCATTTATTAGAGCAGCATTATCATTAACGCCTTCGCCACTTTATGGATCGCCATCTACCTGATTGACATCAGCGGCGCAGGCTGGTTAATGCTCGACCTTTGACTTGCAAACAATGGATTTATTAGGAGTATAGGGTTATGGACAACAAGCAAGCCGATAGAAAACAAGAGTACTTAGACTATCTGCAAGCCTCGTTTAGAGATTATTTTGTCGACTTTGAGCAGTCAGCTATAGAGCGGGCGAAGGCGAAAAGCTTTATCAATGGCTTAATGGTGGCGGGCAAGATTTTTGGCGTGACCTCTGAAGAATTACAGCAAGCGTTATCGCGCGAGCAAAGCCATCGAGTAAGTGATTCCACCAAAAGGGCCCTTGAAGGACAAGACTTGATAGAAATACCCGCCTACATTCGGTTTCCTAAACAGCCTAAAAGTTGAATGAGCTCAAGCATATAAAGAGCAGGGCGCTTGGCTAAAGCGTGCAGCCGAGATGTTGGCAAGCCCAAGCGGGATTTTTAAAGAAATCCCGCTGATACGGGACCAGCAGCCAAAGCGCTGGGCTACAAGGTCTGGCGCTTTTTGGCTTTGACTGTCGGCTTCAAGCTGACCGCTGTAGAGACTTAATCTTCTTCGTCGAATTCGGCTTCTTCATCTGGCGACTCTACGATAGAGGTGTCCCAGTTATTGGTGTTTTTAAACAAGGTAAAGGTCTGCTCGTACTTAACCAGACGCTTAAGCTCGGCGTTATCTTCTTCGGCCTTGGCCATTTCTTTGGCGCCTGCTAAGGCCACGGTTAACATCTCCACTACCAAAGGCTTTTCTTGCTTATTGCTCCCTTCTAAACCCAGCTGTAAGGTGCCATCTTCTAAGCTGAGGTTACGCTTAATATCTGCGATAACGTCTTGTCTGCTCTGTGGCATTTCTTCTAATAACAACTCAATCTCTTCAAGCACCTGGTTGAAGGCGTCTCTCAAAAAACCTTTCAACTCTATTACTGTGCGGTAATGCATGCTTAACGTCCTGTTTATGAATAAGTTTGTGAATGATTTTAAGGTCATAATTGTGAGCCTGCCGAGGGCTTATCACAAGTGTATTGTACAAACTGTCATAAACGAGCAGGGTACTTGGTCACTGATAGTGAGTCTAGTTAACGTCTGTGAACCTAAGACAACACAACCACTGCGATCGCATTGATATTATGGTAAATACGATCCTGTAATGAGGAAGTCCACTGTCTTTAATAGTGGACTTCCTCATTTTGGGACGCTTTGAGGCTTATGTTTCATATCCAATTGAGATACGCTCTATAGGCTATATAACAACCAATAAAACTACACACGGAGATAAAAAATGCACCCGATCATTGCTAAAACCCTTGGGGGGTTATCAAAGGCTTACTATGCAAGGCAATTTGCTTTTGGTTTGATATTCCCAGCCATGATAATCCTTATGGAATCTAACACCGAAACCGGTGTCTCTGCGGGGACGATCGCTTTCACGGTGATTAGCTCGTTGCTGTATCCGTACTCACGCTTTGTGTACGAAAGCATCATTGACTTTGTGATGGGAAATAATGTGTTCTTCGTCAATGCCATCATGATGTTGCTTGTAAAACTGATCACCATGATGGTGTGTTGGGTTTTTGCTATTTTTATTGCACCGATAGGTTTGTTGTACCTGTATTATCGACATAGCCAGTTAGAGAATAGTCAGTAAAATTAGAGGCCGTTAACACGGCCTTTTTCTTTTATCCGTCACTTCGCATAATGTGATCGCAGGGTTATGTTGAGGGATTTCGGCCGGTAACATGCGAAGCACCGGCCGATCGAGCTCAATCCAGACGGGCCGCGTCTTTTTGCGGTCGTCTGGGTGCCAAGCTCGACCCGTAATATAACCTGCTATTATGCGCAGTGGCTCAACTCTAGGAACATGCATGTCCAAGGATAAACATGAGCTTGACCAGCAGTTAAATGAGCTGATTGATGATTACGCTAAGTATCATGGTGGTTTGTTTGAAGGGATGGCAGCTCTGGGCGAGGCACTTTTAATGCAAGCCGATGCTCGTGCATCAGATTCCGTTTCGTGGTTAGGCTTGATTCTTGAGCTACAGCGTAGAAGTGGCTAGCACATGATCATATGCTAGCCACTGTGTTAGTCGGGTTACATTTTTCCCTCGGCCATGTGCTCAAGCACCTTATCAGCCAAGGTCATTCTGTGAATCAGCTTTTTCAGCGTATCTTTCGACTCTTCGCTTAGGGTTTTAAGCGCCTGTACCATGTGCATTTCATCAAGGTCGGCGTATTCCTTCACCTCTCCGAACGCCAGCCAGGACAGTTCTGTCCCCGTAATTTCAGCTATTTTTATTACATCTGCGAACTTAGGCTCTGTCTTTGCCGTCGCCATCCTCATTAGTGTTCGGGAGCCTATGCCGGTTTTGTCTGCCATGTCATCATAGGTGCCATAGCCCATGATGGTATTCTTTATCCGCTCAGCTCTTGCCTCGTCAGCCATATCAACATATCCAGCCACTATCATGATCGTTCCTCCATTCTAACACTGCTTTTTTAGCTCACTTTTTACAGTGCCATTTATGTCATCAACATGATGACCTTTTGTGTTGATTCCATTTTACTCATTGCGTACACTTGTGGCTAATCGTAGTGACACATTTGTCTATTGACAGGGTTTTTTGTGATTGACCTCATCAAGCTTGATATTCCCTTTAAGAAGCAGTGGCTGCTGGTCTCTCCGACCGCCGACCACCGCGAAGGCGTGTATATCGATCTTGAGCAGGTGGCGAAGCATTCTGGCTGTAAGTTGTCGGCCATGACGGTCGAGTTTGAGATTGACGGCGATTTAACCGTTTCTCATCTTTCCCATCCGTATGAGTCATTGGCCAGTCATTTCGGTGGCTTGGCAATGAAGATCCATCAAGGTGGCCATAATCGAGTGCCGGGTGTTGAACTGAAGGCTTCGCCTGCCAAGTTGCTTCAAGGACATAACGTGTTTGGTCCCACAGACATAGCGTTGTGCTCATCGGAGTTGCTTTCCACCTTGGCCATTGCGTGTCCAGATTTGTACGAGATGCTTGATGTGCCGAGCACCACGCTTGAGTGGCTCGATGTTACTTTTTCTGCTCATGTACAGACGCCTGAGCAGGGTAAACAGGTCATTACAGCCCTTAAGAACATTCATTCCGGTCAGACTAAGCAGAGTCGTATGAACCGAGATCATGAGACCACCGCTGAGTGGAACACTGGCAGTCGCCATCGTTCGCTGAAGGCGTATCTCAAGGGACCCGAGTTACAACGCCAACTCACCGAGTACCTCCGCACTTTACAGAAGCAGCCTAAGAACCACGCTCTTCGTCGTTGTGTTGAGGTGATGCAGAACCCCGCATTACAACAGTTCGCACAGCGTTGTGTTCGTTTTGAGTCACGGCTTAAGCAACGGTGGCTGCATAAGTTCGGTATGCCTCTCAAGCTGTTAGATGCGATTCGATTTCAGAAGGATTACGAGCAGGACGGCCGCTGTTTGATTGCAGAGATGTGGAAGGCCGCTTTTAAAGAGTTATTTGACGCGCTGGGAGATCAGCCCATGAAGGTATATACCGACGACGACATACGCGACGCGCTTTATTTCGAGTATCAACGCATTACCCCCAAGGGGAACATCAGTTACGCCAAGGCTCAACGTATTCACGGTTTCTATCGTCGTTTACTCAACGAGGGCTATGAGGCCGTTTATCGTAGCATGAGTCGAGAGACGTTTCGGCGTCATTTGACTGACTTAATCGCGGTTGGATTAAGCAAGGCTCAGCTGCAGAACCTCACAGGCACCGCAACCAACGTAGTGCCGTTGATCCAAGTGATCAACATCGACTTTAGCCAACAACGGCCCGACTGGTATGTCGAGCCTGTTGGTACTTTGGAGCGTTTGGCGACTGCTTCTGCGGCAGCCACTGAGCTGGTCTATATCGAGCGTCAAGCCGGTGGCCGTGCAGTGGTTAGCCATACCGAGGTGTTACCACCCGCTGAGTATGTTCCCCCTCGCCATTATTCGCCCCCGCCTGATACCAGGCTTCGCGCAGTCACTTAAGGAGATTAACTTATGCAAGGTTTATTTATTCGTGGTCGTATTCTCGGCGCTCGTGAGCAGACGTTTCAAGGCCGTAATGGCCCCATGACTCGCCATGAGATCGGCATGGCTGTTAGCCGTCCTAACGGATTCGGCGGCCATCAAGAAGAGCAACTTGTGATCCGTATTCCTAATGCGCTCGTTCAAGCAGGCGTGGCTAATCAAGCCAACAGCATGACGGATAAGCACGTTGAGATCTCTATCTGGGTTGAGGCTTGGGCAGGGCAGCGAGGGGCTAATGTCACTTATCACATGAGTAATGAAGGCAGCATTCGGGAGGTTGACGCTTCGTGAGTGAGTGGACTCAGACTCAGGTCATTTTGTGTGATCCCAGCGGTATTCGCCAGGCACCTTGTAACCAAGGACAGCCGCAACACCGTGAAGCATACGTTCAAGTATCGGCGTCTGAGTTGACCTTTGATTATGTTCGCGCTGGTGAGGTCTGGGCTGTCGCGTTTACCAGCGTGCTATTTCTCTATCTCATGTCTCATGGGATAGGCATTGTCCTCGCTTTTTTACGGCGGGGTTAACTTCAGTAATAACAAGGAGAGAGCAGTATGCAACGTATTACCCATAAGGTTAAACGGGCTTTGTCATTCAAGGGATTATGTTTATTGGGCGGCACCGCTGGTCTATTTATGTCCGCCAGTGTCATGGCTCAGGCAGCCGCTACGGGACCTGATTTGACTGCGCTGACGGATGCGGTGGACTTTAGCACGGTCATCACAGCGATTCTTGCTGTTGCCGCTTCTTTGATGGGGCTCTATATGGCTTGGAAGGGTGCCCAGTTTGTCATCCGAGCCGTTCGCGGCGCTTAAACATTGGCAGCATGGAGGAAGGGGGCTCAGGCCCCCTTTGTTGATCATGGGTAATGGATACTGGGATTTACTGATGTTTGCTTGGGGATTGATGGCTGCTTGGGCGGTGATTTTAGGATTAAGGGGGTAGGGATGCGAGTGCCACGATGGGCCATTATGTGTTTGGCCACTATTACCCTAGTAATGGGATCTGCTGCGTACTATGCCCATGCTAATCCCTTGTTAGCATTAGCATTTCGACCGATTATTGGCCGTGTTATGGCTCAGGCTGTCATGCGCAGAGCGGCGAACGATGCCGTTTATTTGACCACTGTGCGACCCACGACGATTGCACTCAGCCGCACGGCTACCCAGCGGGTTTCGCAGGCTGCCGCTAATGATGCTTTATATGCGGCTGGTCGTCCTACCTGGCTTGCAATCGGACAAGGGGCAGCCATGACCTTGGGGGCTGTGGCATTAACGGGAGATACGGCAGGTCATGTCCCTGAGTTACAGCTTCACACGTCTGGGCAGACCAACGCTCAAGGGCAGCCGGTCATCATTATTGGCGGCCGAGAGTGGGTATCACCTTATCTCCCGACAGAGCAGAACCCAGTATTGGCTTATGTACCGGCTCAGTTACCCGATGTTGATGCTACTCCGGAACAAGTAGCAGCAGCGTCTTCGGTGCCGGCATCATCACGATGGTTTATCACCCATCCTGATAAGACCTTGGGGTATTTGCACGGTCAGGATGTTTCTGCTCTGGGTAATGCCTGGGCAGAGATACAGGCGGCTCGGCTTTGTGTTGATGCTTACTATTCAGCTTGTAGTTATGAGTTTATCCGTGCCGTGGCCAGCACATCGTCGTTTAAGGGTGAGCCGATGATTCACTCTCTTTATTATAATATTCATTATGCTGACGGGTCAGGCCCTGGTCATGACGCTTATAACGCTTCTATTCGTCAGAACGTTTCTTATCAACATGTAGAAGAACCTGAGCTGGCTATCGGTACCTTGCCAGATGTATTACCCGCGCTACAACCTCACCTTCAAGCCCACCTATCACCCCAGTTATTAGCTCAGATTATGACGGACCTCTGGCTTGATACGGCTTTGCAGCCGGATTATGAAGGCATGCCGTTTCCTGTTACTCAGCCGGTGACTGCGGCTGAGATAACCGCCGCCATTCAGGCTCTAGGGCAGGGAGTTCCGACCTTAGAGGATCTGTTATCTTTTGCTAACCCTGCACCAGGGGCTGAGATTTCAATCGACACAGAGGCACCGCCTATTACTAACCCCATCCCTGGTGGTGATGTGACGGTTAATGTTGATTTTGGCCCCGATCCTGGCGTTGGGGAGCCGACATTAGAGACTCCCCCCACCGGCGAGCAGATTTTAGCGCCGCTGCGTGGCTTATTTCCCTCATTAACTTCATTTTCGGTGCCGAGTCATACCAGCGAATGCCCTCAGCCTAGCCTAGATGTGTTCGGCAAGACTCATCGTATCGACCAGCATTGTGTGCTGCTTGATCAATACGGCAGTCCACTGTCAGCCGCCATGTTACTGGTGTGGGCCATTGTGTCATTACGCATTGTGTTGAGTGCTTAGGAGGAGTTATGTGGGGCATTTTATTATCCGCGGTGAACACCGCACTTAGCTTCGTTTTCCGTACCGTTATCGTCAAGTTCGTGCTGTTTTTCGGTTTGTTCTTCGTCATTCAGGAGTTAGTGCCCGTCTTAGCCTCTTGGTTACCTGACTCGGCTAATGTGACTTCAGCTTTTGGTGCTCAGTCTCCTCATGTTTGGTATTTCCTGGATGTATTTGAGATCGCGGCCGGTGTCTCGATGCTGTTATCTGCTTGGGTCACTCGGTTCATTATTCGTCGCATTCCCTTGATTGGGTAAGGAGTTAGCTGTGGCTATCAACGTCTATACCGGTCTAATGGGATCAGGTAAGAGTTATGAGGCGGTATCCAGTGTCATCGTGCCCGCCATCAGTCAAGGGCGCCGAGTCGTGACTAACATCGACGGCATTAATGGTGATGCTATTCGAGCCTATTGCCTCGATAAACTTAAGGCTGATCCAGAACGATTAGGGGAGGTTGTTGCTGTCAGTAATGACCAAGTGCATCAAGCTGATTTTTTTCCGCACGGTACTAATGCGCTGACCATTTGTCAGCCAGGTGATTTGATTTGTATTGATGAAGCATGGCGTTTTTGGGGCACCGAAGGTAAGCCGTGTAATGAACACAGCATCTTTTTTCGTGAACATCGGCACTACATCCACCCAGATTCTGGAGTGTGTTGTGATTTAGCGCTGATGGTACAGGACATCAGCGACTTACATCGTTCGCTTAAGGTTGTCGTCGAACTGACGACGCGTACCGTCAAGCTTAAGAAGCTCGGAATGAACCGTTCTTATCGCGTTGAGTTGTATGAAGGCTATAAGCTCAATAAGAAGACCCAGTTCAAGGTCATTAACAAGCGTTATGATCCCGCCGTATTCCCTCTATATAGCAGTTATTCTGGTGGCCAAGGTAAGGAGCAGGCCATGGATAAACGCCAGAATGTATTTGCATCGCCATTACTTTGGGTGTTTATCGCAGGCACCTTGGGTATGTTTGCCTTGTCTGCCTACTTCCTGATGGGGTTTTTTAGTGCTCCGACGACTAACTCCATCGAGGCGCAATTGAATGAACTCACTCCCAGTTCAGTCACGACGCCAGTCGTGACAAGCACTCCCGTTATTACGCCACCTACACCTTCTTCAATTTGGCGCGTGGCCGGTCGTATCCAGCAACCTGGCCGGTCTTTAGTGATCCTCGTTGATTCTCAAGGGCAGTTACGTTTAGAGCCAGCCAGCCAGTTTTATCACCAAGGCTTACTGACGGTTGGTGATGTTGATGGCCATCGGGTGACAGTATTTTCCGGCCAGAGAATTTTAGCAGCTAAAAATAAGGAGCTGACTCCATGAATCGACTATTCATCCGCCAGTGGTTATTAGTGCCATTACTGGCATTAACCTTTGTCTTTCAGGTGCAGTCTAAAGGCCTTGAATTAGAGTTGTACGAAGTTAACTTACCGCGAGCATTAACCTTAATATATTCCCAGATCTTCCAACGGCCGTTTATGCTACATCCAGACCTACATCATGACACTCGCACATTAACTCTGTATTTAACGCCAGAGGTTGACCCCGAACAGTTCATTCGTCGTTACTTGGCGAACATGAATATTGCTATTCATCGTCGTGATGGCGTGGATTATATCGCCCCAGAAGTGAAACGAATAAAGCCGATTAAGATGGGATCTTTTGTGTATGAGCCTCGACACCGTTCGGTATCTTATTTGGCGGACTTATTGCGCAGTCAGTTTCCTGGTCAGTTATCGGCTAGCTCGGGTGTTGGTTCTTCAGCTCAGTTGCAACCGGGTGAGGTTGAGCCAGGGACTGCCAGTGCCATGCTAAATAGAGCAGGGGATGTATTAGTTTATTATGGTCCCGCGCAAGATATTGCAAGGCTTAAAGCTATGTTGCCGATGATTGATACCCAGGTGGGAGAGGTCTTAGTAAAGGGCTATGTATTCGAGGTACAAACGACCGAGCGTAATGGATCAGGTCTGGCCGTAGCGGCTAAATTACTGTCTGGACGCTTTGGCATCGAGATAGGTACAGCCCAAGGCATGGGTAATATGGTGACGTTTAATACCCCTTCATTGGATGCTATTTACGAGATGTTCAGCACTGACGGCCGCTTTCATGTGCTTTCTGCTCCGATGCTGCGAGTAAAATCAGGTGCTAGGGCTTCTTTTTCGGTCGGTTCAGAAGTGCCTGTGCTTGGTTCGGTGATCATTCAAGACCAAACGCCGGTGCAATCGGTCGAATACCGTTCAAGTGGTGTTTTATTTGAAGTGTTGCCGCAGATACGCCGTGAAGTTATCGACCTGGACATTAGCCAACAGCTAAGCAACTTTGTGAAGACCGATACTGGCGTTAATAATAGTCCTACGTTGATCAAGCGTGACGTATCTACATCGGTGACAGTAGGGGACGGTGACATTATTTTATTGAGTGGGTTGGCTGAGAATAAGGATTCTGATGCGAATACTGGCTTATCATTCTTGCCTAATTTCATGCGCAGCAATGCAAATGAGAATAGCAAGACTGATATTATTGTGATTATGCAGGCGAACCGCATAATAAGGTAACTGGATAACAGAGCAATAACAGCTGTTATTGTTACTGAGATAACAAACAGATAACGGATGCCGGTATTTACTGGCTTTACTCCTTAAAAGCAATTAACGATGCGCTTTAACATCTGTCTGCCGTATCAGAACACCTGATCTCGCCCCGCAGCGGGGACCGCGAGGAGCGAGAACAGGTGTGAAGATTAAGCGTGATGCCACCCCAAGCGCATTATTGAGCCTCTTTGTTGGCACATGAAGGGCTGGTTTGCTGCTTTCTCTTGGCGTTTCATCGAGACTCGGAACGCTTGAGCAACTTGTTGCTCTGGTGTTCCGTGTCTACCAAGCGCATGCCGTTTTTACGCCGAATCGCGGTTTTCAACGCGCGCGGTAGAGGCGCTGTTTTTGGTCTAGAGTCCACTGTCTTTAATAGTGGACTCTTGTCTCATTTTGGGACGTTGTGAGCTTGCTTTGTGAGCCATGTGACCCCATCTAATATAATGAGCGATTTGCTTTGATAAAGAAGGTTTACATTATGGCTTTTAAGGCTGGCGATCAGGTTAGTTTAATCAGTGGCGGCCCCACTATGACTGTAATTGCTACCAGTGGATACGAGAGAGTACTTTGCACTTGGCATTCTCATAGTGCTGATGCTTTTAAGCAGGAAAATTTTCCACCAGCTGCGTTGCGCCTAATCCCAAAGTTAGAGCCAACAGCAATTGAAGAAGAAACTGCGCGTTTTTTTGCTGACATACCGCAATAGGATTTGGCCGCTAACGCGGCCTTTCTTTTTTATACGTCACTTCGCATAATGTATATTATGTTAAATAAGGTATTCTTCTTTTATAGATAGCGGCCTCTTACGGTGTGTTTGGTTGGATTTGGGTTAATTACTCGATCCGTTAGCGAGCTGGGTTTAACGCCGCTATTGAGACGGCGGCGTTTTTGCTAATGCTCAATTTACTAGCCGTTAATGTTAATGGTGTTTGCGCTAGCTTTGGCTTTGCTGCAAACGATCGAGTCGTTTGCTGACGGCACTTTCGTGACGTTCTATTTTGCTGGTGTGCAAGTACTGGGATGTGGTGTCTATGCTGTCGTGGCCGGCATCTGCTTGTACGTGAGATAACGGACGGCCGTTTAAGTTAATGTCGTGGGTAATGCCGGTATGACGAATGCTGTGCACGGTTAAGGTACGCATCTCTTCGGCGTCGTGCTCAAAACCATCGAGTGCAGCCTGGTCGGCGGCCTGATTGATCAGCTCGTTGAGTAAGTCGCGCAATTGGCGTACGCCAAGATTGGCATTAAGTAGGCCTTGATCGCGCCCTCGTCCGGCGGCTTTATGGCGAATAAAGAGTGGCGTAGCGTCGTTCGGGCTGGGTAATGACGAGAGGTTTAAACTTTCTCGATACGTTTTAAGGGCATCAAGCAGCTCGCTAGACACGGCCACGGTGCGCTTTTTGCCACCTTTACTAATCGGAATATGAAAGCTCCAAATACCGGTGTGGCTGTCGCGGCGAAACTGGCTCATCACGGGTGAAAAACCCGGCCTGGCGGCCACTTCGGAGATCCGCAAATAGCAGCCATACATCAAGGACACTAAGAATAAGCTGCGTTGATGGCGCTCGGGTTCTTGTGCTGCTAATAAACGTGCGGTGCTCATCACATAAGACCATTGTAAGTCACTGAATACGCGTATTTCATCCGCATCATCAAGTCCGGCGACCACTGTAGGCTGTGAGCCAAAGCGGCTGTGGCGCATCCACATTACCGCCGGATTACGATCGGTGACTTCTTCATTAATCAGGTAGCTATAAAAGGAAGACAAAATAGCTATTTTGGTTTTCAGCGTGGCGTCCGTCATGCGATATGGCAGCTCAGCGCCGTCTTGTTTCTTGCCTAAGAATGGCCGCCACAGTGGATTAGGTTGGCGCTCGCCCCAGTCTTTGTTCAAGACAAATTGCGCCACGTTGCGATAAGCGATCAAGGCTTTGGGTGGCGCTAAGCAATATTGCACATAATGATTGATGCTGCGGCGCGTCAGCGCTATCGGTGATGCCTGCTCCACATCGAAACACCAATGGAGAAAGCTAGTTAGCTCGCTGCGATAGGTTTTATAGTTGTTGTCGTTAAAGCGGCTTTCGAGCAACCAATCCATAGCATGTTCATAGACAAAGGCCGCATCGGGCACGGTATTTAAGGTTAAGTGGGCGATATGTTGGTTAACGACGCTGTTTCCCTCTTCAAGATATTGAGGAGCATCAAATAACGGCATGGCGGCAGGTGTGTTAACGAAAGTCATAATAGCGCTATTAATTACTGGGTATTTATACAGTTTACCTTGTTGTTCATAGTAATGAGAAATGCATTGTCGTTAATGCCGATAAATACAGTTATCGGCATTAACGACAGCTTTCAGCCTTAAGCTGTCAGCGATCAGATTAAACATGACAAAGAACGGTGCCTATCTCTAGCTGACGTTATCCACTTTACGCTATTCGATTAAAAACAAACTAAGACACTAAATCATCCTGCTACGCAGGCCCGCCGAATAAATTGGCGGCTACAATTAGCGGCTACAAAGAGCTGTATTGGTCTTTTGCTGATGGCTTATAGCTGACAGCTTACGGCTGCGCGCTAGCGCCGCACTTCAAAGAAGAACGTGAACTGCTGGGTTTCACCACCCTGCTCTACATCCAACACCCAAGCCCACACCATTTGCCGTTCAGAACAAGCGCCGACCATCGCCTGCCCTTGCCACTGATCAGGTGCGGTTTGTTTGAGCAACGCCGGCAAGGTGCCCATATACATGCTTTGCCCCTCTAAGCGGCTTTTTAACACTTTGGTATCTGGGTCTGAGAAGGAAACGGACAAGGTAAAAGCCGACTCAGGCTGTAGCTTCTCGGCGCTTAGCTGGCCTATTGCTGATAAGTCCCCCTGCTTTAGGGTGCATTTTTCGTGACTTATGTCACATAACTCAACATTAGCATTATCTGAATTGTTGCTATTTTCAGGGTCTTTATAGGTTTTATACACAAATGCACCGGTCAGGATCACCAGTACTACAACGATTTGTCCCAATTTAGGGCCGGTAAGACGGTCTCTCATGGCTATTTTGTTCCGGTTTTGCACACAATCCACTGCCCTAATTGATCTTGATCAAGGTAGTTTGTTATGCACTATGAGGGCGGTTAAGTGGTAATCATATTACTGTTTAAACTGTTATTTTTAGGCCCAGTCCTTTATCATCAACACCGTGCAACCAGCGGTTCTCGACTTCTCGATTATCATTGTTAACAACAAGTTAATGGAGTAACTGAGGATGCGGCTGCCGTAAATAAAATAAGCAGTTGTCTTCAACAATTCTTCCGACGTGATCATTGTAAAACGATCACAGACCTGAATAACAGCAGTGGAAGCGGAACTATAACGATGAGTCAAACTAATAATCAACCAAACTACAACTACACAGTAGTTCGCCAGTTTACGGTGATGACCGTGATCTGGGGCATTGTGGGCATGACAGTGGGTGTGCTAATTGCGGCACAACTTATTTGGCCTGCTCTTAACTTCGAAACGCCTTGGCTGACCTACAGCCGCTTGCGTCCTTTGCACACAAATGCGGTTATTTTTGCGTTTGGTGTGAGTGCGCTTATGGGTACTTCTTTCTACGTCGTGCAGCGCACGTGTCAGGTTCGCCTCTTCGGTGGCAAGCTGGCGTCGTTCGTGTTCTGGGGCTGGCAGGCAATTATTGTAGCGGCAATTATTTCTTTGCCACTGGGATATACCTCCAGTAAAGAATATGCCGAATTAGAGTGGCCAATTGATATCGCGATTACCGTGGTATGGGTTGCGTACGCTATTGTGTTCTTTGGCACCCTGTATAAGCGTGCGACGTCACACATCTATGTAGCTAACTGGTTCTATGGCGGTTTTATTCTGACCATAGCCGTACTGCACATTGTAAACAGCATGGCCGTTCCTGTGAGCTCCATGAAGTCTTACTCTATGTATGCGGGTGCAGCTGACGCCATGATCCAATGGTGGTATGGCCACAACGCCGTAGGCTTCCTGCTGACCGCAGGCTTCTTAGGCATGATGTACTACTTCGTGCCTAAACAAGCAGGACGTCCGGTTTACTCTTACCGTTTGTCTATCGTGCACTTTTGGGCGCTGATCACCCTGTATATCTGGGCTGGTTCTCACCACTTGCATTACACAGCCCTACCCGACTGGGCTCAGTCGCTGGGTATGGTTATGTCGCTGATCCTGTTCGTGCCTTCTTGGGGCGGTATGATCAACGGTATTATGACGCTGTCTGGTGCTTGGCATAAATTACGCTATGACCCTATCTTGCGCTTCTTGATCGTATCTTTGTCGTTCTACGGCATGTCTACGTTCGAAGGTCCTATGATGGCAATCAAAACCGTAAACGCCCTGTCTCACTACACCGACTGGACCGTAGGTCACGTGCACTCAGGTGCTTTAGGTTGGGTAGCGATGATTTCTATCGGTGCCGTGTATCACTTGATCCCTAACCTGTTTGGTCAGGCGCGCATGTACAGCACTCAGCTGATTAACACGCACTTCTGGTTAGCTACGATTGGTACTGTGTTGTACATAGTGTCCATGTGGATCAGTGGTGTGATGCAGGGTCTGATGTGGCGTGCGGTAAACGACGATGGCACCTTGACTTACAGCTTCGTTGAAAGTCTACAAGCCTCGTATCCGTTCTACTTCGTACGTTTCTTGGGCGGCTGTTTCTTCTTAACCGGTATGTTGCTGATGGCATATAACGCTTATCGCACCATCAATGCGCCTAAAGGCTCATTGCAAGCTATTCCACAACCGGCATAAGGAGACGAGACCATGAAAAACCCTAATAATCGTCACGAGTTTCTCGAAACCAAAACCACTTGGCTGATCATTTTCACCGTTATCGCCATCAGCTTTGGTGGTTTGGTTGAAATCGTACCTTTGTTCTTTCAGCAGCAAACTAACGAGCCAATAGAAGGCCTGCGCCCCTATACGGCTCTGGAAATGGAAGGTCGTGACCTGTACATCCGTGATGGATGTCATGTGTGCCACAGCCAAATGATCCGTCCTTTCCGTGCTGAAACTGAGCGTTACGGTCAGTACTCACTGGCTGGCGAGCAAGTATGGGAACATCCATTCTTGTGGGGCTCTAAGCGTACTGGTCCTGATTTAGCCCGTGTGGGTGGTCGTTACTCGGATGACTGGCATCGTGTGCACTTGATCAACCCTCGTAACGTGGTACCTGAGTCAAACATGCCCGGTTTCCCTTGGTTAGAGACCAACATCCTGGACGGTAAAGACACGGCGGCTAAGTTGAAGTTGTTCCGTGACAACTTTGGTGTGCCTTACACGGATGCGGACATTGAAGGCGCCGAGCAAGCCGTTAAAGGCAAGTCTGAGTTAGACGCTTTGGTCGCTTATCTGCAATCGTTGGGCCACGCCTTTAAATAACCGGAGTCGATTATGGATTTCAGTACCCTAGACGCACTAAAACCTACTCTGATTGCTTATCAGACTTTGTTGTTGTTTGTGATGTTTCTTGGCCTAGTTTGGTGGGCTTTTGGTAAACGTCGTAAAACGAAGTTTGACGCGATTGGCTCCTCTATTCTTGATGATGAAGATGTGCAGAGTAGCGCCTCTCTAGGGACTGAGCAGGATCGCGCAGGAGCTAATAAACAATGAATACTTTTTTAAGTGTATTTGTCACCGTCATCAGCTTGGGCACCATTTTTGGTTGTCTGGGTCTACTGATTTGGTGTACTCGCGACAAGATGGGCATGGAAGATGGTGCACCTACTGGCCATACCTATGACGGCATTTCTGAACTGAACAATCCGCTGCCAAAGTGGTGGAGCTATTTGTTTGTGTTCATGATTATCTTCTCGCTGATTTACTTGGCGTTGTACCCAGGTCTGGGTAACTTTAAAGGCCTGTTAGGCTGGACGAGTTCTAACCAAGCGGTACGCTCGTTAGCCGAATATAACGAAGCGGCAAAAACGGCGCGCACCGACGAACTGTTTGTGCAATACGACCGTGAAATGATCAAAGCCGATGAGGTATTTGGTGCTAAGTTTCGCGAGCTGATCTTCCCTGCCAGTTACGAACCATTAGACGTAACGGGTTTAGATGCTAAGGCTCACGATGCAGCGGTACTAAAAGATAAGCAGGAGCATTATCTGCCTATCGAACAGATTGCTAAGAACGAAGAGGCGGTGAAAGTTGGCCAACGCTTGTTCTTGCAAAGCTGTGCTCAGTGTCACGGCTCCAATGCCCGTGGTGGTAATGGCTTCCCTAACCTGACCGATAATGATTGGTTATATGGTGGAGAAGCGGCCAATATTCACACCACGCTTATGAATGGTCGTCAAGGCGTTATGCCTGCATGGGGCGATGCCCTAGGCGAAGACGGCGTACGTGAAGTGACGACCTATGTGTTAAGCCTGTCTGGTCGTAAGGTTGATATGGTTGAAGCACAGAAAGGCCAAGCACGCTTTGCGGTGTGTTCAGCCTGTCACGGTGCAGACGGTAAAGGCAATCAAATCATGGGTGCCCCTAATTTAACTGACGACATTTGGTTATATGGTGGCTCACGTGCAGCGGTTGAAGATACCCTTCGTCATGGTCGTCACGGTGTGATGCCCGCTTGGAAAAACATTTTAGGTGAAGACAAGATCCAGTTATTGTCTGCCTATGTGTATAGTCTAAGAGACGCAAAATAAGCCCTACCGGGCTTGGTAAAAAAAGCCCCGCTGGTCGGGGCTTTTTTGTTATATTGTCTCTCGGGTCAACTGACCCAGCTTCCTTTTTTGCAGTAGGAATTCATTATGCAACGTCCTTGGTATCAACAGTTTTGGCCCTGGTTTTTGATAGTCCTGCCCCTGTGTGCAGTGGCCGCCAGCTTATATACGTTTTACCTCGCCAGTTCCGGTGCCGACAGCATGGTAGTGGATGACTACTACAAAAAAGGACGGGCCTATAATAAAGATCTCACCGAATTAAAACGTGCCGCCGAGTTAAAGATATTGGCTACCTTAGACTACGAAGATGGGCTGGTGACCATCAAACTCGATGGTGCTCATCAGAAAAATGAGGGCATTCGCGTTAATTTTTCTCACCCTACACTTGAGAAGCAAGATCACCACTTGGTCATGACCACAGATGCCGCGGGTATCTATCGCGCGCGCTTAGCAACGCCGTTAATTGATGGCGCTTGGCACCTGCAAATAGAAGCGCTTGATAGCAGCTGGCGATTACAACAACGGATTAGCCTGCCGGCAACAGACTCACTGTTAATTAACGCTGGGAGCTAGTCATGGACGGCTGTTTTCACTGTGGTGAATCGGTGCCAAATGGGCCGCACTTTCAGTTAGAGGTGCACGGCACGCAACAGCCCTTCTGCTGCCCTGGTTGCCTTGCGGTGGCAGAGACCATTATTGACTGTGGCCTAGGCAGTTATTATCAGCACAGATCGGCACCCGCTCCCAAAGCCGATGCGGTACCCGATGCGTTAAAGCTGCTGCAACACTATGATTTAGCAGAAATTCAGCAAGACTTCGT
This sequence comes from Oceanisphaera sp. W20_SRM_FM3, assembly GCF_052119705.1. Classification (NCBI taxonomy): domain Bacteria; kingdom Pseudomonadati; phylum Pseudomonadota; class Gammaproteobacteria; order Aeromonadales; family Aeromonadaceae; genus Oceanisphaera; species Oceanisphaera sp. W20_SRM_FM3. The sequence goes on along the minus strand of NZ_JBGQOP010000024.1, from coordinate 6,134 downwards.
CATCGATAAAGATAATCTCAAAGAAGCGCAGCTGTCGATTACCGGCATTAGCTGCGCCGCTTGTGCCTGGCTGATTGAGCGCCACTTATCGCGCCTACCCGGCGTTGTACTTATCCAAGTTAACACCACCACAGAGCGCGCGCGGGTGCGTTGGGATGAACAAACCACCACCTTGAGTCAGGTGCTCAGTGGCTTTGGCGCCATTGGCTATCAAGCACGGCCTTTTCAGCCTCATCAGCAAGAGCAAGCCTACAACAAATCAGTCAAAGCCTATTTGCTGCGCATGGGTGTGGCCGGTATCGCCAGCATGCAAGTGATGATGGTGGCCATCGCTTTATACGAGGATTTATTTCCCAATACCGATGCGGGCTTAGTGAATTATTTTCGCTGGATAAGCCTGTGGCTGTGTGTGCCCGTGATGGGCTATTCGGCCCTGCCCTTTTATCGTAATGCGTGGCGCGGTCTTCAAAATCGCACCTTGAACATGGACTTACCGGTATCCATGGCGATGATTTTTGCCTTCGTCGCCTCCGTGTATGCCACAGTGACAAACACAGGTGATGTGTATTACGAATGTGTGTCTATGTTTGCCTTCTTGTTGCTCACCGGCCGATTTTTGGAAATGCGCGCTAAGCGCCGTGCCTCTGAAACCACGGCCAACTTAACACTGCTCGTGCCCATGCTGGCGAGAGTTGAAACCGAACAAGGTGAGCTGGAAGTTGCAGCCAAGACGTTGCAGCCTGAACAAGTTGTACTGGTGGCGCCGGGTAGCCAAATTCCGGCTGATGCACAAATTATTGACGGCAGCACTAGCATAGATGAGTCCATGCTCACCGGTGAGCATTTACCGGTATTGCGCCACGCCGGCGACACTGTATTTGCCGGCACCACCAATATCGAATCGCCGCTGCGTTTGAAAGTGCTGCGCAATCTGGCGGATGCGCGCGTATCCGAGATTTTACGGGCCCAAGATGATGCGTTGGCCGAAAAACCGAAAGTAGCGATTTTAGCGGATCAATTATCCCGCTACTTTGTGGCGGCCTTGTTGGTCGTCACCTTAGGCACCTATTTAGTCTGGCTGCAACTGGACTCCGCCAAGGCGTTTTGGGTGATGCTGTCGGTGTTAGTGGCCACCTGCCCCTGTGCACTGTCATTGGCTACCCCTACCGCACTGACGGTTGCCACTTCGCGCTTAAGTCGCTCCGGCGTATTAGTACGCCGCGCCCATGTGTTAGATACCTTGCCGAAAGTGACGCGCATGGTATTTGATAAAACCGGCACCTTAACGCGCGGCGAAATTGCCTTAAGCCACACCACTTTATATGGCGCACTAGATGAAGCAAGCGTATTAGCCATAGCGGCAGCATTGGAAGCACAGTCTGAGCACCCTATCGCCCGCGCCTTTAGTGCCCATCGCAATATGGGCTTGGTGGTGACGAATCGCAAAAACCAAGTCGGTCGCGGTGTCACCGGTGTGATCGATGGCATCTGTTGGCGCTTAGGCAGCGGCGCCTGGTTGGCACCCAATAAAGAAACCGCCGACTTAAGTGTGTATCTGGCCAACGACGATGGCTTAGTGGCACGCTTTAGTTTATCTGATCCGCTGCGCGATGAAGCACAAGCGTTAATTAACGCCTGTCGTGAGCAAGGCATTAAGACCACTATCTTAACCGGCGACAGCTCAGGACAAGCAGAAATTGTGGCCCAAACCTTGGGCGTAGATAAGTTGGTAAAACATGCCAGCCCTGACGACAAACTGGCGTATCTGCGCGAGTGTGATAAAGCCGGTGAAATCTGTCTTATGGTCGGTGATGGTATTAATGATGCGCCTGTCTTGGCAGGCGCTCATGTGTCATTCGCCATGGCAGGCGGCACCGACATCGCCAAAAGCAGTGCCGATGCCATTATGCTGGCCGACGATTTGCGCCATATTTTAACGGCGCGCCATGTATCTGCGCGCTGTCGAGCCGTGATTAAACAAAATTTTAGCTGGGCGATCGGTTATAACCTTATTATCTTGCCACTGGCGGCCACCGGCCATGTGTCACCTTGGTTTGCCATGGTCGGCATGTCGGTGAGCTCCTTGATAGTTATGACTAATTCTTTGAGGCTTTCTCGCTTATGACAGATGACGTAGATGTATGGTATTTCATGATACCGGTGGCCATGGTGTTTGTGGGGCTGGCTATCGCTTTGTTCTTTTGGTCGGTGAAAAACGACCAATTTGAAGATCTCGATCGCCATGGCAGTAACATCTTATTTGATGACGATGCGAGCTCTCACCAACAAGCACAGACTCAGCAAACGCAGACTGAACAAGCGACGGATGTTAATGCAGATGTAGCGCCACGCACCGCCAACAAGGAGCAAGATGAGCACTCAGCTTGATGCGTGGGCGGCGCTACTCATTGGCTTTTTAGGGGCCGGCCATTGCATCGCCATGTGTGGCGGCGTGGCCGCCGCCTTTTCTATGGCCATTCCTAAACAGCATCAGCGCTGGCAGTGGGCGTATTTGCTCAGTTATAACGCCGGGCGCATTCTAAGTTACAGCTTAGCGGGTGCGCTAGTAGGCGGCGTGTTTGCCAGCCTGGCCGATGTAAGCATGGGCAAACAAGCCTTAACCGTGCTGCGGCTACTGACAGGTGTCATGATGATCTTGCTCGGCCTCTATTTGGCACGTTGGTGGTTCTTCTTACTGCATCTGGAAAAACTCGGCACTGGCTTATGGCGTTATCTTAAGCCTCATGCGGCACGTTTTATTCCGTTTAAAAGCCCGCTGGCGGCATTTCCATTTGGCATGATTTGGGGCTGGTTGCCCTGCGGCCTTGTGTACTCGGCGCTCACTTGGAGTGCGGTGTCAGGTGGGGCTCTTGAAGGGGCGCGAGTGATGGCGTTATTTGGGCTAGGCACCCTGCCCACTTTATTAGCCTTAGGCGGACTGGCTGGGCAATTACGCCATTGGTTAAATCACCCAGGTTTTCGTCAATTCTCTGGCATATTATTGATTTCTTATGGTTTGTTTACCCTTTATCAAGCCTTAGGTCTCATTTACTAATCTATTAAGCCCTCTTTTTTGGTGGTATGCTTGAGCCTTAATACCACAAAAGTATTGAGCTATGGGAAATCAAACAAAAATAATTAAAGCGGCCACTGGCTGCGCCATTCGCTGCCAAGACTGCAGCATTAGCCCCTTATGTATCCCGCTTGGGCTTAATTCCGACGAGCTTGATGAGCTGGATAATATTATTGAGCGCAAGAAGCCGATCCAAAAAGGCCAAGAGTTATTTAAAGCCGGTGAGCCGTTAAAGTCTTTGTACGCTATTCGTGCCGGTACCGTTAAGTCTTACACCATTACCGAGCAAGGCGATGAGCAGATCACCGCCTTTCACTTGGCCGGTGACCTGATCGGCTTTGATGCGATTAATACTGGTAATCACCCTTCTTTTGCCCAAGCATTAGAAACCGCCATGGTCTGCGAAATTCCTTATGAAGTGCTGGATGACTTATCAGGGAAAATGCCGCGCTTACGTCAACAAATTATGCGTTTGATGAGCAATGAAATTAACGGCGATCAGCAGATGATTTTATTATTATCGAAAAAGACCGCCGAAGAACGTCTTGCCTCTTTTTTACATGGTTTATCGACCCGTTTTTCTGAACGCGGCTTTTCCGCAAAAGAATTTCGTCTTACCATGACTCGCGGTGATATCGGTAACTATTTAGGGCTCACGGTAGAAACCGTCAGTCGTTTATTAGGCCGTTTTCAAAAAACCAGCTTGATTGAAGTCGATGGAAAATACATTCGGATTTTAGATGCAGCTGAGTTGGCGATATTGGCGGGTGCACCTTCCTCTAAACCGACGTAAACTTAAGTTATGTGTTCGTTTAAAGGGGCTCAATATGATTAAGTATCAACATATTTTAGTGGTCATGGATCCCACAGCAGATACGCATCCGGCGTTGCACAGAGCCGTCGCGGTGGCGGGCTTGCAGCAAAAGGCGGCGATTACGCTGTTCATGCCTATTTATGATTTTTCTTATGAAATGACCTCCATGCTGTCCAGCACCGAGCGGGAAGAAATGCGCGAAGGCGTATTGCAAGGCCGTAAAGAATGGCTACAAGGGATCCTTGACCCTTATTTAGGGGGCAGTATTCATTTTGACATTAAGGTGGTGTGGCACAGTCGGCCCTTTGAAGCCATTATTCAGCAAGTTAATGACGCCAAGCATGATTTAGTGATCAAAAGTAGCCATAAGCACAGCGCCATTCAAACCTTTATTTTTACGCCCACCGATTGGCATTTATTGCGTAAATGCCCCTGCCCCGTGCTATTAGTGAAAGAACAGCAATGGCCGATGGGCGGCAATGTGTTGGCGGCAGTTAACTGCGCGGCTGACGATAAAGAACAAATTGCCTTAAACAATAAGATAATCGGCGAAAGTGCAGAAGTGGCTCGACTACTGGACGCAACATTACACTTAGTGAACGCCTATCCCAACACGCCGGTAAACATGGCACTCGAGTTGCCCGACTTTGATCCTAATGCTTATAATGCCGCGGTAAAACGCCACCATGAAAAAGCCCTGTTCGAGTATGCCGAACGCTATAGCCTAGACCACAGCGTGTTGCATCTTGAAGAAGGTTTACCTGAAGAGGTGATCCCCCACTGTGCGAACGTGATTAATGCCAGTTTGGTTATTTTAGGCACGGTTGGGCGTACCGGGTTGTCCGCCGCTCTGCTCGGTAATACCGCTGAGCAAGTAGTTGATAAGCTGGGCTGTGATATTTTGGTGATGCGCGCCGACGACTAATGTGCGCTGTAATTTCTACCCCAGTGGCTAAATGTGGTGCTTTGCACGCACTTACCTTGCCCTCACCCTCTTAGTCACTATAATAGCCCCAGTTTTTTTGCTGGGGTTATTATGTCCACCATCACTGTCTCTACTCTCACTGCACCTGCAACTCAGACCGAGCCCACCACAGAGGCACCGTCTTTTATTAAGTTGCAAAAACGACTGCGTCGTAATCTTGGCCAAGCCATTGCCGACTTTAACATGATTGAAGACGGTGACCGCATTATGGTGTGTTTGTCCGGCGGCAAAGACAGTTATGCGATGTTGGACATGCTGTTAAATCTTAAGGCCCATGCGCCTATCCACTTTGACATTATTGCCGTTAACTTGGATCAAAAGCAGCCAGGTTTCCCCGAGCATGTGCTGCCCGCTTACTTAACTGAGCTTGGCGTTGAATATAAGATTGTCGAAGAAGATACCTATTCTATCGTGGTCGATAAAGTTCAACCCGGTAAAACCACTTGCTCCTTATGCTCGCGCCTGCGTCGGGGTATCTTGTATCGCACCGCCTCAGAGCTGGGTGCCACTAAGATTGCGCTCGGTCATCACAGAGACGACATTCTTGAAACCTTGATGTTGAATATGTTTTATGGCGGCATTATGAAGTCGATGCCCCCTAAACTGGTTAGCGACAATGGGCAGCACGTTGTGATCCGGCCGCTGGCCTACTGCAAAGAAAAAGATATCATCGAATTTGCCAAGGCCAAGGCATTTCCAATTATTCCCTGTAACTTGTGTGGCTCTCAAGAAAACCTGCAGCGCCAAAACATCAAGCACATGCTACAAGACTGGGATCAGCGTTTTCCGGGACGCATCGAAAGCATGTTCCGCTCACTGCGTAATGTGGTGCCCTCGCACCTGCTGGATAATGAGTTGTTTGATTTTAAAAACATCAACCGCGATTCCGGTGTGATCGACGGTGGCGATCTGGGCTTCGATAAGCCTGACGTGCCGGCACGCTTTATTGATGATGAAGAGACAAGCACTCCTGAGTTAGGTGAGCGGTTGAGTATCCTAGAAGTGAAGTGAAAATGGTGAGGCGTGAGGCGTGAGGGGTAAAGCAAGCGCTGACAACTATGACAGCCGCGCGTCCGTTACACTGGAATGGCCCCGAATAAGTAGACACTTCTGCAGAGTGAGGAAGTGTATGCAATACCGAATCAAACGTAAATTTAGTAATGAATTTAAGCGTGAAGCCGTGAAACTCTCTGTTTCATCACCTAAAACATTAGCTGAAATCTCCAGTGAATTAGGGGTGCATCCGAACGTATTAAGCCGTT
>NZ_JBGQOP010000023.1:0-52810 GCF_052119705.1 Oceanisphaera sp. W20_SRM_FM3 | reverse complement strand
CATTAAGTAAAAAGCCAGCCTAGTGCTGGCTTTTTGCTATCTAGCGTTTGGCACCTATCTAAACTACGGCAAGGCAGTGGGTTTTGATCTCGGCCTCAGTGCCCAGGCTCGATTCTCGGTACCCCAGCCATTAAGTAAAAAGCCAGCCTAGTGCTGACTTTTTGCTATTCGGCGTTTGACTAACATTAAATACAAAGAAAAACCCCGAGTCTTGCGACTCGGGGGTTATGTTTATCTTCCAGCTCTCAGCTTCAAGCTTCTTGCTGCCTTTAAAGCCCCATCGCATACTTCATGACGCGAGTTTTTAACGGCCCGCTGTGCTGAGCCGCCCTAAGACTTAAGTTACGCAGTATTTTCAGTGGCAAAATATCATTGCTAAAAGCGTGATAGCAGACATCCATGGTGGTTTGCATTAACAGATTATCGGGCCGACGACGGCGCTGATAGCGCGCTAAACGCTCAACAGAGCCAATGTCTAATTGCGCCTCAGCACCTTGGCTCACCAAATCAACAATGGCGGCCACGTCTTTAAAGCCCAAGTTAACGCCCTGCCCTGCCAATGGATTTATAGTGTGTGCCGCATCACCCAGTAACACCACGCGTCCTTTCACATATTGATTGGCGTGGCGGCGGCGCAGCGCAAAGCTACCTTTGCTTAATACCTTAAAGTTGCCTAGGCGCGGTGGAAAATTCGCCATCACTTGCTCGGCCAGCGTCTCGTTGTCTAATTTGGCCAATGCCTGAATCCGCTGTTTTTGGTCGTACCAGACCAAACACCCCTGCTCCTTACCCAAGGGCAAGAAGGCACGCGGGCCGCTAGGCGTAAATTGCTGCCACGTCATATCTGACTCTAATTGATCCGCTTCTATGCTGATCAGCATGCATCGTTGGCCGTAATCCCAAGCACTGATGCCAATGCCGGCGAGTTGCCGAGTAAAGGACTCGGCACCGTCACAAGCAAGCACTAAGCTGGCGTTAAGCTGTTGGCCATGTGCGAGCGTGAGGAACGCGCCACTTTCGGTTTGGTGCAGCGCTTCCAGCCCATTGGGGCAATCTAGGGTCACGTTTGGGTATTGCGCCAAGGCTTGCCACAGGCCGAGTTGGATCAGGCGGTTTTCCACCATGTAGCCGAGGTAATCACAGTTCACGCTGGCGGCAGAAAACTCAGTATGAAAACCTTGCCACTCGTAGGCTTCAAGTCGTTGATAAGGCCAAGCGCGCATGTCGAGAATACGTTGCCACGCCCCCGCCTTCTCTAATAAGGCCACCGAGGTGGCGCTAATGGCGGATACCCGCAAATCCTGTGGCTGCTCTGGGTTAAACTCCGTGGGCCGTTTGGCTTCTATCAGTCGAATCGACAACCCAGTAGGCGCCAATAACGCTGCGGCTAAGGCGCCCACCATACCGCCGCCAATAATGGCAATGTCACACTCTTGCTGTTGCATATCCATTTGTTGCATGTCCATGGCTACCTCACGCTTTTTTCTCATTCTATCGTAAAAGTAACACAAACTCGGCGCTTATCTGCCCGTCTCTTACTCTGTGTGGCAGGGTGTTGGGCTGGATATTATCTGGTCACTCGCGCCATAAAGGAGTAGAATTTGCGCCCTGATCCCATGTCCCTTGCCGTCATGTCCATTGCTGTCATGTCAACGGCGGCCGTTATCTCAAGAGAGCCATGAGCAAAAAACTTCACATTAAAACCTGGGGCTGTCAGATGAACGAATACGATTCATCTAAGATGGCCGATCTGCTGGATGCCGCCCACGGCTATGAGCTCACCGACGACCCAACAGAAGCCGATGTACTGCTACTAAACACCTGCTCTATTCGTGAGAAAGCGCAAGAAAAGGTGTTCCATCAGTTAGGCCGTTGGCGCCCGCTAAAGATGATCAACCCTAAGCTAGTCATAGGCGTAGGCGGTTGCGTGGCCTCCCAAGAAGGGGAAGCCATTCGCGCCCGTGCCCATTACGTGGATTTAGTATTTGGTCCGCAGACTCTGCATCGCCTACCGGCCATGATCAAAGCTGTGCTCGAAGGGAACGGCGCTCAGGTAGATGTGAGCTTCCCCGAGATTGAGAAATTCGACAACTTGCCCGAGCCCAGAGCCGAAGGCGCCAGCGCCTACGTGTCCATCATGGAAGGCTGTTCTAAGTACTGTTCGTTTTGCGTGGTGCCTTATACCCGCGGCGAAGAAGTCAGCCGCCCTATGGATGACGTGCTCTACGAAATCGCCCAGCTTGCCGATCAAGGCGTGCGCGAGGTGAATTTATTAGGCCAAAACGTGAACGGCTATCGTGGCGAGACTCATGACGGCAGCATTTGCAGCTTTGCTGAATTGTTGCGCTTAGTCGCCTCTGTCGATGGTATTGACCGCGTGCGCTACACCACCAGTCATCCGATTGAGTTTACCGACGACATTATTGAGGTCTACAGAGACACGCCTGAATTGGTGAGCTTTTTACACCTGCCGGTACAAAGTGGCTCGGATCGCATTTTAACGCTGATGAAGCGCGCGCACACGGCGTTGGAATATAAGTCTAAAATCCGTCGACTGCGTGCGGTACGCCCAGACATCACAGTGAGCTCCGACTTTATCATCGGCTTTCCCGGTGAAGATGAAGACGACTTTGAGCGCACCATGCAGCTGATTAAAGACGTGGGCTTTGACTTGAGCTACAGCTTTATCTTTAGTGCCCGCCCCGGCACGCCGGCCGCCGATTTGCCCGATGATGTCCCCTTGGACGAGAAAAAAGCCCGTTTGGCACGCCTACAAACCCAGATCAACAATCAAGCGCAGCAGATCAGCCGTCAAATGCTCGGCACCACCCAGCGCATCTTGGTCGAAGGCCCTTCTAAGATGAATCCGATGGAGCTGCGTGGCCGTACCGAGAATAACCGCGTGGTGAATTTCGAAGGTGCCCATACCCTGATTGGTGGTTTTGCCGACGTAGAAATTATCGAAGCCAGACCCAATAGCTTGCGCGGTCAGTTTATTCGCGGTGAAGATGAAATGGGCTTACGCGTACAGACCTCACCGCAGAGCATCTTAGAACGGCGCCCCGATGGCGTACCCGATGCCACCGGTGTGGCCACGTTTACGCCTTAGCTTATCCGTAAGGAGTGAGGCAAAGACGTTTCCCCTCTCGCCTCACCATTTACTCCTCACGTTTATTGAATAACAGGAGTTAATTTGACCTCTGCCGTGACTACTTTAGAACTTGAATTAGCGCCCGCCGATGGCGCGCGCTTGGCCAGCCTCTGTGGCCCGCTTGATGACAACATCAAGCAACTTGAACGTCGTTTAGGCATAGAAATTAATCATATTAATCAGCATTTCACCCTAGTGGGCACTCTGGCTCAGGTGAACATAGCCGCCGATTTATTAAAGCATTTGTATGTGGAAACCCAACCGCTGCGCGGCCAAGCCGTGCCTGATATCACGCCAGAAGTGGTGCATTTAGCCATTCAAGAAGGCAAGATATTGGATCAAGATGACACAGCGGATATCGAGCATGTGTACGGCAAGTCAGTGAATATTAAGACCAAGCGCGGTCTCATTAAACCACGCACGCCGAATCAAGCGCATTATATGGCGCATATGTTAAGCCATGATATTACCTTTGGCATTGGTCCTGCCGGCACAGGTAAAACCTATTTAGCCGTGGCAGCGGCGGTAGATGCCTTGGAACGCCAAGAAGTGCGGCGCATCTTATTGACCCGCCCCGCCGTAGAAGCCGGTGAAAAACTGGGCTTCTTGCCCGGCGACTTAAGCAAGAAAGTCGACCCTTATTTGCGCCCGCTGTATGACGCCCTCTTTGAAATGCTCGGCTTTGAGCAAGTCGAGCGGCTGATTGAGCGCAATGTGATTGAAGTGGCGCCCTTGGCCTATATGCGCGGTCGCACCTTAAATGATGCCTTTATTATTCTCGACGAAAGCCAAAACACCACGCTTGAGCAAATGAAGATGTTCTTAACCCGCATCGGCTTTAACTCGCGAGCCGTGGTCACCGGCGACATTACCCAGATCGACTTGCCGCGTAATGCTAAGTCCGGCTTGCGCCACGCCATAGAAATACTGGATGGCGTTGAAGGCCTCTCTTTTAACTTCTTTTATGCAGAAGATGTTGTGCGCCACCCCGTGGTGGCGCGCATAGTGCGCGCATACGAAGCCTTCGACAATCAGCAAGCAGAGCTAAACGACCAAGCCGCTCTAAACGACAAGCAAAACTAGAGAACAAGGAACATCATGAAGTTGTGGTTAGATTTACAAGTCGCCTGTGATGAGACACCGGATTTGCCGAGCGAAGCTGAATTCGAGACTTGGTTGCAAGCCGCGCTGCAAGCGGCACTGGCAGACGAGCGCGAAGAGGCCGAAGTGACGGTGCGTTTGGTGGACGAAGCAGAGAGCCAAGAGCTTAACCGTGACTATAGAGGTAAGGATAAGTCCACCAATGTGCTATCTTTCCCCTTTGACGCCCCGCCCGGCATAGTACTGCCCTTATTGGGAGACTTAGTCATCTGTCGCCAAGTGGTGGAGCGGGAAGCCATTGAGCAGGCTAAACCGCTCACCGCCCATTGGGCGCACATGGTGATACACGGCTGCTTGCATTTACTGGGCTATGACCATATTGAAGATGATGAAGCCGACATAATGGAAGCAAAAGAAATTGCCATTCTGGCTACCCTTGGCTTTGCCAATCCCTACTTAGATGATGAAGGTTAAATTAGGTCAATGAGCGACGACAATTCGAACTCAGAATACGGTTCGTCCGTTAAGAAAAATTGGCTAGAGAAACTGGGCCAACTTTTTCAGGGCGAACCGAAGAACCGTGAAGAGTTAGTAGAAGTGATCATGGAAGCCAGTCAACGAGAGCTTATCGATCAAGATACCAAAGACATGATTGAAGGCGTGCTCGCGGTGAGCGAGCTCAGAGTGCGAGACATTATGATCCCGCGTTCACAAATGGTGACGGTGGAGAAATCTCAGCCCGTGTCCTCATTTTTGCCCATGATTATCGAGTCTACCCATTCGCGCTTTCCGGTGGTAAATGAAGATAAAGACCACATAGAGGGCATATTGCTGGCCAAGGATCTGCTGCAATATGGCTACGGTCTTAACGATAATACCTTCACCATCGACAAGGTACTGCGCCCGGCCGTGGTGGTGCCTGAGAGTAAGCGTCTCGATAAACTGCTCAAAGAATTTCGCCAAGAGCGCTATCACATGGCGATCGTGGTTGATGAATTTGGTGGCGTCTCGGGCTTGGTGACCATAGAAGACATTCTGGAGTTGATCGTCGGCGATATAGAAGACGAGTTTGATGCGCAAGAAACCGCTGAAATCCGCCAAATTACGTCGCGGGTATTTGCAGTGGCCGCCCTTACCGACATCGAAGATTTTAATGAATTCTTTAATACCGACTTTAGTGATGAAGAGGCAGATACAGTAGGCGGACTCGTGATGCACGCCTTCGGTCATTTGCCCGCTAAAGGTGAACAGCTCGAAATTAACGGCTTTGTCTTTAAGGTGGCCCACGCGGATCGTCGACGTTTGCTGCAATTACAGGTTAAGCTCCCCAGTACTCAAGACTCCTCCACCTCGGATACCCTATAAAAGTGCGCCACTTATTACTTAGCCTTGGAGCCCTGCTGAGCGGGGCTTTAGGTGTGTTTGCTTTCAGCCCCTTTGATATTTGGCCACTCGTCTTGGTGTCCATCTTGGGTCTATATGCCACTACCCAAAATCTCAGCGCTGGGCGAGCCGCACGGCAAGGCTTTATCTGGGCCATGGGATTTTATGCCGTGGGTTTGTGGTGGATCCATAACAGCATGACCATTTTTGGCGGCCTGCCCTTGTGGTTGGCTGCCGTTTTGGTGGGCTTGTTAGCCGCGTATTTAAGTTTGTATACCGCCGCCGCTATTTGGCTGGCGCAACGCTTAGTGCCCTCTCGCACTTGGCGTGCCCTGCTGGTGTTACCCGCCCTGTTGGTGGTTGCCGACTGGTTACGAGGCTGGGTCATGACCGGCTTCCCTTGGTTATGGTTTGGTTACAGTCAGGTCGATGGCCCGCTAGCCAGCTTAGCCCCTGTGGTTGGCGTGCAAGGTATTAGCTGGCTACTCATTTTTACTGCCGCCAGCATTTGGCTATTGTTGCAGCGTAAAATCAGCTTATGGCCAGGCTTTACCGCCATACTGCTGTGGGGCTTAGCCTATGGCAGCGGCAGTGTGCAGTGGGTCACGCCTACTACAGAAAGTAACTTTGCACTGGTACAAGGCAATATTGAACAGTCCATTAAGTGGAGCCCAGGCCAATTAGAAAGAAGTTTACAGCGCTACATTAGCCTCACCTTGCCAGAGCGGGATGCGGACGTCGTCATTTGGCCTGAGTCGGCACTGCCCAGCACTGAGCAAGAACTCGCTCCTTGGTTGGAGCAAGTGGATCTCTTGATGCGTGATCGTAAGCAAAGCTTGATCACAGGTCTAGTCTCAGAGTCTGCCTCGGGTGACATCTATAACGCCGTCATTACCCTTGGCAAAAATAGTATTCCTTATGGGTTGAACCACAGTAATCGCTACTACAAGCAGCATTTAGTACCGATAGGCGAGTTTGTGCCCTTTGGTGACTTGTTACGCCCTCTAGCGCCACTTTTTGATTTGCCCATGTCATCTTTTGCGCGCGGTAAAGCGGAACAGCCCGATTTAAGCGTCGGAGATCAGCAGCTCAGCGTGGCCATTTGTTATGAAGTTGCCTTTCCCCGTTTAGTGCGCGCTAACATGAAGCCCGACACCGACTACTTGCTCACCGTATCCAACGATACTTGGTTTGGCGAGTCTTGGGGCCCTTGGCAGCACCAGCAAATTGCCCGCATGCGTGCGCTGGAATTAGGCCGGCCATTAATACGTGCCACCAATAATGGGGTCACCTTGGTCACCGATGAAAAGGGTCAGATCACCGCCAGCTTGCCCCAGTTTGAAACCGGCGTATTGCAAGCTAAGGTGACCGGCATGACTGGCCTCACCCCTTATGCCCGCTATGGCAGCACGCCATTACTGGCTTGGTTATTGATCAGTGGACTGGTGGGCATCACCCAAGGCCGCCGCCAGTTTCACGGCCGCCAACAACGCTTAGCCGCCCAACAAAACCTGCGCATGAGAGCAAGAAGCTAACGCAGCGCCCGACGCTAAGCACCAAGCGCCCAAGTGAGATACAAAAACGCCGCATCATGTGATGCGGCATTTTTTTAATTGTAAAAATAGATTTTGCCGACCACAAAAACAAGGCTAGCTGCAAATGGTTTTGAACTTGTAGCCAGCAATTTATTCGCTGGTCCTGCGAAGCAGGATATTTAGCCTAAAAATTAGAACAAAACCGTGCCGAATAAATTGGCACACTACAAAAAACAGAGTATCTGTAGCCACGTCTCTTTGGTAAAGAGGACTTCGCTGGGCCAGCGTAGCTAGCTGCTTTGAAACAAGACACCAAACCGTGCCGAAGTCCTCTTCGCCGAAGAGACGAGCATCTACAAAAGTTAAATACGAAACCCGACCCAACACCGAGCCTGCAGATCCTGTGTTGTTTCCCTCACTCACTCTTTTTAGCTGGGCGCCGGGCGCTTGGTGCTCGGCGCTGTCTGTTACACCGCTAACGGCCTACGGATAAAGCGATCGTGATTGCACTCCAAACAGCTGGTTAGCACTTCGGGGTGAGTTATTTCATGAGAATGGGCGCACAAGGTGCAATCAAAGCGGCCGGGACCGACGATGTCGCCAGCTTGGTATTCGCCGTGATTGGTTAATTCCATGGCCAGCTCGTGCCATTCTAGTTGGCTTTTATCGGTGATCTCAGACAGCCAGCCCCAAATAGTGCCTTTAATGCTTTGATAATACATGCTGTCTCTAAATGCATCGCCACTTTCTTCTAACTCCACCAAATCGCGTTTCACGTATTCGGCAATCAGCGCCAATTCATCTTTCGTTAAATCGCTGGCCGCTTCCATGTAGGCGCGGGTCTTATCCACCAGCTCCTTAATGCTGATACTATCATCTTCTTGCCAGCGTTTTTTCAGCTCGGCCACAAACTCTTCGTAGCCTTTTTTCTTCTTATGATCCTGATTATCCATGTGCTTTCTCCCTTAAGATGCTCGGTGCTAGGGGGCGGCTATTGTTGCCTTTCCCCCCCTAGGGTATTCTATGTCGATATATCGCCGTGGTTTATCACCCATTTCTCAGATCCGGATGTCACACATGCAAGAGCAATACATTCCCCACAATATTGAGCCCAAAGTACAAGGTTTGTGGGCAAATCAGCAGACCTTTAAGGCTACCGAACAAGCGGATAAAGAGAAGTTCTACTGTCTTTCCATGTTTCCTTATCCCTCCGGCCGACTGCACATGGGGCATGTACGTAACTACACCATAGGTGACGTTATCTCGCGCTATCAACGGCTGCAAGGTAAAAATGTTATGCAGCCTATAGGTTGGGATGCATTTGGCCTGCCTGCCGAGAACGCCGCCATCAATAACAAGACGGCACCCGCGCCTTGGACCTACGAAAACATCGACTACATGAAAAACCAGCTCAAGCGCTTGGGCTTTGGTTATGACTGGAGCCGTGAGTTCGCCACCTGTGACCCCGAATATTACCGTTGGGAGCAGTGGTTCTTCACTAAGTTGTACGATAAAGGCTTGGTCTATAAGAAGACCTCGTCCGTTAACTGGTGTCCGAACGATGAAACCGTACTGGCCAACGAGCAAGTAAACGACGGCTGTTGCTGGCGTTGTGACACGCCGGTAGAGCGCAAAGAAATTCCCCAGTGGTTTATTAAAATCACCGCCTATGCCGACGAATTGCTGAACGAGCTGGATAATCTGGACGAATGGCCAGAGCAAGTTAAAGCCATGCAGCGCAACTGGATTGGCCGCAGCGAAGGCGTCACCTTGAGCTTTAAGGTCAGTGGCCAAGATGAGGCTTTTTCTGTTTATACCACCCGCCCCGATACCTTGTTTGGTGTGACCTACGTCGGCATTGCCGCCGGTCACCCGTTGGCCGCGCAAGCTGCCGCTACCAATCCCGCCTTGGCCGCCTTTATTGACGAGTGCAAGCACAACAGCAAAGTCGCCGAAGCCGACATGGCCACCATGGACAAAAAAGGCATGGCCACGGGTTTGTATGCCGAGCATCCGTTAACGGCTAAGCAAGTGCCGATTTGGGTGGCCAACTTCGTATTGATGGATTACGGCTCAGGTGCCGTGATGTCGGTACCGGCTCACGATGATCGCGACTTTGAATTTGCAAAACTTTACGGCTTGGATATTATCCCGGTTATTAAGCCCACCGACGGCACTGAGCTTGATATCAGCGAAGCGGCCTTTACCGAGCACGGCCTGCTGTTTAACTCCGAGCAATTTGATGGGTTAGACTTTCAAGCGGCATTTGATGCCATCGCCGATACCTTAATCGAGAAAAAACTTGGGCAGCGTACCGTGAATTATCGCCTGCGCGATTGGGGCGTAAGCCGCCAGCGCTACTGGGGTGCCCCTATCCCGATGTTGACGCTGGAAGACGGCTCAGTAGTGGGCGTACCCGAGGCAGACTTGCCGGTGATACTGCCTGAAGACGTGGTAATGGACGGTATTCAAAGCCCGATCAAAGCGGATCCTGAGTGGGCGAAAACCACTTATAACGGCCAACCGGCACTGCGCGAAACCGATACCTTCGACACCTTCATGGAGTCATCTTGGTATTACGCGCGCTACTGCAGCCCGCACAATAAAGACGGCATGCTGAACCCAGAAAAGGCCAACTACTGGTTGCCGGTGGATCAATATATCGGCGGTATCGAACACGCCTGTATGCACCTGTTGTACGCCCGTTTCTTCCATAAGTTGCTGCGCGATACCGGTTTGGTGGAATCTGACGAGCCGTTTAAGCGCTTACTGTGCCAAGGCATGGTATTAGCCGATGCCTTTTACTACACAGATGAAAAAGGTGCGCGTAACTGGGTAAGCCCCCTCGATGTGAATCTTGAGCGTGACGAAAAAGGCCGCATCCGAAAGGCACTGGATAAAGACGGTCATGAGCTGGTACACACCGGCATGACTAAGATGTCTAAGTCGAAAAATAACGGCATAGACCCACAAACCATGATCGATAAATACGGCGCCGATACCGTGCGTTTGTTCATGATGTTTGCCGCCCCCGCCGATATGACGCTGGAATGGTCAGACTCAGGTGTGGAAGGCGCGCAACGCTTTATTAAACGCTTATGGAAACTGGTGTTTGAGCATCAAACACAAGGCTCAGTAGCCGCACTTGATGTGGCAAGTTTAACCGGTGAGCAAAAAGCGCTGCGCCGAGACGTGCATAAGACCATCGCTAAAGTCAGCGATGATATCGGTCGTCGTCAAACCTTTAACACCGCCATTGCCGCTGTGATGGAGCTGATGAACAAGCTGACCAAGATTGACAACACAGATGCACAAAATCGCGCGCTGTTACAAGAAGCACTGGCCGCCATTATCGTCATGTTGCACCCAATTATTCCGCACACTTGTTTTGAGTTGTGGCAAGCACTGGGTCAGCAAGATATCGATCACGCGCCTTGGCCTGTGGTGGATGCCCAAGCCTTGGTAGAAGATGAAAAGCTAGTCGTGGTGCAGGTGAACGGCAAGGTACGGGGTAAAATTACCGTGGCCGCCGATGCCGACCAAGATGCGGTAAGCGCCATTGCCCAAGCCGATGAAAACGTGTCGCGCCACTTAGCAGACAAAACCGTACGCAAGGTTATCTACGTACCCGGTAAGCTGCTGAATATTGTAGCGAACTGATCTTGTTGTGAGGCGTGAGGGGTGAAGAGTGAGGTGGTTACCCCTAACACCTCACGCCTTACTCCTCACATCAGTTAAAGGAATTTTCATGTTCACATCGATTAAAGCCACGGCCTTAATATTGCTGACCTTACTGTTAGTCGGTTGCGGCTTTCAGTTAAGAGGCGGTGAAAACTTAGCACCCGAATTACGACGCTTAGCCTTGGTCGGTGACGACAAAAGCCAGTTTTATCGGTTAGTGTCGGCACGCCTGCAAAGAGCTGGCGCCGAGTTGGTGTCACCGGGTTCAGGTGCGCCTATCTTGAGCATTACCGGTTTAGGCCAAAGTAATGCGGTGGCCTCGGTGAATAACTTCGCCGACGCATTGGAATACGCCAGCCGTTTTGGCACCCGCTTTACGCTGGACATGCCCGATGAGTCGCGCCAGGTGTTTAATGTCACCTTTAACCGCAGCTTCCTCGATAAGTCCGCCCAAGCACTGGCATCGAGCCGTGAGCAACAGCAGTTGCGTGAGCAAATGGAGCGGGAAGCGGCCGAGCAAATTGTCCGCCAGCTGAACCGTTTGAGTTTCTAATGCGGCTGTATCCAGAAAAACTGGCACAACATCTTAAAGCAGGGCTAGCGCCCTGCTATTTTATTTATGGCGATGAGCCCTTGCTCAAATTTGAAGCCCTAGACATGTTGCGCCAAGCGGCCCGCGACCAAGGTTTTGACGAACGACTGCGCTTTGATGGCGATCCCGGATTAGACTGGGACGAAATTTTTGCCGCCAGCCAAAGTTTAAGCCTGTTTAGCCAACGGCAAATTATTGAACTGCAGCTGCCCGAAAAGCTCGATAAAACCGCCTCCGAGCGGCTGCGCGAATTACTCAAATATTGCCATCCGGATCTTTTGCTGCTTATTACCGGCCCTAAACTGAATCAGCAACAACAAAAAGGCGCCTGGTTTACGGCACTCAGTAATGCCGGCCCCGTTATTCCGGTAGCAACACCTGAAGGTACGCACTTACAACGCTGGGTCAGCCAACGCCTCATGCAAAACGGCCTGCAAGTGGATGCGGAGGGTGTAAACTGGCTGGCGTTTGCCTTTGAGGGCAACCTATTAGCACTCAGTGGCGAGATAGAAAAGTTGGCGCTGCAAAACTTAGCTCAGCCGTTAAGTTTGGCGCTGTTACAAGCACAAGTGCAGCCCCATCATCAATTTAATCCGTTTCAGCTGTTTGACCCACTGCTCGAGGGTAAGGTGAAACGCGCCACGCGTATTTTATTACAGCTGCGCGGTGATGGCATAGACGCCGGCATGCTCTGTCATCTCTTTGCCAGAGAATTAAGCCCACTGATCCAAATGCAATTAGGTTTAAGCGCGGGTCAGACGTTTTCACAACTCGCCGCCCAGCTGCATATTTGGTCCAGCCGCCAACACTTGGTACAAGGCGCGCTTAACCGCTTGCCTTTGCCTAAGCTACAGCAGCTACAAGCCATGCTCGCCGCCGCCGATCTGGCCGTAGCTAGTTTCGATGATGACGAAGCCTGGCGCTGGCTATACAGCATCTGCGTCGGCTTTTTAGATGACAACAAGATGGGGATCACCCCCTAGCGCCAAGTTAAAGACAAAACACCTAAACCAGATTTGCAACGAAATCCACGAAACCAACGAAAAAATAGGGACAAAATCTGAATGGGATTTAAGGGATAAAACGGCCGCCATTACACAAAACGGTATTTACTTTGTTGTCACTCTTACCAATCTGATGCTCTGGCTTTTTTCGTTGTTATCCTAGCTTAATTTTTTAGCGGATTTAGTGGGTTTCGTTGCAGAAAGTCTTTGGTCTCTGTTTTTAAGCCGCTTTCATTTCACGGAGCAACGTCATGAACAAAGCCATTGGTTTATTGGGTGGTACCTTTGATCCGATTCATGTGGGGCACTTGCGACCGGCGATTGCCCTGCTTGAGTGCTTAAATTTAAGCGAAGTGCGCTTAATTCCTAATTATATTCCGCCCCATAAGGCGACTCCCGATAGCTCGCCTGAGCACAGACTGGCCATGGTGAAATTGGCCGCCAGCCAAACCACAGGGCTGGTGGTGGATGAGCGCGAGCTTAACCGCGACCGTCCTTCTTATACCTTGGATACTTTAAAAGAGCTTAGGGCTGAGCTACCCGACACGCCGCTGTGTTTCCTTATGGGCATGGACTCCTTATGCCAATTAGATCAATGGCATGGCTGGCAACAACTGCTAGATTATGCCCATTTAGTCGTCAGCCACAGACCCGGTTGGCGGCCAGACTTTAATGATAATATAACTACGCTGGTCAGCACCCACGCCACCCCAGACACCAAGCAATTGAGTCGCCAGTTAAACGGTTACATCTACCTGTTTGATAGCCCGCAACTGGACATTTCTTCGACACACATTCGCGATTGTGTAAAAGCGGGGAACAATCCGCAATATTTGTTGCCAGAACCCGTGCTCAACTACATTCGTGACAAGGGACTCTATCAATTGCCCGTGTTATAATCCGCCGTCATAATTTTATTGAGGAGCGCACCCCTTGCAAGGTAAAGAACTGTACGATTTTATTGTTGATAAGCTCGACGATAGCAAAGCCCAAGACATCCAAGTGCTGGACGTCGTTGGCAAGTCCACCATTACCGACTGCATGATAGTGTGCACAGGTACTTCTAGCCGCCATGTGAACGCCATTGCTGAACGTGTCGTTATGGATGCCAAGCAAGCCAACCTCACTGTACTGAGCATGCAAGGCAAAGACACAGGCGAGTGGGTATTGGTCGACTTAGGTGATGTGATCATTCACGTGATGCAAGACGAAACACGTAATTTATATGAGCTCGAAAAACTGTGGGGCGGCCCAACAGTAGGAGCAAGCGCCTAATGAAACTACAACTGGTGGCGGTAGGTACCAAAATGCCTGCTTGGGTCACCACCGGTTTTCAGGAATACCAACGGCGTTTCCCGCGGGATTTACCCTTGGAGCTGATTGAAATCAGCGCCGGTAAACGCGGAAAAAACGCCGACATCGAGCGTATTTTACAGCGCGAAGGCGAGCAAATGCTGGCGGCCGTGTCTAAGTCTGCTTGCATCGTGACCTTGGATATTCCTGGCAGACCCTGGACAACGCCTCAATTAGCCGGCGAGCTTAATCGCTGGCAAATGGACGGGCGTGATGTGGCGATTTTAATTGGTGGGCCCGAAGGGTTGTCGCCGGCGTGTAAAGCTGCCGCCGAGCAATCTTGGTCGTTATCCACCTTGACCCTGCCTCATCCCTTGGTACGCGTAGTGGCGGCAGAAAGTCTGTATCGCGCTTGGAGCGTGAATAACAACCACCCTTACCACCGAGAATAAGCATGGCTAACGCTCGGGTAAAGATGCGCAACCACAGCGCCGAATCCTCGTTATACTGGCGCCGCGCCGTTATTGCCTTTATTGGCATCTTGGTTTTGCTCGGCGTATTGCTCGCTAATCTCTACCATGTGCAAATTACCGAACACCAAAGTTATCAAACTCGGTCCAACGATAACCGTATCAAGGTGGTGCCCGTGCCGCCCACCCGTGGTCTTATCTACGATCGCAACGGCGTGTTATTGGCAGAAAACCGACCCATTTACAGCCTAGAAATTACCCCCGAACAAGCCACCAATCTGGATCAGTATGTCGATCAACTGATCACCTTGCTGGATCTGGATCCAGAAGTGAAAACGCGCTTCTTCAATGAAGTTAAGCGCCAGCGACGTTTTACGCCCGTGGTGTTAGTAAACCGCCTTAACGAAGAGCAAGTGGCGCGCTTTAGCATTAATCAGCACAAATTTCCTGGCGCCTCTATTGAAGCCTACCTCAAACGTTTTTATCCTTATCGCGATACCTTTACCCACGTGATTGGCTATGTGGCGCGCATTAACGACAAAGACGTAGCTCGCCTTAAAGAAGACAACAAACTGGCCAATTACGCTTCAACTCATGACATAGGTAAGTTAGGGGTAGAACGTTATTACGAAGACATGTTGCATGGCCAAACCGGCTATCAAGAAGTGGAAGTGAACAACCGTGGGCGGGTGATCCGTACCCTTAAATATCAGCCCCCCATACCCGGCAATGATATTTATCTGAATGTGGACGTTGCCTTACAACAAAAAGCACAAAAGTTGATGGGCAATCGGCGCGGTGCAGCTGTGATCATGACGCCACAAGATGGCAAAATTTTGGCGTTAATCTCAAGCCCCAGCTACGATCCTAACCTGTTTGTGCATGGTATCAGTGGCCCCGAGTATCGTGAATTACTCAACAATCCCGACCGACCGCTGATCAACCGTGCCAGCCAAGGTATTTATGCCCCCGCTTCCACGGTCAAACCCATGTTAGCCGTGATGGGCTTAAACGAAGGCGTATTCACGCCCAGTACCCGCTACTTTGGTGCGCCTTTCTTTCAAATTCCCAACACCAAACATAAGTTTCGCGACTGGCGCCGCTGGGGACATGGCTGGATGGACGTGTATCGCGCCATCGAAATTTCCGCCGATACTTTCTTCTATGATCTGGCCTACAAAGCCGGCATAGATACCATGCATGATTACATGACCCGCTTTGGTTTCGGCCAATTCTCCGGCATAGACTTGCATGAAGAAGCCAATGGCACTATGCCCTCCCGAGATTGGAAGCGCACTCGGCACAAGCAAGCTTGGTTTCAAGGCGACACTATTTCGGTGGGCATAGGCCAAGGCTACTGGGCAGCCACACCGCTGCAACTGGCACGTGCCGCCACCATATTAGTGGATCACGGTGAAACCATACACCCAAGACTACTCGATGCCATAGGTACACCCGATGGCAAAATAGCCATGCCGGTCAGCAAAGGTAAGCCGATTGTGCTTAAACAAGACAACTATTGGAACGTGGCGCTGTCCGGCATGCACAGGGTTATCAATGGTAAAGAAGGCACGGCGCGCCGCGCCTTTGCCAACACCCCTTATACCGCGGCGGGTAAGTCAGGCACAGCTCAAGTATTTAGCTTGGCCGAAAACCAACAATATGATCATGCTTCCACCAAAGAGCATTTACGTGATAACGCGCTCTTTATCGCTTACGCCCCTTACGAAGATCCTAAGGTAGTGGTGTCTGTGGTGCTAGAAAACATTGGCGGCGGCAGCTCCCATGCCGCTCCCGTGGCCCGCTCATTACTCGACTTATATATGATCCCTGATATTGAGCCAATAGTAATCGACGAGAGTGCGGCCGACACGGCTGAGGAGCAAGATTAATGGCTAAACATAAAAACCGCCGCTCGTTAAGCGAAATTTTACACCTCGACTGGCCATTATTTTTAGCTTTGTGCTGCCTGTTAAGTGCCAGCTTGGTCATCTTATATTCTGCAAGCGGGGAGGATTTAGATTCCCTGTTCCGCCAAGCTATGCGCTGCGGCTTAGCGTTCGTGGTAATGCTGGGGCTGGCACAATTACCCCCCAGCTTTTATGCCCGTTGGTCTCCGCCGGTATTTGTGTTCGGCATTATATTACTGGTGTTGGTGATACTGGTGGGAGATGTGGGCAAAGGCGCCCAGCGCTGGCTGGAATTTGGCAGTATTCGCTTTCAACCCTCAGAGATAATGAAGCTGGTGATGCCGATGATGATCGCCACCTATATTAGTCGTTACCCGCTACCACCGAGCCTACTGCAGGTGTTTTTAGCCTTGATCATGGTAATGGTGCCCACGCTATTAATTGCCAAGCAGCCAGATTTAGGCACCTCCTTATTGGTGGCGGCCTCAGGCTTTTTTGTGATTTTTTTAGCGGGTTTGTCGTGGCGTCTGATCGCCGCCGCCTTGGTGGCTGTGGCCGCTTTTTTGCCACCGCTGTGGTTTTTCTTGATGCACGACTACCAAAAGCGACGGGTTCTGACACTGCTTAATCCAGAGTCAGATCCGCTAGGTGCGGGTTATCACATCATACAATCTAAGATTGCGATTGGCTCCGGCGGCTTGTGGGGCAAGGGCTGGCTGCAAGGCACGCAATCGCAGCTGGAGTTTTTGCCCGAGCGACACACGGATTTTATTTTTGCGGTGCTGGCTGAAGAGTTCGGCTTGGTTGGCGTTTGCTTGCTGGTACTGTTATACCTTTTCATCATTTGGCGCGGCCTGCATATCTCTATGCAAGCACAAGGTGCCTTTCCACGGTTATTAGGCGGCGCACTCACCCTGACCTTTTTTGTTTATGTGTTCGTTAACATCGGCATGGTCAGTGGCCTGTTGCCCGTGGTGGGCGTGCCCTTGCCTTTGATCAGCTACGGCGGTACCTCTATGGTTACCCTAATGGCAGGTTTTGGTATTTTAATGTCTGTGCACTCTCATAAGCGCCTATTGGCTAAATAAAAGGATTATCGAATGCGTTTTGCTCTTCTTTCTGCTGCTCTCTTGCTCTCTCCCGCAGCCATGGCACAAGACACTAACCCCGAACAAGCGGCTTGGATTGATCAATTGGCCACCAAGTTTGAAATACCCGCCAGCGAGCTAAACGCCGCCTTGTCTCAGGCTACCTATCAGCAGTCGATAATCGATGCCATGACCCGCCCTGCAGAAGCCAAGCCGTGGAGCGTCTATCGCCCTATCTTCTTAACCGAGAAGCGCATCAACGACGGCGTTAAGTTTTGGCACGATCATAAAGCGCTATTAGATCAAGCCGTGGAAACATCAAAAGTGCCGGCCGAAATTATCACCGCCATCATAGGTGTAGAAACCTCCTATGGCGCTAACATGGGCAACTACAAGGTGCTGGATGCGCTCTATACGCTGGGCTTTCATTATCCGCCCCGTGGCGAGTTTTTCCGCTCGGAGTTTGGTCATTACTTAGCGCTATCTAAAGAACAAGGCTGGGAGCTGGATAACCAAAACGGTTCTTATGCCGGCGCCATGGGCATGGGCCAGTTTATTTCATCTAGCTATCGCCACTACGCCATAGATGCGGACTCAGACGGCGTGCGTAACTTATTTGTGGCCGACGACGCCATCGGTAGCGTAGGCAACTATTTTTATGAGCACGACTGGCAGTTGGGCGATGGCGTAGCTTATCCAGCCAAAGTCAGCGCCGCTCAAGTTGAGGCGGCAGACGCCTTTATTGAGCCGGCACTGGAGATAAATCACACTTGGGCCGAATTTGTAGCGGCCGGTATTGTTATCGATCAAGCGCTGGATGCCGAGACGCCTGTTAAGCTACTTAAGTTAGATGGCGTCGATGGCCCCGAATACTGGGTGGTCAGACATAACTTTTATGTGATAACTCGCTATAATCGCAGTCCTCTTTACGCCATGGCGGTCTATCGACTGAGTGAGCAGCTGAAACATGCCTATGAAAAATCTTTATAAAGCACTGTTACCGGTTACCGTATTGGTATTAACGGCCTGTAGCAGCTCCCAATCTCAGATTGAGCAAGCGGAGCAAAAAAAGCATGGCACGCACAGCAAAGGATCTGCTAAAGGTGAGATCAGAGACGCGCGCTGGCATAAAGAAACCGCCGGCGGCCGCTATAGCCTGCGCCAAGATGTGCCACCGGAAGATGCCCCAAAGCTTGATCATGTAAAAGACGCCGTGCCCCGCTATGAGCCCTATACGCGTGGCGGCAATAAGAATTACAATGTCTGGGGTCAAGACTACGAGGTCTGGCAAGACGTACAAAATTATCGCGATGAAGGCTTAGCCTCTTGGTATGGCGCCAAGTTTCACGGTTTTAATACCTCAAACGGCGAAGTGTACGATATGTACACCATGACGGCGGCCCATAAAAACTTGCCGCTGCCCTCGTTTGTGCGCGTCACCAACAAAGACAACGGCAAGCAAGTGGTGGTAAGGGTCAACGACCGTGGGCCGTTTCATGAAGGCCGCGTAATTGACTTGTCCTATGCGGCGGCTTATAAGCTCGGCATGTTGGCCACCGGCACCGCCTCGGTAAAGGTAGAGCTGATAAAGATGGCGCCTAACGGCAAAGAAATCCGTTTGGCCCAGAATGGCAACGTGCTCAATGGCCGCCCCGTCAGTGGCAATCAGCTGTATGGCACTAAGGCCGAGAACGCTGCGGGCGTCGGCAATAATGTCGCAAGTAGCACTGTCGCCAGCAATGCCGTGGTGAGCAAAACGGTGGCAGCGACGCCAAATCCGCAAACGGGGGGGGCGAATGCCAAGCACATACAGCTAATGGCGACTCGCTCACCGGACAAAGCCCAAGAGCTGGCGGCAAGATTGAGTAAAGAATACGGTTTTCCGGCGCGGGTAGAACGCCAGTCGGAATGGTACCGCTTACAAATGGGCCCCATTCCAGGTAACAAGACACAAGCGATCTTAAATCGTTTGGTCGCTCAAGGGTACGCTCAGGCTTACTTTATAAACTAAGCGGCCTTCTTTAGCGTTAGCTGTTTACTTGCACTTTTTTACATACGCTTTTATATCACTTTTTACACAGAATGGGCCCGTTTAGGGCCCACACAGATAGGGTTCTCACACACGTTATGCGCATGATCACTCCCCTTGCTACTTTATTGCTGGCCACCACGATTTCTGTTTCTGTCCAAGCACAAGTTCTTTCTCCACCCAGTGTGGCGCCCATGATCCCTGAGGCACCGGCCATTGCGGCTAAGTCTTATGTATTAATGGATTATGCCAGTGGCCAAATATTGGTATCTGAAAATGCCGATGAGAAACTGCCTCCGGCTAGTTTAACTAAGATGATGACCTCCTACATTTTGGCGCAAGCGATTAAAGAAGGTAAGGTCAAAAACGAAGACATGGTCACCGTTAGCGAAGCGGCCTGGGCACAAAACTTCCCCGGCTCTTCGGTGATGTTTTTAGAGGTGGGCAAAGAAGTCAGCATAGAAGCACTTAACCGCGGCATCATTATTCAATCTGGTAATGACGCCACAGTTGCCGTGGCCGAGCATTTGGCTGGCAGCGTTAACTCCTTTGCCGACTTGATGAACGCGTGGGCGGCACGCTTAGGCATGACCAACAGCCACTTTGTGACGCCCCATGGTCTGCACTCTGATGCTATGTATACCACAGCCCACGATATGGCGTTGTTAGGCCAAGCCTTGATCCGCGATGTGCCAGAAGAATATAAAATTTATTCTGAAAAATCTTTCGTGTTTAACGGCATCACTCAACACAACCGCAACTCTTTGTTGTGGGATAAGTCGTTACAGGTAGATGGCATTAAAACCGGCCACGTGGATGCAGTTGGCTACAACTTGGTCTCATCTGCCACCCAAGAAGACATGCGTCTGATTGCCGTGGTCATTGGTGCCAGCAGTGAGCGAACTCGTGCCGCAGAAAGTAAGAAACTGTTAACTTACGGCTTTCGCTTCTTCCAAACTGTGACTCCCTATGCGGCGGGCACTAAGTTAATGGATCAGCCTATTTTACTGGGTGATAAAAGCAGCGTGCAACTGGGCGTAGACCAAGCCGTGTCTGTGACCATACCGCGCGGCCAAGCCAAAGACTTGCAAGCTGACTTTACGCTCGATAGCGCCTCATTGCGTGCACCGTTAGCTAAAGGCGAGCGCGTGGGCACCTTGCATCTGAAACTGAACGATAAAGACGTAGCGACGCTGCCGTTAGTGGCTTTAGAAGACGTTCAACAAGGCGGTATCTTTAGCCGCATGATTGACTACATTAAGCTGTTCGTTAAAGGTTTATTCAACTAAGCGCCGCCTTTAAATAATAAATGACAGCCGAAAGCTCCACCTTTCGGCTTTTTTATGGGCTCGATGTAATGGAGCCAGCCAGAGACCACATAAGTTGTCGGTTTAAGAAGCCAGCGTTTTATGGTAAAAATGTGACTTGGGTTATAAATGTGACTAAGGTCTTTATCACCCCCCTTATCAACGCACGCTGTAAAGGTTGTTATGACGAGCCAATTAAACACCAAATTTGATGAATACTTAGACTTTCCCTGCCAATTTCCCTTCAAGATTTTAGGCTTGGCCGACCCGCAACTGCCCGATATGGTAGTCGAAGTGTTACAGCTGCACGCACCTGGCGATTACAGCCCAACGGTAAAGCCTAGCAGCAAGGGTAACTACCATGCGGTATCGGTATCGGTCACCGTCACCAGTAAAGAGCACATAGAAACTCTCTATCTCAAACTGGGTGAACTAGAGCTGGTTAAATACGTACTCTAAGCCTTTGCCCCTGAGTGACCTAGGGCACGCACAACAGAGAGTTAGGACAAGCACAGTGGCACAAGATCAACTCACAATACGGCACTGGGGTGAAGCCTCTTATGAGGATGTATGGCATGCCATGCAAGACTTTACCAACCAGCGCGGCCCAGAGACCCAAGACGAACTTTGGCTGGTCGAACATCCGCCTGTGTTCACTCAGGGTCAAGCCGGCAAGCCCGAGCATATTCTTAATCTAGGGGATATTCCCTTGGTGAAAAGCGATCGCGGCGGCCAAGTGACTTATCATGGTCCGGGTCAGTTGATCGTCTATTTGCTGTTAGATGTGCGCCGTAAGAAGCTCGGCGTGCGCCATCTGGTCACCAGCATGGAAGTCTCTATCGTTGAGTTGCTGGCCCGCTATGATATTCAAGCCTATGCCAAGCCTGATGCACCGGGCGTTTATGTAAAAGACGCCGTGGCCATAGAGCACAAAATTGCCTCGTTGGGCTTGCGCGTGCGCCGTGGTTGTTCTTTTCATGGCTTAGCGCTCAACGTCAACATGGACCTAACGCCTTTCTTGCGTATTAATCCCTGTGGTTACGCAGGCTTACCCATGACCATGACGGCACCTTTAGGCGGCCCGCAAACGATTGGCGAAGCTCAGTCTCAACTCATACCCAAGCTGGCAGAACAGCTCGGCTATCCACATCTGTATTACACAACAGAGAAGCTCAAATTATGAACAAACCTGTGCGCGTCGAAGCCGGCGTAAAATTACGTGATGCCGACAAAATGGCGCTGATCCCAGTTAAATACATGCCTTCGCCTGACGAAGAAGTGTTACGTAAGCCGGACTGGATGAAGATCAAACTTCCTCCTAGCAGTCAGCGTATTCAGGAATTAAAAAGCATCATGCGCAAGAACGACTTGCACTCAGTGTGTGAAGAAGCGTCTTGCCCTAACTTGTCCGAATGCTTTAACCACGGTACTGCCACCTTCATGATTTTAGGTGCCATTTGTACTCGTCGTTGTCCATTCTGTGACGTGGCCCATGGGCGCCCACTGGCGATAAACCCAGACGAGCCGGCCAAGCTGGCCAAGACCATCAAAGAGCTGGCTCTTAAATACGTGGTGATCACTTCCGTTGACCGCGACGACTTGCGTGACGGCGGTGCTCAGCATTTTGTGGATTGCATTAAAGCCATTCGTGAGCAAAGCCCGAATACCAAGATCGAGATCTTAACCCCCGATTTTCGGGGTCGCATGGACACGGCATTAGAAATCTTTAAAGACACGCCGCCCGACGTATTCAACCACAATCTCGAAACCGCGCCGCGCCTGTATCGTATGGCCCGCCCGGGTGCCGACTATAAGTGGTCATTAGAATTACTGCGTCGCTTTAAAGAAATGCACCCGCAGGTGACCACTAAGTCTGGTCTGATGATGGGCTTAGGCGAAACCAACGAAGAAATCGTTGAAGTGCTGAAAGACTTGCGCACCCACAACGTGCAGATGCTGACCTTAGGCCAATACCTACAGCCAAGCCGCCATCACCTGCCAGTAAAGCGCTACGTAACGCCTGCAGAGTTTGCCGAGCTAAAAGACATTGCCGACAACCTAGGCTTTGAACACGCAGCAAGCGGCCCGCTGGTACGCTCGTCTTACCACGCCGACCTGCAAGCACAAGGCATGGAAGTTAAATAGTTTGTGAGGGGTAAAGTGTGAGGGGTGAGGTGTGAAACAAGCCTTACGTCTAACGCTTTACGCCGATAAGCTTGATAACTGCCAAAAATAAAAAGGAGCCGCGAGGCTCCTTTTGTGTTTTTAGTGTTTTTCTGACGGCTGATAGCTTACCGCTGACAGCGATCTTTTCAGCCGTCTTCCTTAATCTTTCTGCCGGCCAACGCCGTGCCAGTAAACAGGCCACTTTCCCTCTGCACCGTAATTATTCACCACAGCTGCAATCGCCACCAAGGTGATACTGCCGACGAGCACAGGTGTGAACAGATAATCAAATCCTACCAAGCCCTGCCCCGCTAGAATAATCACCAGAGGATTAGCGCCTGCTGGCGGATGTACGGCTCTAAAATACTGCATCAACAGAGTGGCAATACCGACCGCTAGCGCTATAACAATAATGGAATCACCGAAGCCATATAGCGCAATCAGCCCTACCGTCGCGCTGATCAAATGCCCCCCGATCACGTTACGTGGCTGAGCTAATGGTGAAGTCGGCACCGCAAATAACAGTACACAAGTCGCACCAAAAGGCGCCATCAGCCAAGGCACGCCGGTTGACTGACTCAAGATGCAAATCGTCAATATGCCAAGCGCGCTACCGACTAATCCCTTGAGCAATTGAGTCAGGGTTGGTTTGGGCGGTAACGTGCCGCCACCTTGTAGTCTTTTCATTTTTAATCCCTTAATTAGCCATCAAACCCGCTGGTTTGCCTGTGTTACACTGCCCGTACAGATCTGTACTCAAGATGTCAATGGTACAGACCTGTACACAAAGCAAAAGGTACAGATCTGTACCTAAAGAAGCAATACCTAAATTTACTCGCGGAGCAGCAATGAGCATAAAAGAGCATATTTTGGATGTAGCAGAGTCGCTGTTTAATGAGCTTGGCTATACCGCTGTGGGTGTCGATTTGATCCGAGATCAGGCGCAGGTATCTAAGACCTCTATGTACCGGCATTTTGGTTCAAAAAATAACTTAATCGAGGCCGTGCTCGCCCGCAGACATCAATACTTCGAAACACAGCTCACTCCGATTTTCGCCAGCGCTGCCAGTGTCGACGAGCGCTTAGATGCACTGCTGGATTGGCACTTTGCTTGGTTTCGCAGCAAAAATTTTAAAGGCTGCATGTTTATGCATGCGCTGGCCGAATTCAAAAGCCAAGATGACGCCTTGGCGAAACAAGCGCTGCAACATAAAGCCTGGTTAAAGTTGCTGCTGCTTTCTTTGTTCGAGCCTGCAGATACCCGCCGAGCAGTTAAAACCGAGGCGATTCTTACCTTCTTAGAAGGCATGATTGTTAGAGCAGAATTTGGACAAATAACTGAGCATGAAGAAGCTTATAGATTAAGCATAAAAGCCTTAGTTAAATAATACAGATGATTCCTCTGTAATTTTAATAAAATATATAAAATTTAAATACTAATGGATTTATTTATCAGTATTAAAGTTGCTAATAGAAAATTACCTTTTTGTATATTAATCAGTGACAGAGAAATTATTATTAAATTATTTTTTTGTAGAGCCTCATTCATGTTTCTGCAGTCTCATTCCTGAGGCGGTGGCACCATACTGACCAGCTCAATCAGCGTCTGCAGCTCCCGCTGTACCGGAGCACTAAACGGAAAACCGATGTTGATGCGCAGGCAGTCTTGATAACGGTCCGAGGCGGTAAACAGCCCGCCGACGCGGATATCTAGCCCTCTCCGCTCTGCCACTGCGCCTATTGCCCCCGCATCCAGCCCCGGTATTTGGAGCCACAGCACCAGACCGCCATCCGGCTGGGAAATACGGCTACCCGCAGGCAAATGTTGAACAAGATAGTCGAGATAATGCTGTTTATGTTCGGCCAGCCGATAACGAGTGCGTTTGAGATGCTTAGCATAGGCGCCGGCCTCAATAAAATCGGCCAGCGCGAGCTGCATCAGGGTAGGCACTCCCAACGCCCGTTGCACAACAGACTGGAAGTATCGTCCAGGGCGACACCAGCCTAGGCGATAGCTGGGCGACAGCGTCTTGGACACAGATCCGCACCAGATAACGAAGCCTCCCTCGTCATGATAAGCGGCCGGCAGCGGCACATGCTGCTGGTGGTGATGCTGATGGTGAGCCAGTTCGAGATAGACATCATCTTCAATAACCGGCACTCGATAATGGTTGGCCAGCTGCGCCAGTCTTTGTTTTTGTGGCACAGACATAGTGAGCCCGTGAGGGTTCATGTGGGTGGTACAAAACAGGCCTGCCTGCACGTTACCGAGCTGCAAGTGGTGCTCCAGCTGATCCAGATCGATCCCTTCCTCTAATGAAGGAATTTCCACGATACGCAATGACAACTGAGACAGTAAATCCAGTAAACCATTGTAACAAGGCGAGCTGATGGCCACAGCGTCACCGGGTTGGGTACAGACTTCGAGCGCGGTTTTCACCGCATCCATGCAACCATGGGTGATAACCAGCTCATCAGCATTGAGCGCAAAGCCACACTGGCTGAAGTGCTTAGCCAGAGCGGTGCGCAGTGAGGCTTCGCCTTGTGGTACTGGATAACTGCTCAAGCGCGCAGAGGCGCGTTTCATCGCTCGCCGAAAGCTACTCTCCAGAGCGCTTTGGCTGGTCTTTTCCAGAGACAGGCGCGCGGTGCCTAAGGGGCCTTCCAATGTCGAGGTATGGCGATGTTGACCTGAAGGGCTGGAAAGCCGACTTTCAAATGCTGTCCACTCGGGAGGCTTGGCAACCAGCCGTTTAGGCGCGACGAAAAACCCGGCCTTCGGGCGCGATATTAGCCAGCCGAGAGATGCCAACTCGGCGTAACAACTGACGGCGGTGGACATACTCACCCCGTGCTGCTGGGCAAATAGCCTGAGCGACAGCAGACGATCGCCAGGGCTAAGTTTACCCGTGTGAATATCCTTGATAAATTTCTCTGCCAACTGTTTATATTTGGCCATGCCACTCCATCTGTACCCATTAATTTCCAATAAACTGTATCTGTACCGTCTTCTACTCGCAAGCGATACTGAGCTATCTCATACAGATACAAGGAGCGGAGCGAATGAAAGGTCGGGATTTATTACTCATCATTTTGGTGATGGCCATTTGGGGCTTCAACTTTTCGATGATCAAGCTCGGCGTGACCGAGATGGATCCCCTGTTGATTGCGGCGGCGCGCTTTTTCTGCGCAACTTTCCCTATTATTTTTTTTATTCGCAGGCCCAATGTGCCTTGGCGCTATTTACTCGCTTATGGCTTGGTATTTGGTACCGGAATCTGGGGCATGGCGTCGAGTTCGATCAGCTTTGGCCTGTCATCAGGCATGGCGTCGGTGTTACTACAACTCGATGTCTTGACCACTGTGTTGGTCGGCGTACTGTTTTACAAAGAGATTATTTCTGGTCGCATGTGGCTTGGCATCACTATCGCGTTGGCGGGGCTGCTGGTCTCTATTATGTACACCAACGGTAACGTAACCCTAGCGGGCACTATCCTAATCCTTATTTCCGCGCTCTGTTGGCCGCTTGCCGGAGTGATAGTGCGTCAGTCGGGTACCCGTTCGGCCTTCGCTTTCAATATATGGGGTATGTTATTCGCCCCCTTGCCATTGATCGGTTTGAGTGTGCTGCTTAATGGCGTCGAAATCCTCGAAATTACCTATCAGCAATGGAATACCAATGCTTGGATTTCGGTACTGTTTCAGGCTTACCCCACCACCTTGTTCGGTTACTGGGTATGGAACAAGATGCTGCTGCGCTATCCAATGAGCCAGATGGCACCGCTTACTCTACTAGTGTCGGTGTTCGCGCTAGTCAGCGGTTACCTTATCTACGGCGAACAACTCTCTATCGCCCAGTGGATATCCTGTGGTGCCTTTCTGATCGGCATTGGTCTAGTGCTGTACCAAGGCCCCGTGCCTCACAGTGTGACTAAATTCGTGCGTGTCGGAGATAGGCTTAAAGGTGGTTTTTCTGTTCGTTAGACTGATGTTTTGATGAGCTTATGCTTCCCACAAAAAAAGGAGCTTTTCAGCTCCTTTTTTAGTTTTTTCTTCCAGCTTAACGCTTCTGGCTTACCGCTTTAATCAACCATGCCGACGGGATTTCACCGCTTCGGCTAATTGCGCCAGCAGGGTTTCGGTGTCGCTCCAGCCGATGCAAGCATCGGTAATGCTCTGGCCGTAGGTGAGCTCAACACCTTCTGCTAAATCTTGACGGCCGGCCACTAGGTGGCTTTCTACCATCACGCCCATAATGGCCTGCTGGCCGCCGGCGATTTGCGCGCTCACGTCGTCCGACACCACCATTTGGCGCTGATACTGCTTGCTGCTGTTGGCGTGGCTAAAGTCGATCATGATCTTTTGTGGCAAACCGGCTTTGTCTAATTCCGCGCATACGGCACTGACATGATCGCTGCTGTAGTTGGGCTCTTTGCCACCGCGCAAAATAATGTGGCAATCTGGGTTACCGGTAGTTTCTACGATGGCCGAGTGGCCAAGCTTAGTCACCGATAAGAAGTGGTGCGCCGCACTGGCAGCACCTATTGCATCTGCCGCCACTTTAATGGTGCCGTCTGTGCCATTCTTAAAACCCACCGGGCAAGACAGGCCAGAAGCCAGCTCGCGGTGCACTTGAGATTCAGTGGTACGTGCGCCAATAGCGCCCCAGCTCATGAGATCCGCCATATATTGTGGCGTTATCATGTCTAGAAATTCGCTGGCGGTGGGCATGCCCATGTCATTGAGATCTAATAATAATTTACGACCAATACGCAAACCGTCATTTATCTGGCAGCTATTATCGAGATGCGGATCGTTGATCAAGCCTTTCCAGCCCACGGTAGTACGCGGCTTTTCAAAGTACACGCGCATCACTACTTCTAGCGTGTCTGCGTACTTCTCGCGTAATACCTGCAGCTTATTGCCATATTCGATGGCGGCTTCTACGTTATGAATCGAACAAGGGCCTATCACCACCAGTAGACGATCGTCTTCGCCAACTAAGATACGATGAATAGCCTGGCGCGCCTCAAAGACGGTGGCAGATGCCTTGGCAGTGGCCGGATATTTTTCCAGCACCGCAATCGGCGGCAACAGTTCTTTGATTTGATTAATACGAATATCGTCTGTTTGAAAATGCATGAGCAACCCTGCTTACAATTTTGAGAGCCTTTGGCTCCGAAATGTCGAAATTTACTGGTTTTTAATCTAGCCCGAGCGGCAGTCACTGTAAACGCTCAATTGGCGCTATCGACTAATTGTTTGTCTTTAAAGATAGAAACACCCAGTTTCTGGCGCAGTCCGCTTGTGAATGATAATCACTCTGAAGAAAGATAGATAAAGAGCTAGAATATTTTTGCAACGAAATCCGCGAAATCAACGAAAAAATTAAGCTGAAATAAGCTCGAAAAGTGATCGTAAATTTAATGGGTAAGAGCTCTCCTGCTGATCTGGTGTCGGCCCTTACTACTAAGGTGTTCTTTTAGATCTGATCCCTATATTTTCGTGCTTGTCATAAACAGAGGGCTGCGGATTTCGTTGCAGAAGGCTTTGATCTTGAAGCCTTAGCGGGCTTATTGAGTTATGTGTTTCCTTTTTCCTTCACCCGCTACGCATAGCAAAACTGGACAAGAGCGGCCTTGCAATGGGAATATGCGGACAGATTCCCGTGATCAATTAATAGAGAGAAAAAACATGAGCTATGCCCTAACCGACGCCGATAAAGCGGCCACAGAAAAACTCAATGATGACGAGCGCTACAACCACTTTGTGAACAAAGTAGCCGAGCACGAACAGCTGTGGATCTTAACCGATGAGCACGGCTGCATGATGCTCACCTCGGACGACGACGAAGATTGCATCCCTGTATGGCCGCACGCCGACTACGCCAAAGCTTGGGCCGTGGACGACTGGGCGCAGTGCAAGCCAGAAGCCATTACCTTAAAAGTGTGGCAGTCACGTTGGGTGCCCGGCATGGAAGAAGACGAGCTGTTAGTGGCTGTGTTCCCAATCAGTGACGCCGCCGGTGTGTTAGTTGAGCCCGGTGAGTTGCAAGAAGCCTTCGATCGCAAGAAGAAAACCGGACGCCAGAACTGATGCACATTTGGGTTGACGCAGATGCTTGCCCAAAAGTGATCCGCGATATTTTATTTCGCGCAGCCGAGCGCACCCAAACGCCCTTAACCATGGTGGCGAATCATCCCTTGCCGCTACCGGGCTCTACGCTCATCAAGCAGCTGCAAGTGCCTCAAGGTTTTGATGTGGCAGACGATGAAATTGTATCGCGCATAGCTGCTGGCGAAATTTTAATCACCGCCGATATTCCACTGGCCGCCGAAGCGCTGGCAAAAGGCGCCATTGTAATAAGCCCGCGTGGTGAAAAGTTTGATACCGGTACCATTCGCGCCAAGCTGACCATGCGTGACTTTATGGACACCTTGCGCTCCAGTGGCATACACACAGGTGGGCCGGACACTTTGAGTGCCGCCGATCGCCAAGCCTTTGCCAATCAGCTGGATCAGTTGCTGAGGTAAATTCGTGAAGTGTTAGGCGTGAAGAGTAAGGCGAAAGTGCAGTGAAAAACACCGAACTCGAAAGTGACGGTCATCCCCCTCACGCCTTACACCTCACTCCTCACCTGTTTTTAAACCGAGGTATTTAAATGTTGAAGTCGTTCTTGTTAAGCGTGAGCTTCTTGTTGTTAACCGCTTGCGCCAGCGTCAGTCAGTACAGTATTTCTGAAGGTGAGATGGAAAAGTCACTCTACACACTATTAGAGCAAGAGATGCCACGCCTGACACAAGGCTTGGTAGAAACCCAGATCGACAAGCTGAAGCTGCAAATTGGCCCAGATAACCGGGATGTGGTGCGTTTAAACTTGCAGGGCGAAACGGCCATCAACGCCTTAATCGCGCGCTTTCCGGCTAAGTTAGACTTAGTGGTTGAAGGTCGCCCCGTGTATGACCGCAAACAAAACGCCATCTTCTTGCGTGACTTAAATCTCATCCAGAGCAAGGTTGATGCTTACGGTTACAAAGGCGACATGGCCATTGCCTCAAACGGCATGATGCAAGTGGTGCGCTCTATTTTAGAAAACCAGCCTGTGTATCGCCTAGACGACGCTAAATATGGCTGGTTGAAAGCCGCGCCCGTGGGCCTGACCATAGCCCCCGGCCGTTTCGTGCTAAGCCCAAAATTTAGCGATTAATCTGCAAAAACAAGCGCCCAGCACCAAGCCCAAAAGCTCGGTGCTTTTTTTGTGCGTGGATAAAGCTGTATCTAGCGCCAAATTAAGCATGACAGACAAAACCGCGGCGAATAAATTGCCGCCTACAAAAACACGATCCCCGTAGCCGCCCGTCTCTTTGGTAAAGAGGACTTCGGCGGGCCAACTTTGCTGGCTATTTCTGAGGTTTATGAATAGAACCAAACACCGCAGCTCATCCTCTTTACCTACAACAAGAGCTCCCGAAAAAGACACTGCCATCTACAAAAGACTAACCGTTGCCGTTGTTGGCCTAATGTCGGGCAATTAACGTATAATGGCGCACAATATGGTTTCACTTCCACAACCTTATAGGTAGGTGTGCTATTAGCTCTGCAGTCTTAATGGTGTTTATTCCCACTTTCTTCTTTGTCTCGATTACCCCCGGCATGTGCATGACACTGGCTTTGTCTTTGGGCATGACGGTCGGCGTGCGCCGCACCTTGTGGATGATGCTGGGTGAGCTTGTGGGTGTGGGCGTGGTGGCCTGCTTGGCCGTGCTCGGCGTAGCGGCGATTATGCTGCAATATCCGCTGTTATTTCAGGGCCTCAAATACGCCGGCGGCCTGTATTTAGCTTGGCTGGGCATTCAACTATGGCGCTCTAAAGGCAAGCTGGCGTTAAGCCCTGTGGATGCGGGCCCACGCCATATTCCCATTAAGACCTTGATCAGCCAAGGCTTTATTACCGCCATCGCCAACCCTAAAGGGTGGGCTTTTTTTGTGGCCTTATTGCCGCCTTTTATCGACCAAGGCGCACCGCTACTTGGCCAGCTCGCCATCTTGGTCTCTATGATTTTAGTGCTCGAATTTAGCTGTTTGCTGCTCTATGCCAGCGGCGGTCGTACTTTAAGCCGCGTGCTACAGCAAAAAAATAAAGTGCAATTAATGAACCGTTTAGCCGGTACTTTAATGTTAGGAGTGGCACTTTGGTTGGCCTTAGGTTGAGAGCACTTAAGTTGAGCGAGCTTAAGTTGAGAATGCTTAGCTTGAAAAAGCGAACCTTAAGCCGACAAGGCGGCTTGGCCTTGTTGCTCGCCGTGCTGGTGGTCAGCCTTTGCATGAGCCAGCGCATGGGCTTAAAAATAGCCTGTACGCTTGATCATGCCGCTCTGCATTCGGAGCAGCTAAACGCTAGCAACGTATCGCCTCACAACACAAAGGCTGAGCCAGAAAAGGACTCATGTAGCTTAAGTGAGCAACTATTAAGCAAGGTGTTTCAGCACTTAGACCCTTTGTTTATTGCCATTATTTTACTGTTTGCGCTTTGGTTAGCCCCCGTTCAAGCAAGCAGATACCGTCGGCGTAGGCTGGCACCATTATTATTTCCTGGTCGACGGCGGCACTTAGTGCTGTGCGTGTTCCGAGAGTGAGCAAAACGCACGCCTCGTTTTCGCTTAACTTTTTTATCGGAGATTTTATTTTGAACAGATTCAAGACTCTTTTTATCGGGCTTCTAAGCTCCTGGCTGCTGTTAACTTCATTAAGTACCTACGCTAACGATACAGGCTGGAAACAGGCACCCGAGCACCCGCCAGTGCAAGTGCGCTTGGTGCAAACGGGCCCTTATGATAGTGAACAAAATGTTTACCCTGCCCTGCTGCAAGTGCGCTTAACGGATGACTGGAAAACCTATTGGCGATCCCCAGGTGAAGGCGGCATAGCGCCACGCTTAAATTGGGAAGACTCAAGCAATCTTAAAGACGTAAACTGGCAATGGCCGGTGCCTGAGCGCTTTAGCCTGCTCGGTATTGAGACCCAAGGTTATAAGCATGAAGTGGACTTTCCGCTGCAGCTCACCCCAACCGAGGGTGACCAAGCCAGCATCTTTAACGCCAAGTTAACCCTGCCCAGCTGCACCACCGTGTGCGTGCTAACCGACTATCAATTGCAGTTACCGCTAGACGCTAACATGGTGGCTAACGACCAGCTAAGCCATGAATACCAGCAAGCGGTATCTAAAGTGCCACGCGTGGCCAGCCTAGTGAGTGCTAAGTCTTTAACATGGGATAAAGCCAGCCAGCAGTTAGAAATCATGCTCAATAACGAACGCGGTTGGCAGCAGCCCGCCATTTATGTGGATGAGCTGGACGAGGCTATTTTTAGTCAGCCTAAGTTCACTATTGACGATCAGCAGCTGCAAGTCCGCTTTCAGGTCAGCAGCTGGAACGATGCGCTTAATCTGGACAAGCAATCTATCGTCATCACCGCCATAGATGAAGGGCTGGCCGAAGAGCTGCATGCCACGGTTAGCGCCGGCACCTTAGCGCCCATGCAGGCGGCCGTGCCTTCGCTTGCTTGGATACTGCTGTATGCGGTGCTTGGCGGTTTAGTGTTAAACATCATGCCCTGCGTATTGCCGGTGCTCGGCCTTAAGCTCAACAGCTTAGTGTTGGGCGAACGAAAGCAGGTACGCGCGCCACTGCTGTGGTCGGCATTTGGCATTATGTTGTCGTTTTGGCTACTGGCCGCCTTTATGTTGGTGCTCACTTGGTCGGGCGCGCAATTAGGCTGGGGTATACAGTTTCAACAACCGGCCTTTATCGGCTTTATGCTGCTGGTCACCGCCCTGTTCTCACTCAACTTGTTTGGCTTGTTTGAAGTGCGCTTACCCAGCCGTTTGAATACTTGGCTGGCCACGCGCCCCGGCCATGGTAATGGCGGCCACGTGCTGCAAGGCATGTTTGCCACCTTACTCGCCACGCCGTGCAGTGCGCCTTTCTTGGGCACGGCGGTGGCCGTGGCTTTGGCCTCGTCACCGTTGGTGCTGGTCGCCATCTTTACCGGCTTAGGCTTAGGCATGGCACTGCCTTGGTTGTTACTGGCGTTATTCCCGAGTGTTATTCGTGCGCTGCCTAAACCTGGGCTTTGGATGGAAAAGGTCAAATGGCTGTTTGGCCTTATGCTGCTCGCTACCAGCTTATGGCTGCTGTCGTTACTCAGCTACACCTTAGGCTCTGGCATTACGTGGGCCTTGGCCGCCTTATTAATTGTGCTGCCGCTCTGGTCTTTGATCCGCCAATACGGCGCGCGCGGTTTACTGTTCGGCTTAGCCGGCCTGTTATTGCTCGGTGCCGTGGCTGGTATCGGTGCCTTTGTTACCCAATCCAAGTGGGTGAGCCCCATTAAAGACGAGCTTAACTGGCAGCCGCTAGACGCGGAGCAAATCGCAGTTGAGGTGGCCGCTGGCAAGCGGGTGTTTGTGGATGTAACGGCCGATTGGTGTATTACTTGCCAAGCCAACAAGGTGGGCGTGACGCTGCGCGACCCTGTGTATTCGGCACTGCAAGATGATGACATAGTTTTGATGCGCGGCGATTGGACGCGCCCAAACAGTGCCATTACCGATTATTTGCATGCCAACCAAAGA
Organism: Oceanisphaera sp. W20_SRM_FM3; assembly: GCF_052119705.1. Classification (NCBI taxonomy): domain Bacteria; kingdom Pseudomonadati; phylum Pseudomonadota; class Gammaproteobacteria; order Aeromonadales; family Aeromonadaceae; genus Oceanisphaera; species Oceanisphaera sp. W20_SRM_FM3. Next base: position 19,467 of record NZ_JBGQOP010000023.1, on the reverse strand, counting down.
GCGGGCATTCCCTTTAACCAAGTATTTGGCCCCAGCCTGCCGCAAGGTAAGGCGCTAGAAGTCTTGCTCACCACCAACAAGGTAATGGCAGCCTTAGATGAGGCGAAATAATGGTCCTAAAAAAGCTCGGTAAAGCGGTCGGCTATTTGCTGGTGCTAATGGTAATGGTCACCGCTGTGGATATGTGGCGCAGCCAAGACTTACCCACAGAAGTGACGGCCCTTGGCACCATGACCACCTTGGCCGGCAATGAAATCGACTTAAACGCCATGAGTGCGGAGCAGCCAGTATTAGTCTACGTATGGGCCAGCTGGTGCGGCGTATGCCGCATCGTTTCACCCATGGTTGATATGATAAAAGCCGATATGGTGAATGCTCCGGTAGTCAGTATTGCATTGGCTTCGGGCTCAAATGCCAAGCTGGCTCATTATGTACGGGAAAAGGGTTATGACTTTTCTGTGGTTAATGATACGGATAATCGCTTAGGCCAAGTGTTAGGCATTAAAGTCACACCAACCTTGATGGTCGCCTACAAAGGCGAACTGCGTTACGCTACCGCCGGCATCACCACCCTACCGGGCATGCTGGGCAGATTATGGTTTGCGCGGCTGATGGGTTAAGTTGGTTTCTCGAATAAGTAAAAACACCAAGGCCGCATTCATAAAGAATGCGGCCTTTTTTATGGCAAGCGTGGGCTTTCAGTATTGGCTTGGCGTCAGAGCCAGTAGGATTGCCTACGCCAACGCGCTAAGCCGCATCCATGCGACGCTCGGCAAATGCCGTCCCTGGCATTTGACGGTTGGCTCCGACAATTCCTACTGTCTCTTGCGACTATATACAGTCTTCGGTAGATATAACCATCAGCAGCAGAAATGTTGATGTGATTTTTCGTATTGATAGAGTTTAAAATACATAAAAAAATTATTAATTAAATATCAAATCGGGGAAACAATGGCAATTATAGATATACATAGCGAAAACTTAGATGACTTTTGGAATCTAATTTCACCAATTGGAAACATAGCAAGTGGAATGAACTCTCCGATCTACCGAGGGCAAGGTGATTCAGGCTGGCATTTAACACCAGCAACTTTTCGTGAGGATATAATAAAAAAATATAGGCACATGCAAAGTAACTACGGTAATTCAGAACACGTAATTCTTTTCGAATACACCCTCCTTATTAACTTTCTCTACTTCTGTGACGAAATGGGACTTATCATTCCCCAAGATTCAGAAAGTTTCAGAAACGCTATGCGTTTCGATGAATTTTCCAGTCGATATAGTACTATTACTAGTGAATGGCCCGATAAAGTGTATATATCTTTTATAGCAATGGCTCAGCATCACGGTGTGCCAACTCGTTTATTAGATTGGACCAGAAATCCTTTGGTGGCAGCCTATTTTTCCGCTTCACAAGCTCTAAACTCATCTTCTTCACCTGAAAGGTTAGCTTTATGGGTTATAGAATCAGATAGGTCAACTGAGCATAAAAAGACTCTTGATTTTATCTCTGTTCCGGGTAGTACAAGTAATAACCTCGCAGCTCAAAAAGGCGTCTTTTTATTGTTACGTGATCAACATGGCGAAGGTGCTCATACATTGTTTGATCCTAAAAATAAGATTGACTCATTAGATAAATTATTTGATAAAGAAACCGCTACCAACACATACAAGATCACCTTACCAGCAAAATTAGCAGGAGAACTATTAATTAGATGCCATAAATTTGGTCTCTCAGCTGCAACATTATTCCCAGGGTTTGATGGTGCAGCCAAAGCAACATTGGAATTTAAGCTAGCAAAGAAATCAGCTGGGTATCTTTAAGAGCCAATAATTTCAATATCAGATATTTTACAGTTTAAGCAGACGTTAGATCCTACTTTTCATCAGATTTTTGGTGGTATATTTAAAGCCACTAAGTACTATCAAAGCGGATAAAGGGATCTGCTCAGCCGACCATCACATAACATGGATGTTATGTGTTTGAGCGTGCATGGGCGAGCTTGCCTCGCTAATACGAATAACTTCAGCCTAACCGAACATCCAGTGAATGTTCGCAGTGGGCTGAAGTGATAAGTGGCATTACTCAGGCAAGTCGGAGGAGCAGACCCTTTGTCCGACCTTCAGCAGACTAAACGACCAATCGACTCCGCAGTGATCTATTTCTCGCCTTACCTTATCTAAAAGCAATGAAAGTGCTGGCTACTGCTTTACAATTGCGCCCTGCATTTAAGAGTTTGCTTACTTTTTTCTTATGAGGGCCGCCAACATCAAGTTAACTAATGAAGCACAGCTTAGCTGGGCGCCCTGTCCTAAGTGTCAGGGGCGAGGGCGGATCAGTCAGAAGATCCGTAAGAAAGTGAAGCTTAGCTATCAGGCCGCGTTGGCGCAGTTTGAAAAGCACGGCGGCTCGGCGCCCGCTCGCCCTAAGGCGCACTTATCTTCTTGCCCTAGCTGTGGCGGATCGGGACTGATCAAGGCCGATCGTCCACCTGCGCCAGACACAGAAAATTATCCAACTGTGGCTATTATTGGTGGCGGCATTGGCGGCGTGGCATTGGCCGTGGCTTGTTTACACCGTGGTATTCCGTTCACTTTGTATGAGCGTGATAACAACTTTGAAGCCCGCTCTCAGGGCTATGGCCTTACCTTGCAACAAGCCAGCAAAGCCATTGAAGGCTTAGGCATTTTTGAACTGGAAAAAGGCTTAGTGTCTACTCGCCATGTGGTGCACACCACAGACGGTAAAGTGCTCGGCGAATGGGGCATGAGAAAGTGGCTGCACTCAGATGAAACTCAAGCACCTAAGCGCACTAACGTGCATATTGCCCGTCAGTCTTTGCGCTTGGCATTGCTGGAACAGTTAGATGCCCCCCCGCATCAGCAAGATGCAATAAAATGGGGTCATCAGTTAGTCGACTTTAAAGAAACGGCAGTAGGTGTTGAGCTGAGCTTTGCGGTGGACAGAACAATAAAGCAGACCAAGGCAGATCTAGTGGTAGGAGCCGATGGTATTCGAAGCGCGGTGCGCAACTTAGTGTTGGGGCACGACATCAGCTCGCTGCGTTATCTGGATTGCATCGCCATCTTAGGCATATGCCCGTTAAGTGCGCTGCAAGGTGTAGACAGTGATTTGATGGATTCGGCCACTGTATTTCAAACTGCCAATGGCCATGAGCGCATTTATGTTATGCCCTATGATGCCAACTCTGTGATGTGGCAATTAAGCTTCCCCATGCTTGAAGATGACGCTAAAACCTTGAGCGCCCAAGGAGCCAAGGCGCTAAAGGCCGAAGCCTGTAGACGTACCCAGTGGCACTCGCCTATTCCGCAGATTTTAGCGGCCACGCCAGCTGCACTGATATCTGGCTATCCGGTATACGACAGAGCCTTGCTCACGCCTGAGTTATTAGCACAAATCGGAGCCGCCACGCTGATTGGCGATGCGGCGCACCCCATGAGCCCGTTCAAAGGGCAAGGTGCCAACCAAGCGCTGCTGGATGCACTGTCGCTGGCGCGCATTATTGTTAGAAGCTGCCGAGTGCAATCGAACTGGCGACAAGATGGCATACGCCAGCGTGTGCTTACCGAGTTTGAAGCCGAGATGCTAGCGCGCAGTGCCACTAAGGTACAAGACTCAGCAGACGCGGCTGAATTTTTGCATTCCGATGTGGTGCTGCACCAAAGCGATGAACCCAGGGGCCGCTGTTTAAAGTAAAAAACTGTCAACCAGAGACAAATGTTACTTTTGCAACGAAACCCACCAAACATGCGAAAAAATTAACATGAGATAAGGTCAAAAAGAGCCAAAGAAATTTTAATGGTAAGAACCAGAGCCCGCCTACTCACGGCGTGGTGTTTTAGCCCTTACCATAAAAATCCCTTTCCGATCTAATCTCTATTTTTTCGTGGGTTCCGTGTTCTTCCGTGGCAAATATATCTTTTCGTTGAGCTTGGCGCTGCTTGAAGCAGCTTTGCGTTAACCTAGACCTTTATACCAAAATGAGTATAATGCGGCTATACTTATAACATTAAGTCATATCCTAAGGGGTGGCAGTTACGATTGCCTGAGATGCGCAGACGCGAACCCTTTGAACCTGATCCGGCTAATACCGGCGTAGGAATAGGAAGCCGCAATGCACTGCTCTGCCCTCACCTGCCTGCTCTCGTAATTACCCGGTTTTCGTATTTATATCTATAAACTTATACGGAGACTAAACGTGTTTCGACTATCCCTTTTAAATACTGCGATTACTGATTTACTGCAAACAGCTATTACTGCTACTTATATGTCTTTTGTTCTAGGCTCGCTCGTTCCTGCGAAGGAGTGGTCACTATGGAAATAATGCAGGCTTTCATAAGCTGGTTAACTGCCGTTGAGTGGAGATATGTGCTGGGCCAACAACCTTTAGAAGTTATTGCGACTCTGGCCGGTGTGTTTGGCTTAATATTACTAGCCAAAGAAAAACGCAGCGGTTGGTTACTGGGCATGGTGTGGTCGAGTATTTCTGCTTATTTGGCTTTTTTTAGCTGGAGTTTGCTATCAGACGCCATCATGTACTTGGTATATATCCCCATTCAAATCTACTGCTGGCGAGCTTGGATATGCAGTAAAGATCCCAACACCAATCTGGTATTAGTACCCAGTTGGCTATCGCGTCCGCGCCAATATCTACTCGGCGCAAGCGTCATCTTGTGCATAGCGGTATGGGCGGTGATAGTTTCTACCTTAGCGAGCCAATTTAGCTGGATCCCCGAACCATCCATGTTAGTGCGAGATTCAGCAAGCACAGTGCTGAACTTTTTTGCTCAGTTTTTAATGGCAAGAAAACGCATGGAAAACTGGGTAATCTGGGTGTTGGTCAATGTGCTGGGTATTCATATTTATCTCGCTAAAGGCTCGCCTATTTATGCCTTGCAATACGGTTTGTTTTTACTGTTAGGTCTGTATGGATGGTGGCAATGGCATAAGCATCGTCGGCAAGCCGAGTTCGACTCTCGGCTTAGCTCTTCGAGCAATTCAACGCTCGCGGCTCAAACTGCATAAGCCATTTTTACCACTATTAAGGACCAGATTTTATGATATTTGAAACTCAAATACTGGGTAAAGATGACACCCAGCTGCGCCACGCCTTGCGTAATTTTGTGTTGCAGGATACCGAATATAAAAAACCGTATTTACAGGCTAACTTTGCCAAGATCCAAGAGGGCTATTCTTACTGGGGCCAAACGGACAGCACTAATCAAGACTACCGAGATATGCTGCACTCGTTTGTTATCTCAGAGTTTCACCCTCCGGCGGACTTCCCAAAAGAATTTCACGGCTTTTTTTCTGAGCAATGGGATGAACTGCAAACAGCGGTACGCAATAGCGAACTGGCATTGATTGAGCAGCTTAATATACCCGGGCTTGCTGAGCTTTATCACAGCTCGTTAGGCCATATGGTGTCTTGTAATTACTATCCACCGGTAATGAATGCACCGATTACGGCGATCGATAACACCCGCCTAATGCGCCACATTGATGTATCTTTGTTTTCCACCTTCGTGTTCGGCCTTGATAGCGGATTTTCCTACCTTAATCAGCAAGGAGAACTGGTGGCGCTGGGCAAGCAGACTAAGATTATTTCTTTCCCCGGATATTTATTGGAGGTGCTCACCGAAGGCAAGATTAAGGCGCTGCAACATCAGGTGGACTTACCTGAAAATCGCCAGCAAGAGCGCTTTTCATTTGCGTTTTTCTCTATTCCTAAGCCTGATAGCCAATTGCAGATGGGCAACATTAACCTCAGTTCCGAGCAATATCTCAAGCAGTATTTATCACTGTATTTTGATTAACGAACGCCGAATCAACAGTCATAAAGGCCGTGCTCTAAAAATCGCGGTTTTTTGTTAAGGTCACGAGGCAGACGAGCGGCCGCTTTGTGTATAAGTGTCGACATTTATGCCTAAATAGGTATAATTGTGCGCGACTTATAACCATAAGTCATATCCTAAGGGGTGGCAGGAAGTTACTGCCTGAGATGCGCTTGACGCAAACCCTTTGAACCTGATCCGGCTAATACCGGCGTAGGAATAGGAAGCTGCAACGCTCTGCTCTCCCCTGTCTGCTCTCCTGCCTGCCCTTGTAGTTACCCGGTTTTCGTATCTTTTAATGCGGAGACTTGAAGTGCCCCAATTACCTTTTGCACCCTCAGCTTTATCTTCAGCCCTAGCCTTAGGCCTAATAACGGCTTTACCTGCCCAAGCAGATAACAGCGCAGCTGGCGTTTATACCCTAGAAACCACCACAGTCACCTCCAGCTTTCGCGATGACAGCCTGCAAGAAACCGCCGCCAGCGTAAGCGTGATTGATGAGGCTGAAATCAACAAGCCCGGTAACACGCACCTCTCAGACGTATTGGCCCAAGCGCCTAACGTGAACTTAAGCGCCGGTGCCTCGCGCGGTAAGTATTACCAAATTCGTGGTGTGGGCGAGCGCAGCCAGTTTATTGGCGCGGTTAACCCGTCGGTGGGCGTGTTGGTCGATGGTATCGACATGAGCTCTGCCACCTTAGGCGCCACCCTGCTAGATGCCAAGCAAGTAGAAGTGTTGCGTGGCCCACAAAGTAGTTTATATGGCGCAAATGCCTTGGCGGGCCTGATCAACATCAGCGCCAATGAGCCCACCGACACCCTAGAAGGTAACGTTGAGCTAACGGCCGCCCAGTACAATACCCAAAACTTGAGTGCCGCCGTGGGCGGGCCCATGAGCGATAAAGTGTCATACCGCTTTGCCGCCCAGCGCAATACCAGCGATGGCTTTACTAAAAACGATTACTTAAAGCGCGATGACACCAACAACATAGATGAAACCCTGCTGCGCACTAAATTCCATATCGCCGCCAGCGAAGACTTGGACATTGATCTCTCCGCCTTTTACGCCAACCTAGATAACGGTTATGACGCCTTCTCTCTCGATAATACTCGCCACACGCTGTCTGACCAGCCGGGCCATGATCGCCAAGAAACAGTGGCTTTGTCGGGCAAGACCAGCTGGTATGGCAACAGTAAATTTATTCAAGAAACCGCCATCAGCGTTAATCAGAGCAATCTAGAGTACGGCTTCGACGAAGACTGGCTCAATCCCGCAATTAGCGGTTACGACTCCTTCGATAACTATCAAAGGGATGAAAAAGGCGCCACCGTTGATGTGCGCTTTATTTCCACCGAAGAGTCTCGCTTGTTTAACGACAGCACCGACTGGACCGGCGGCCTGTATTACTTTAATCGCAGCTCAGACTTAACGCGCGAACGCACAGGAAAAGACACCTTTACCAGTGAATATGAAGCGAATCGTTATGCGGGTTATGGCGAGCTCTCCACCGGCTTAACCGATAAACTTACTTGGATAAACGGTTTGCGCTTAGAAGAAGACCATACCCTGTATAGCGATAACGACGGTAACCGAGCCAAGCCCAGCGAACTCTTATGGGGTGGGCGCATGGCGCTGGAATATCAGACCAGCGCTAGCCAAATGCTCTATGGCTCGATTGCTCGCGGCTACAAGGTGGGCGGCTATAACTCTAGCGGCGGTAATAAGGATAAAGCAAAATTTCCTGATGCTCTGCGCAGTTTTGAATCCGAAACCCTGTGGAACTACGAGCTGGGTGCCAAACACAACTTGCTGGACGACACCTTACACACCCAAGTGGCCATGTTTTTTCAGCAGCGTGACGACGCACAAATTAAGGCCTCACGTATTATAGGCCCGGGGGATTTTGTAGATTACACCGCCAACGCCGACAGTGCTTACAGCTATGGCCTAGAAGCGCAAGCTCAGTGGCAAGCCACCCAAGCCGTGCGTTTACACGCCAGCCTTGGCTTGCTGCAAACCGAATTAAAAGAGCCCGGCGCTAAATTTGATGGTCGCGACGCCGCACATGCGCCTGAGTATCAGTTTGCGTTTGGCGTAGACTTTGATCACGGCAATGGCTGGTTTTCGGGCCTAGATGTGGAAGGCAAAGAGGCGTTTTACTTCTCCGATAGCCACAATGCGCGCTCTGACGCCTATACGTTGCTCAATGCACGCTTTGGCTATGAGTGGAATAACTGGCTGGTTACCCTGTGGGGCAAAAACCTCACCGACGAAGACTACGCGGTACGCGGCTTTAACTTCGGAAATAATCCAAACAAGGGTTACATTGTCGAAGACTATGTACAGCTGGGCGCACCGCGCATGTTTGGTATAACGACTAAGTATTCCTTTTAAGTAGCGCTTATTCTTAACCGCTGCAAGGTATAAAAAAGCCGCGCCCTTATAGAGCGCGGCTTTTTGTTGCCTGCGAGACCTACGCCTCCACAACTCTTTTAGCTTGATACTTTTCGCTATCTTTTTCCCTTACCCCATCACAGTTCCGCCTGCGGCAAAATGCGAGAGCAAGCGTTCGCCTACAAAAGTCCTGCCCTTAACCATAAAGCTCCCTTTCAGATCTAATCTCTATTTTTCTTGGATTCCGTGGATTCCGTGGCAAAAATAAGTCTTAGTTCTGGTGTTATCTCGCTCCCTTCACCAAACCCACGGCGCGCTGCACCTTTTGGTGCATCCAGGCTAAGCCTAATAATGCCAAGCCTAAGCCCATAAAAGCCGCTACTCGCCACAGGCCTTGCAAGCCGTCCATGTCGATTAAGAAAATTTTAGCGATCACCAATCCCAATAAGGTCATGCCAATCTTATAAAACTGCGCATGGCCTTTTTGGGTGGCATAAATAATGGCGATAATGGCGTACAACATGCCCACCACTGAATAGGTATAGAGCTCACCGCTATTCATGCCAGACCAAAACGCCATATCACTACCGCGCCACAGTTGGCGAATTTCGAGCGCGCTAAACAGCATAAAGCCGCCACCGGCCACCGCCAAGGCCCACATTCTAGGAACCCACTGAGGGAAGCGGCTCAGCGCAAATGCCAACAACACGGGGCCGCCGTAAGCGGGCAGCAATATATTAAAGAGTGGCCTGGCGCTAATTTCCGTTTCGCCCCACCAAGGGTTATACCAGCTGATCAACAGCAAATAGCTAAGGCTGGCCAAGCCCAGCAACGCTAACGCGCAACTGCGATACAGCCACGCCAATTGCTGAGCGGTTTTGGCTCGCAGCAGATAAGTAATACTGAGCCCGCCCCACAGCAGGGTATTAACGGTGGCCTCAGTAAAGCTGTATTGCTGGCTGAAAATATCACCGTCATAAAGCCAGTAACGTAATTCTGCGCCCAAAAATAACACTAATAAGTGCAGGCTGGCCGCTTCTAACCAAGGGCGAATGGCGTGAGTGCGCTCCGATAAATAGGTTGCTATGCCTGCTAGTGCGGCGGTGCCGCCGTAGGTCCAGAGGCTCCAATGTGTATAAGCCTGGTATTCATTCAGCCAAGGATTAAACGTCAGGCGCGCCACCACTATGGCCAACACCACTTTCAGTAACAAATAAAGCTGCGGCATACGATAGCGGCGAGCCAAGCATACTAGGCTGACAAATTGCACCGAGAGCGCCTGCGTGAGTGAGGCCTCGCGCAGCGCCATGGTTACCGCCAGCGAATAGCTTAAATGTGCCGCCAAGATAGCCCACACTTGGCCGCTTTGGTAATGAGCATAACGCCGCAATAAGCCTGCCAGCGCGCCATAAAGGGTACCGGCCAGCAGCGCACCCAGTGCCCACGCCATGCTGGGCTCAAAGCCCTGTATTAACAGCCAGCCCAGCGTTAACCACACCAAAGGCGCCACTAAGCTGAGCGAGGCCCAACGACGTTTATCGTCCAACCGCCATTGCCAAAAGCCAAGGCCTGCACAGATGGCCGCCGCCAAGATTAAATAACGGCTAAAGCCAGCCTGTTGCTCAAGGGGGAATTGGCGTAAATAAACCGTGTCTAGATCCATGCCGATTAAGTACAACAGCCAACCGGCGGCGCTAGCGAATACCGCGCCCCACGGCAGATACCACAAAGCCTGGCGGCTTTGCGGCATTAATAACGCCACCGGCAAGAGCAATAACCAACTCAAAAACAAGGGGCTTTCGCTTAACGATTCGCTAACAGGCTGACCTGCTATCGACAAAGCCCACGCGATTAACAAGGCAATAAAAGCATCGCGCAGGCGCGCCCTGGCAATCTGGCTCCCGTTGGGCAAGAGCGCAAAACTCAGCCACAAGGCCGTCAGATAAAGAGGCAAGGTGGGCATTATACCGCCGCCAAGCTCTGCACCAGAAAATGGTCCACCCACAAGCAAGGCCGCCAGCCACCACAAGAGCGCACCAGCCAAGGTGGTATACCAAAGCCAGTCACGAAATACATAACGCATTAATAATAGCGAGCTGACGGTAATCAATAAGCTGTAACTTAAGACAAAGGCCACGCTGCCAGCATCACTGTCGATCAGCAGCGGCACTATATAAGCACTGCTCAAGCCCATGAGCGCCAATAAAGGCCCGTGCAAGCGCGCTAACCCCATGGTGCCCAGCGAGACGGCGGCCAATAGTGCTAAGCCCAGCCAAGGCCCTATTAGCTGGTAATGATGAATGCCCGCCAATAAGGCGGCATACAAGGTGACGCTGCCGCCACCGGCCAGCGCGGCAAAGATTTGATCGCGATACCCGTATCTGCGGCGCAAATATTCGGCAGCGCCATGTAAGACTCCACCCACACTGAGCGCCAGCAACAGCTGCAACACAGGGCCCATTAAACCTTCGCTCACCGAGTAGTGCACCATAAAGATACCGGCCAGCGCCACACTCAAGCCCCCCAGCCATACCATCCAGTTTTGTTTAAGCGATTGCATAACACGGGACGGCGCCGCTGAGAGTGCCGCATAAGGGTAAGCTGATTCCTGATACTGAGCTTTGGGCCTAGCGGGGCGAGAAACAGATGCCTCAGCAACAGGCGCCGCCGAGGCTGGGGGAGGCGTGGCGGCGGCCCTTGAGAGATCAGGGCGATCAGGCTGTAAATCTGCGGGCTCGCTTAGTGGCGAGCTCATGGCCGAACTTATTACCGAGCTCATGGCCGAGCTCTGCTCGATAGGATTGGCGAGGGAATCAGGTAACGCCGTGGATTGTTCAGCTGCAGCCAGCGCTAAGGCCTCATTGCGCTTAACCTGCCCACGCAAGGCCTGTACTTCAAGGCTTAGCGAGTGAAGGCGCGCCGCCTGCTTATTAAGATTTTTGTAAGCCAAAAAGCCAAATATCGAGCCTACCGGAAAAAACAGCACGGCGGAAATCGCCAAAATAACCCATAGTCCTTCCAAGCTCTTGCCCTCTTATCAATAGGTAAAACGCTCGCTAGACTTTAAAGCCTGCGCTCATACTGCTTCAGCAAACGAGTAGTCTAGCTGACTCGCCACTATTACTCATCAAGGCGTACCACTTATTAGCCATAGACAAGGCGCGCCGCTTATTAGCCACAAAAAAAGCCGCACTCGTTAAGAGTGCGGCCTGCTTTCTGGATTAGGTGGCGTACCGCTTAAAACAGTACGCGGCGGCCTTTAATGCAATCTCGACATACCGGCTCGCCTTGCAGTGAGCCCAGCACTTCGGGGGCAGAGCGTTTACCACAGCAGCTGCATTCATGAAAAGACTTTAAGCGAATGGCAATAGTCCCCTCCACCAGCGCCAGCAACTGTTCGAGCGTGCCATCATGTGGCTCAATAACGCCTCGCGAAGTCGGTTTGGCCGTATGAATATCGTGATGGCGCCACTGAATAGCTGGCAAAAACACTTCCACCTTATCGTGCTGAAAAGCCACTATCACCAAGGTAGGATCGCCAATAAACAGAGTTTGCGCACCTTGCACCGGATAAGGCAGGTGGCTCTTAAGATGCTGGCGCCAAGACTCCAAATTTTCTGGCAAGGGCATTGCCAGTAACAGAGCGTCCAACAATCGGGATGGCATACAATCCTCTCTTCAACGAAGTGAGGCGGCTTATTAACGCCGCCCGTTTAATTTTCAATCGTTTAGCTTACGTCTTACGCTGCAGGCTGTAAGTGAAAACCCTGCAGAAGCTAAAGCAGCCTAAGGCGCTATCGCCTCACGCCTTACGCTTCTCCCCTCACATATTAAGAGCCCTAGGAGCGAATAAGGTAATCCGCTTGGCCAATCCATTTATAGCTGGTCAGCTCTTCCAGTCCCATGGGGCCCCGCGCGTGCAGCTTTTGGGTAGACACAGCCACTTCGGCTCCTAAGCCAAACTGAGCGCCGTCGGTGAAACGCGTAGAAGCGTTCACATACACGGCGGCAGACGGTGCGCCATTGATAAAGCGCTCGGCATTGACTATGTCATTGGTCAAGATGGCATCGGAATGGCTGGCATTGTGGCGGCGCAAATGGGCTAAGGCCGCATCTACGTTAGGCACTAATTTAACGCCCAGCGTTAAACCTAACCATTCGGTGTCAAAGTCGCCTGCTACCGCGGCACGCACCTTGGCAGAGCCGTCTTTTAATAACGCAAGTGCCGCTGCATCGGCCACGAATTCTACGCCCTTTTGTGCCATGCGCGCACTCAAACTTGGCAATAAGTCAGCCGCAGCCGCCTCATGTACTAACAAAGTATCTATGGTGTTGCACACGCTGGGGCGCTGAGTTTTGGCGTTATCAATCACGTCTATGGCGCGCACTAAGTCGGCGCTGGCATCCACAAACATATGGCCTATGCCAAAGCCGCCGATGATCACCGGCACTGTAGCCTGCTCTTTACATAACTTATGTAAATTAGCGCCGCCACGGGGGATTATCATGTCCACATATTGATCGAGTTTCAGCAGTCCATTTACCCACTCACGTCCTGGCTCGCTGATGTATTGCACTGCCGCTTCGGGTAACTGGCTGGCGGTTAACGCCTGCTGGATCACCTTTACCAACTCTTGATTGGTGTGAAAGGTTTCTCGCCCGCCACGCAAAATGCTAGCGTTGCCGGTTTTTAAGCACAGCGCCGCTATATCTATGGTCACGTTAGGGCGCGCCTCATAAATAACACCCACCACGCCTAATGGCACCCGGCGGCGCGATAAACGCATGCCGTTTTCTAGCACGCGGCTATCAAGCTCGGCGCCTACCGGATCCGGCAAGGACACTACATTGCGCACGTCTTGCGCAATGGCGCTAATGCGCGCTGGATTAAGCATTAAGCGGTCCAGCATGGCCTCGCCTATGCCGCTTTCACGGGCCGCGCTTAAGTCTTGCGCATTGGCCGCGAGTATTTGTGGCGCCGCCATTTCTAGCGCATCGGCCATCACTAACAAGGCCTGATTTTTGGTGCGCGTGGTGCTGTCTGCCAGCACATAGGCGGCGTCGCGGGCGGCTTGGCCCATCTGTTCCAAATTCATACTTACTCCTAACCAGTCAACACTGTGCGCAGATTTACCGCTGTGCTTACAACAACACTAAGTCATCTCTGTGGATAGCCACAGTACCGTGACCATAACCTAGCAGCGCCTCAATTTGCTCTGAGTGCTGACCTTTAATTTGATTGAGCTCGAGGGCATCGTAACGGCAAATACCGCGCGCCAGCTCGCGCCCTTCTGGATTAACGATGCGCACCGCCTCGCCACGGCGAAACCGCCCCTCAATGCGCACTATGCCTTTGGGCAGTAAGCTGGAGCCATTTTCTTGCACCGCTTTCACCGCACCCGCATCGATGTGAATTTCACCGTGCGGCGGCGGTCCCGCTAAGATCCAACGTTTACGACTCTCTAATGGCGTAGCCAGTGCAGGGAACAGGGTGCCAATGCGCTCGCCGTTGGCTAAGCGACCAATCACTTCTGGCACTTGGCCGGTGGCGATCACCACATCTATGCCGGCACGGCGCGCTACGTCGGCAGCTTGTAACTTGGTTGCCATGCCACCCGTGCCCAAACCACCGATACTGCCACCGGCTAATTTACGCAAGGTATCATCTATGGTTTGCACTTCTTCGATCAACTGCGCCTTGGGATCAAAGCGCGGATCTGCGGTAAACAGGCCTTTTTGATCCGTGAGCAACACCAGTAGATCGGCGTCCGCTAAAATAGCGGCGCGGGCCGATAAATTATCGTTATCGCCCACTTTAATCTCATTGGTGGCCACGGCGTCATTTTCGTTGATCACCGGAATAATGCGGTGATCCAACAATGCACGCAGGGTATCGCGCGCATTCAGATAACGCTCGCGGTCTTCTAAATCGGCACGGGTGAGCAAAATTTGCCCCACGTGCAGACCGTAGAGATTAAACAACGACTGCCACGTTTGAATAAGCTGGGTTTGGCCGACGGCGGCCAGCATTTGTTTATTGGCCATGGTATTGGCCAGCTCCGGAAAGCCCAAATGCTCGCGCCCAGCAGCAATGGCCGCCGAGGTGACCACAATAATATGGTGGCCGGCTCTGTGTAAGCTGGCGCATTGGCGCACCAGCTCAACCATGTGCGCCCGGTCTAAACAACGGGTGCCACCTGTTAGCACGCTGGTGCCTAATTTTACAACTATGGTTTTGCCTTTCATGGAAAGCCCAACGGCTCCTTACTAACAGCAATGCCGGCAACAGTGCCGGCAACATAATAAACTAAGACGCATCCAGGCAAATCAAGCAGGTTTAGCGCTTACACCTGCATTCGCTTAGGCGGGGCTTAACAAGTGATCGGTACCCAATGCGATTGACGGGCGTACACTCAGTGCCAAACCATCCATGCAGACGCCGAGTTTATCGTAAAAATCACGCAAGGTGCGTGTCACTTCAGCTTGATGCTTCTTAGGAATGGCTTTTAACTGCCACTCGCCGCTGGCATCAAAAAATCCCAGCTGATAGTGGAACTCAAATTGCTCTCCGTCTTGAGTATCCAGAGTTAACCACCAGCCCCAAAACTCACGCACTTCGGGCGAGGCCTTGGCGCTGGCACACACGGATAAACAGTCGAAAAAATATTGCGTTTCGCACGTCTTCAGCTCGCGCAAATAAGGACCGATTGCAGTAAATACCCGCACTAACTTACGATGAGAAACCTTATCTATAGACATGTAACCTCCCTGTTAACTGTTCTATATGTAACGCTTTTTCTGTTAGGGGTAAAGACCGCTAACGCCGCCAACGCGAAAAAGCCTAGAAATATTACCACGCCGTGACAGCACTCGGCCAGTAAGCCTGAATTGGCTTATCTGCAAACCATAAAAAAGGCCCCTGTAAAGGAGCCCTTTTTTATGCGTAAAGGTAAGCAACCTTATGCTTGGTTACTCTTGATCACGCTTATTATTGGTTGCTTACTCTTGATCACACAGCGGCGTAGCAAACACTACACCCATGTCCCAAGGCTGTTCAATCCAAGTATCTTGCGTTACGCGCACTTCAAAATCGTCAACCAAAGGCTCACCCTTTGGCTTGGCAAACACGGTAATAAATTTAGCTTTTGGGTACATTTCACGAATGACGCGCGCCGTATTACCAGTATCCACCAAGTCATCAACGATTAAGAATCCTTCGCCGTCGCCTTGTACTTGCTTAAGTACTTGCAAATCAGAACGTTGCTGATTGTGGTCGTAGCTGGCAATACACAGCGTATCTACGTGACGAATACCGAGTTCGCGCGCCAAAATAGCGGCAGGAACTAAGCCACCACGGGTTACCGCGATAATGCCTTTCCACTGGCTGGCAGGGAGCTGGCGGGCCGCCAGTTTACGCGTTTCGCGCTGAAAAGAGTCCCAAGTAACGACGAATTTGTTGGACATAAAAAGAACCTTTGGCTGTGAACTTCAAGATAAAATGGTCACCGCTGCTAGATTGACGCTTCAAACAAGCCATAACGACCCGCTGTTGCCAGACAATGAGCAAACAATGCGCGCATTATAGAGATCCCACCCATTCTTGACCAGAGTTACAGTTTTTATTAGCCGAACTTTTATGCTCTCGGTCACTCAATTCCAGCCTAAGACTAAAGTTCAAGCCGTTCAGCGCACATTGTCGCGCATATCCACTTCCTTAACCGGCATCTTGAGATAAGGTAGGCTTGCCATAACCTTACAACTATCAAGGCTTATATTCTCAGAAGGAACACGGATGTGTCTTTATTACGCTCGCTATCTATTGCCAAACGACTCTATTTAAACTTGATCTTGCTCTCTGCGGGTATGCTGATGGTGGTCTGTTTTATGCTCTGGCTGTTCTATCACAGCTTAATGGCAGAAAAGCACACCCAAGCCCAACGACAGGTAGAGTCGGTGGCCAGCCTAGTCAACACCTATTATCAGCAGCAACAACAAGGCCTACTTACAGAAGCAGAGGCCCAGCGGCAAGCCTTGGCCACTATTGCCCAGTTACGTTACGGCAATGAGGATTATTTTTGGGTGAATGACGCCCTGCCGCGCATGATTTTACATCCTATGAATAGCCAACTAAATGGCCAAGACTTGCGCCCCTTTACCGATCCTAATGGCAAGGCCTTGTTCGTGGAGATGGCAAGCGTGGTGGCAAGCAATGGCCAAGGCTTCGTCAACTATTTGTGGCCTAAACCGAGTTTAAAGAACCCTGTGCCTAAGGTCTCTTATGTGCAGGGCTTTGCGCCTTGGGGCTGGATTGTCGGTACCGGTATATACGTGGATGATGTGCATACTCAGCTGTGGGACATAGCGCGCACCGTATTTTTAATCGGCTTAGGCCTTGCCGCTGTGGCTTTAAGCTTGGCGTTTTTGCTAATCCGCAGTATTTTGCGGCCACTGTCCGATACCGTGCTAGCACTGAAGGAGATTGCCCATGGCGAGGCAAATTTAACCCAGCGCCTAGACGAACGGGGTGAAGATGAAGTCACCTTGCTTAGCCAAAATTTCAACGCCTTTTGTACTCGATTGGCACAAACCGTCAGCAAACTAACCCCCATTAGCCAAGAAATGAACGGGGCTGCCGCACGCCTCACCGACATAGCTCGGCACAATCGTGATGCCTCAGAGCAACAAGTGCATGAAACCGAGCAAGTGGCCACCGCCATGAATCAAATGACGGCGTCTAGCCAAGAAGTGGCCACCGCCGCAAGCCAAGCCGCCACCGCCAGCCAAGTATCGGCGTTGGCGGCAAGAGATGGCAGTGACAAGGTAGCGCAAACTCGCAGTGAGTCTGCCAATTTAGTGTTACAACTGGCTCACAGCCAACAGGGCATTGGCTCATTGGCGGAGCGCAGCCAAGAGATTGGTAATATTTTAGAGGTGATCCGCGCCATTGCCGAGCAAACCAACTTATTGGCGCTCAACGCCGCCATTGAAGCGGCGCGCGCCGGTGAACAAGGCCGCGGTTTTGCCGTGGTGGCCGATGAAGTGCGCAACTTAGCCACCCGCACCCAAAGCTCCACCGACGAAATAGCCGGTATTATTCAAGGTTTGCAGCACGAAGCCAATAACACAGTGACACAAATGAACGAGCTGATGCAGAGTGCTAAAAACACCCAACTCACGGCGGATCAAGCCGGTGACGCCTTGCTGGCCATTACCGACGGCATGACGTTAATCAATGATATGAATAGTCATATTGCCACCGCCGCTGAGCAACAACGCCACACCACAGCGGATATTAGCCGTAACTTAAATCGCTTAAGCGAGCTGGCAGACCAGACTCGGGTTAAGACCCAAGAAACAGAGCAAGCCGGTGTGGCCTTGTCGGGACTGGGTCAGCGCCTTGCTACCGAGATGAGCACCTTTACCGTGTAACTAAAAGCGGGGAGCCAAAAGCGGGCGGCAGTCAGCATGAAAAAAGACATTAAATTTGCAGCTTGTGTTTTAACTCCAGGCTGCTCGCTTTAGCTTCCCGCTCTTTATTAAAGGTGTCTTTGGCTAATTGTAAGCCCAAGCGTTAAGCTAGCGGCTCGGTTACGGCTCCTTCTATTAGGTAGGTAATAATGTCCACTTCTATTCGCACTCTTTCGCCGAGCTTGTTATGGCAGTTTTTCGACACTATTTGTAGCATCCCCCATCCGTCGGGTCATGAAGCGGCACTACGCCAATGGATAACCGACTGGGCACAAGCCCAAGGCTTAACCGTTCTTCAAGATACCATTGGCAACCTGATTATTCGCAAAGCCGCAACGCCGGGCATGGAAAGTCGTAAAGGTGTGATCTTGCAGGCGCACCTAGACATGGTGCCTCAAGCCAATGCTGAAACGGCTCACGACTTCACTCAAGATCCCATCCAGCCTTATATCGATGGCGATTGGGTGCGCGCCCGTGGCACCACACTTGGCGCCGATAACGGCATTGGTTTATCGGCCTGTTTGGCGATATTGGCCGATAGCAAGGTGCAACACGGGCCATTAGAAGTACTGCTCACCGTGGATGAAGAAACGGGCATGACAGGCGCCTTTGGCTTGGCACCCGGTTTATTGCAAGGGGAGATCCTACTTAATACCGACTCCGAGCAAGACGGTGATGTGTATATGGGCTGTGCCGGTGGCGTGGATGCCACTGCTATTCTGCCCTATTATGCCGAGTCGGTACCCTCAGATCATCAAGCGGTACGCTTAACCATCACCGGCTTACGGGGTGGCCATTCGGGCATTAATATTCATCAAAATCGTGCCAGTGCTAATAAATTACTGGCGGAATTATTGGCCGAGATAGCGTCATTAGCCGAGGTGCGCCTCAGTGAAGTGAGTGGCGGCACCTTACGTAACGCCATAGCACGCGAAGCCAGCGCCCTGTTTACCTTACCGAGTACGGCATTGGGCGCCTTAAGGCAATTAGTTGAGCGTCAGCATGTGCTGTATCAGGCTGAGTTTAAAGGCGTGGATGATTTTATTTGCTTGGCGCTTTCGCCGGCTGACTTACCCAATCGCATCATGAGTACTGATTTACAGCATCGCTTAAGCGCTGCGCTATTAGCCTGCCCCCACGGGGTCATGGCCATGAGTCGCGACATGGCGGGCGTAGTACAAAGCTCCACCAACTTAGGGGTGATCGACACGCAAGCCGAGCACATTCATGTGCAATGCTTAATTCGCTCTTTAAACGATGGGGGGCGCGATAAAGTCGCCGCCGCCACGGCCGCTGTGTTTCGCTTAGCCGGTGCCCATTGCCAGTTTAGTGGCGCCTATCCGGGTTGGCAGCCAGATCCAGACTCCGCCATCATGCAGCTGTTACTGCAATCTCATCAGCAGTTATTTGGTGTGACACCAAACATCAAGGTGATCCACGCTGGTTTAGAGTGCGGCTTATTTAAGGCCATTTATCCGCACTGGGACATGGTGTCGTTTGGCCCAACTATTCAAGGTGCCCACTCACCGGACGAGCGCGTACACATAGATGCGGTCGGCCGCTTTTGGCAGCTATTGGTCAATGTATTAAAGATGATCCCAGAGACTAAGTTGTAAGTTGTAAGTTGTAAGTTGTAAGTTATAAAAATGGAATGGCCCGACTAAAGTATGGAATGGCCCGACTAAAGTAGACACCCGTTTAAGCAGCATTAAGTTGCTGCGCATATGCGTTGGGGGTTAATCCTC
>NZ_JBGQOP010000022.1:0-55183 GCF_052119705.1 Oceanisphaera sp. W20_SRM_FM3 | reverse complement strand
GGCTCCCCCTGCGGGACTCGAACCTGCGACATACGGATTAACAGTCCGGCGTTCTACCAACTGAACTAAGGGGGAATTGCATTGCTTGAATGCGAGCCGAATGTTAATAGCTACCCCGTTAGCTGTCAACATAGAAAGTTGCTTTGTTGATGATTTGCGTTTGTTTGCTGCAAGAGTAGCCAAAAACAGCGGAAATCTGCAGCGCCTGACGGCTCTAAACTCAAACTGAGCGCCTTGTTTTGGCAGAGCATGTCGTTGTTTTCGTCCAAATCTGAGCCGAGAAAGATGCCTGTTAAATAATGGGGTGTCTCAACATTAAGTGCTAGTACTCTATTTAAGCGAGAGTACTCTATTAAACGTTAGTGCTGTAACGCAGGAGTCGTCTTACGCTGATGCTCCTTTAACGCCACAAGCAGCAGAGGACAGGCAGTACTCATCATCGTACGTCTGCACAAAGAATTCATACTTATAAGTAGGTCTAACATCGGCATGTAGTCTGAGGTAATAGCGTGAGGTAAGAAGGCGAGTTAGGTAGCAAGGACTGGATAGTTGACAAGAACAAATCACGTATTCCAATCGGGATGATCGTTTGGGGAATGTCGTGAAGGTGCCACCGAGGGAGGAGGGGGGATGGGAAGGCGCTCAGCGTCCAAAAATGTCTAACAAAACAGTTTTAGGCTTGAGTTAGTTGGATAATATAAAAATATTTACCGTTTCTATCAGTCTAATCAAGAATAATGGTCTATGCTTTAGTAAAGCTCTCTTAAAATTTTATAAAGCGTTCCTTGCATACCGTAAAACAATCTTTAAAGTCAGGTTTTAGCCTTGTTCTCATTTTGCGAGAGGCTAGTTTAGTATGCGCTAATTATTTAGAATCGACTAATTAGCACAGCTTTTCTTTGCCTGCGCACCTACCTAGCAGTACCACTTGGCGCTATCGCTATTTTTTGCTTTTAAAAAGCGATTAAATATTTCATTTGTTCTTAAATTAAGATTATAGTGTTGGAACTACTTAGCTTGTTAATAGTTGACCCTAAGGTCGAGTGTTTGCAGTGTGTATTTAGAGTAAATAAAATTAAAAACGGAACAGTATGGAACTGAGTCTGTGTAATAACCCAAAACAAGGAGTGATTTGATGAAAGGCAAGAAAATTGTACTGGTTACCGGTGCCGCTGGCGGAATTGGTACAGAAGTGTGTCGTTTATTTTTAAACAATGGTTATAAAGTGGTAGCGACACATCGCCCTGGTAAAGAAGAACAGGCTAAAAGCTGGCTTGCACAAGAAAAACTGGATGCACAAGATATCCAATTACTCGCATTAGACGTTAGCGATCATAAAGCGGTCAGCGAAGTATTAGGCGAGACCCTACGCGAATTGGGTCAGATTGATGTATTAGTCAACAATGCCGGCATTACTCGCGATGCGACCTTTAAGAAGATGTCGTGGGAGCAGTGGCAAGAAGTGATGGAAACTAACCTCAATAGCTTGTTCAGTGTGACCCAGCCCGTATTCAACCAAATGTGTGACCAAGGCTTTGGCCGCATTATTAATATCTCCTCAGTTAACGGCTTGAAAGGTCAGTACGGTCAGGTGAACTACTCTGCGGCAAAAGCCGGCATGATTGGTTTTACTAAAGCTCTGGCCGCCGAAGGCGCACGTTTTGGTGTGACGGTTAACGCGGTAGCTCCAGGTTACACTGGCACTCCTATGGTGACCGCCATCCGTGAAGATGTACTGGATTCCATCAAGGCGACTATTCCTCTGAAACGACTGGCAACAACGGATGAAGTTGCTGGTGCAGTACTGTATCTGGCAGGCGAATATGGCGGTTACGTGACAGGTGAAACACTGTCCGTTAACGGCGGCTTGTACATGCAGTAAGCAGTAAAAAATCGACTATTTATCATCAATGGAGTGAAATTATTTATGTCTGAACCTGTATACATTGTTGCTGCAAAGCGCACGCCAATCGGTAGTTTTTGTGGTGCATTAAGAACCGTTCCTGCTGCAGAGCTGGCCGGTATTGCTATTAAAGGAGCTTTGGCACAAGCAGGCCTGGCCCCAGAGCACGTTAACGAAGTGATTGTAGGTAACGTGATAAGCGCCGGCCAAGGCATGGGCATTGGTCGCCAAGCGGCACTGGCTGCGGGTATTCCAGTCGGTGTTCCTGCTTATAGCCTGAACATGGTGTGTGGCAGTGGTATGAAAACCCTGATGGACGCCTGTGCACATATCAAAGCCGGTGATGCAGATATCGTGGTTGCTGCGGGTTGTGAAAACATGTCACAAATCCCTTTTATTGCGAAAGGTGATTTGCGTAATGGCCACAAAATGGGCGACATGGCCTTGAGTGACTTGCTAATCAATGACGGCTTAACCGATGTGTTCAATAAATACCACATGGGCGTGACCGCTGAGAACGTAGTGGCGCACGAGCACATCACCCGCGATGAGCAAGACACATTGGCTGCTGCTAGCCAAAGCAAAGCCGTCGCCGCGATAAAAGCTGGCAACTTTAAAGCCGAAATCGTACCGGTAGAAGTAAAAAGTCGTAAAGACACAGTTACTGTAGATACTGACGAATACCCGAAAGACGGCACCACAGTTGAGTCTTTGTCACGTTTACGCCCTGCATTTAAGGCCGATGGTTCAGTTACCGCAGGTAACGCGTCAGGCATTAACGACGGTGGCAGCGCCATTATCGTGGCCAGCAAGTCAGCGGTAGAAAAGTATGGTTTAACGCCATTAGCCGAAGTAGTGGGCTACGGTCAAGGCGGCATAGACCCAACCATTATGGGGCTGGGTCCGGTACCGGCTATCAAGCAAGCTCTGGGTCGCGCTAATTTGACGTTGGCACAAATGGAGCGCTTAGAGCTTAACGAAGCATTCGCCGGTCAAGCCTTGGGTGTAGTAAGACAGTTGTCTAACCAGCACGATATCGCCGAACACGCCTTGTTGGAAAAAACCAACGTTAACGGTGGCGCTATTGCTTTGGGTCACCCTCTGGGGGCTTCAGGTAACCGAATCTTGGTTACTTTGCTATATGAATTGCAACGCAGTAAAACTGAACTAGGCTTAGCTTCATTGTGTGTGGGTGGTGGCATGGGCACAGCGGTTATCCTTAAGCGAGTGTAATACACGCGGTTATTGACTTCTTTAAGAAGGAATAAGCAATGTATAGCAATATTTTCCAGAACTTCAGTGAAAATACCGAAAAGACCTTTGCTCCTGTGCTGAAATATAATCAGTTGGTAGCAGATAACTTTATGGCACTCACTAACTTGCAATTAGATGCCGCCCGTCGATATGCAGATATTGGCTTGGCGCAGCTCCAATCAGCGAGTCAGTTTAAAGATGCAGCTTCGTTCGCTAATCTTGGCTCTAAGCAATTAGAAACCATGACACGCATTAGCCAGCAAATGATGGAAGATGCCAGTAAATTAGCGGATCTTACACAAGAGTTTAAAGCTGGCTTAGAAAGCATAGCGGCGAACACAGCAAAATAAACTCAGTTTAGGGTTAACCCTTCAACTAGAGCATATGACAGGGAAGTGGCTTAGTGGCTCCTTCCCCTTATTGTTGTAGGGTGCTTGTAATCTCTATCAGGGAACGACAATGCAACAAAATACATTTAATAGCCAAGACCCCATAGGGCAATTTTTTAATTGGAATGAAACTATGTGGTCAGAAATGCAAAAGGCGAAATGGGGCGAAAATCCTGTAAGCCAAGCGCTATCTCAAGTTAACTCTGACGACTTACAGTTGTTTTATAAAGCGGTATCCACCAATCCCATGCACTTGCTCGATATGCAAATGCAGTGGTGGCAAGGTCAGTTGGCCATTTGCCAAAATAGCATGCTGAAAAGCCTAGATAGCGGTGCGGCCAGCATTATGACTGATCCGCCAGGTGATAGACGCTTTAAGCATAAAGCGTGGAAAGAAAACCCCCATTTCGATTTTATTCGCCAGTCTTACCTGCACTTTGCTAAGTCGTTGACTGACATGCTTGATATAGTTGAAGGTGTGCCCGAGTCGGTACGTGAACGTTTAAAGTTTACCTTTCGTCAAACCATCAATGCATTGTCCCCAACTAACTTTATCTGGAGTAATCCAGAGGTGTTATTGCGCACCATCGAAGAGAAAGGGGCAAACCTGGTCAAGGGCATAGAGCTGTTTCAAGAAGACATGGCCGCCAGTGCCGATATGCTAAAAATTCGCATGACTCGCGAGTCAGCTTTTACCCTAGGTGAAAACTTAGCGGTAACACCGGGTGATGTGGTGTTTAGGAACGAAATCTTTGAACTGATCCAGTATGCGGCCAGCACTAAAACCGTGCATAAGACGCCGTTGTTGATCATACCGCCGTTTATCAATAAGTATTATATTTTAGACTTAACGGCGCAAAACTCGCTGGTAGCTTGGCTGCGTGACCAAGGACATACGGTATTTATTATGTCTTGGCGCAACCCAGGTCGTGAGCAGGCGAGCGTGAGTTTCTCCGATCTTGTGCAGCACGGTACCATGGAAGCGATCCGCGTTATCGAGCAAGCAACCGGTGAAAAAGAAGTGAACGCCATTGGTTATTGCATTGGCGGCACCTTGTTGGCGTCCACGCAAGCTGTATATGCGGCTAAGCGCATGAAGTCGCGAGTGAAGAGTGCGACTTACTTGACGACCTTGCTCGACTTCACCCAGCCAGGAGAAGTGGGTGTGTTCATCAACCCTCCTGTTATCGATGCCATGGTGCAGATGAACGAGGCGCAAGGCTACTTTGATGGGCGCCAAATGGCAGTAACCTTTAGTTTACTGCGTGAAAACAGTCTGTATTGGAACTATTACATCGATAATTACCTGAAAGGCCAAGAGCCCTCAGACTTTGATATCTTGTATTGGAACAGCGATAGCACCAACTTAAGCGCGACCTGTGCCAGTTTCTTGTTGCGTGACTTGTATCTCAATAACAGTTTGAGTCAAGCTGACGCCGTTAAGGTGGGCGAATTTGCCATCGATTTAGGCAAAGTCACCACCCCAAGCTACTTTCTTTCGACCAAAGAAGACCATATCGCGCTGTGGGATGCGACCTTTAGCGGTTCTAATCTGCTGGGCGGTACTAAGACTTTAGTGTTGGGTGAATCGGGTCATGTGGCCGGTGTCGTGAATCCGCCCAGTAAAAATAAGTATGGCTACTGGCTGAATGATGCAGACTTCGATAATTCAGAGCAGTGGTTAGCTAAGGCTAAACGTGAGGAAGGTTCCTGGTGGACTCATTGGCAAGAGTGGGCCACGCCTTTCTTAGGTGAAAAAGCAGTGGCTGCGCGTGTAGCTGGTTCAATTGACCATCCAGTATTAATGCCTGCACCAGGCCTTTATGTGACGCAAAACTTACCCGTAACAGAAGTTGAAACTGCATAACGCAGTTATTTAGCTTAATTAGCCGCCGCAAGGCGGCTTTTTTATCATTAAATGGCAGAAATTAACCGGCGGCTACAGTATAAATTGTAGGCGCGGCTCAATTATTGTGTGCTGGTACTTGAGCCGTGGCCGTAGATCATGGATCATGGTCGTTTGAAAATGCCATTCCCACGTTCGAGGTGTATGAATGAGTCAGGTGGACCAAAGTCCTAGCAATTTTATTCGCCAAATCATCAATGAAGATTTGGCCAACGGTAAACATCAGTCAATACAGACGCGTTTTCCGCCAGAGCCTAACGGCTATCTTCATATTGGCCATGCCAAATCCATCTGTCTGAACTTTGGTATCGCTCAGGATTATCAAGGCAAGTGTAATCTGCGCTTCGATGACACCAACCCAGAAAAAGAGAGTGTGGAATACGTTGAGTCAATTCAGCGTGATGTGCGCTGGTTAGGTTTTGAGTGGAGCGGGGAGCTTCGCTACTCGTCAGATTATTTCGAACAACTTTACGGTTATGCCGTCGAATTGATAGAAAAAGGCTTGGCTTATGTGGATGAGCTCTCACCGGAAGAGATCCGCGAATATCGAGGCACCTTAACTAGCCCCGGCCGCAACAGCCCGTTTCGTGAGCGTTTGCCTGCCGATAGCTTAGAGTTATTTAGGCGCATGCGTAATGGTGAGTTTGCCGAAGGTAGCGTCTGTTTGCGCGCTAAAATCGACATGGCATCGCCTTTTATGGTGATGCGTGACCCCG
Organism: Oceanisphaera sp. W20_SRM_FM3; assembly: GCF_052119705.1. Lineage (NCBI taxonomy): Bacteria > Pseudomonadati > Pseudomonadota > Gammaproteobacteria > Aeromonadales > Aeromonadaceae > Oceanisphaera > Oceanisphaera sp. W20_SRM_FM3. Next base: position 49,015 of record NZ_JBGQOP010000022.1, on the reverse strand, counting down.
TATTGTATCGAGTGCGCTTTGCTCATCACCACCAAACTGGTGATCAGTGGTGCATTTATCCGATGTACGACTTTACCCATTGCATCTCCGATGCATTGGAAGGGATCAGTCATTCACTCTGTACGTTGGAGTTTCAAGACAACCGTCGTTTATACGATTGGGTATTGGATAACATCAGCATTGACTGTCATCCGCGTCAATATGAGTTTTCGCGTCTGAATCTTGAATATACGGTCATGTCTAAGCGTCGTTTAAACCAGTTAGTGGTAGAAGGCCACGTAGAAGGCTGGGATGACCCCCGCATGCCGACGATTTCAGGCTTGCGTCGTCGCGGCTATACGCCGGCGTCTATGCGAGAGTTCTGCACGCGCATTGGTGTGACTAAACAAGACAACATCATCGAAATGGGCATGTTAGAAGCCTGCATCCGCGAAGATCTCAACGAAAACGCACCGCGCGCCATGGCCGTATTGCGCCCAGTGCGTTTGGTGATTGAGAATCTAAGCGCCGAGCATGAAGAAATTCTGCAAGCTCCACGTCACCCCAGCAACCCAGCCATGGGCACGCGTGAGTTGCCTTTCAGTAATGAAATACTGATTGATGAAGCGGACTTTCGCGAAGAAGGTAATAAAAAGTACAAACGCTTGGTGTTGGGTAAAGAAGTGCGCCTGCGTAATGCTTACGTGGTTAAAGCCGAGCGCGTTGAAAAAGATGCGGCCGGTAATGTAACCACTATCTTCTGCAGTTATGATCCAGATACCTTAGGTCAAGATCCGGCTGATGGTCGCAAGGTGCGCGGTGTTATCCACTGGGTGTCTGCTCGTCATTGTGTGCCTGCAGAAATACGCTTATATGACAGATTGTTTAACGTGCCTAATCCGGGTGCCGTTGAGTCATTTGAAGAAGCGCTAAACCCTGAGTCTCTTATGGTGTTAAGCGGTGCCATGGTGGAGCCTTCTCTGGCAAATTCCATGGCTGAGCAAACCTTCCAGTTTGAGCGTGAAGGTTACTTCTGTCGTGACAATAAGAATGACGGCTTAGTATTCAACCTCACGGTTGCACTGCGTGACTCATGGGGCAAAGAAGACCAGTCTTAAGAAGCAAGTGAGGAGTAAGGCGTTAAAGGTTAGGGGCTATTTTCGAAGCTAAAACGAGAGTTTGACGCCTTGTACCTCTCTCTTCACTAGGCATAAACGTTCACCATAAAAAAAGCCGCAACGTGTGCGGCTTTTTTATTGCTGAAGCGGAGTCATGCTAGTGGTCTTCATCGTTATGCTGGCACGGCTTATCATGGCAATGGCCATATAAATATAAGCTGTGGTTAGTCAACTTGATGTTGAATTGACTGGCAATGACTTGCTGGCGTTCTTCGATAATTTCATCGTGAAACTCGATGACTCTACCGCAATCCAAGCACACCAAGTGGTCGTGGTGTTCTTGAGAGGCCAGTTCAAACACAGACTTGCCGCCTTCAAAGTGATGGCGGGCTACCATGCCTGCATCGTCAAATTGGTTAAGCACACGATAAACGGTTGCTAAGCCAATTTCTTCACCCTGATCGAGCAGCATTTTGTACAGATCTTCCGCACTTACATGCTCAGTATCGGGATGTTGAAGCAGTTCAAGGATTTTTACGCGGGGTAGCGTCACCTTGAGGCCTGCTCTTTTCAAAGCTTGATTGTTGTCAGCCATAAGAATTAAAGTTTCGCAATTCGTGTGTTTATTGACTTCATTGTCCTTCTTCTTAGCATTAAAGGCAACCGCAATCTAGTTTTGCCCGCTGTGCCATGATCTGGCGCAATAGGTCTGTTAGTGTGAGTTGTTTTTGTTACTATCTTATATCACTCAATCTGGTCGGATGAGATCGATGCAGCTAATTTTTGCTCGCCCCCGCTTACTCAAATTTTTAATGAACTGTTGGCCGCCTTTTTGGGGGGCCGGCATTCGTATTGAACACTTGAGTAAAGACTACCGCTATTGCCGCATAGGTTTAGTGCTGCGCTGGTGGAACAAGAACGCCAACCGTACCCAATATGGTGGTAGTTTGTTCTCCATGACAGATCCTGTCTACTCGATGTTATTAATGGCAATTCTTGGTGATGCCTATGTTGTCTGGGATCGCGCTGCCCAAATCACCTTTATTAAGCCGGGAAAAGGCCGCGTTTATGCAGATATTCATTTGAGACAAGACCAGCTAAATGAGATACTTAATGCGACCCAAAACGGTCATAAGCACTTCCCTCGTTTTCGTATTAATATTGTTGACGAGGAGGGTGCGTTAATCGCCGAGGTGGAACGAACCCTCTATGTACGTAAAAAATATCGACCATAGATAGTTAAGAGTATTGAGCAAAATTTCCTAACGTCATGGTTTGTAAAATAATTTGCGAACACAGGGGAACTTAGTCCATACTTAGCATGACTAAGTGGTCTCTTTGACTATTATAGAAACTAGGAGCATGTAATGCGCAATAAAATGATGTTAGTAGCAGTAGCTGGTTCTTTGTTGTTAGCTGGTTGTGGTTCAAAGACTGAGACTGCAACTCAGTTAGACGGTATCGCACAAGACGTACAAGCTATCCAACAGGGTCAGCAAGCTAACTCTGCTAAAATCGATCGTTTGGCTGCTGATGTTGCTGAAGCTAAAGCTTCTGCAGATCGCGCTAACTCTCGTCTGGATCAGATGGGTCGTTACACCAAGTAATTTTATTGGTGCAACTGAAAAGCCTGACTTCGGTCAGGCTTTTTTTTGCCTGTAATTTAGCACAGCCTTGCTCCTCCTTATGTATCTCATACTAATCAAAGTAAATAAGTGGTCTGTTTAAACGGAAAACGAGAGCAGACCCCAGCCAGTTACAAAGATAGACACCGACCTTGTAGTCCCACGCTTTAGGAATTGATACTCACCTTCCAGCCTACTGCGAATATTCACTGGATATTCGATTAAGCTGAAATGATTTGTCATGGCGAGACGAGCCCGCCCCTGCGAAGCAGGGTAGTTTAAAACTTTCCCGCTGAGACGGGAGTGCCAGCTAAAACGGCACACTACAAAAGACTGCGTTGTTTGTCGGTTGGGTTTAGATGTTGGATTCCCTGCTTTCTAATTTCTATTCACAACACACATAAGAATCAGCAAGCGGATAAATCTGGCCAGTTCATTTTACCTATTGGTATAAGTGTGGCTCTGTATTAGAGCCATAAAAAAGCCCAGCGACTGGGCTGGGCTCTTACGCTATTCATAGGGTGGTTAGATTAACGCACCTGACCTGCTAACTGCGGCGTAGCCTGATGGCTACCAATGATTGCTCTGATGCTCGCTTCATCTAGGCCTTGTTGAAACAAAGGCGCTAAGTCACGCATGTCTAACGGACGACTATCGGCATTACCTTCGGTGGTTAATGGCTCATGAGATTCGACGAACACTTGGCCGAATTCGTCTGTGCTCACTTTTAGCGCCTGGTTTACAATCTGTACCTGAGTGCCCTGATCAACTTGAGCAAACAGCCATTCTACGTGTTCTGGATACATACGAATACAGCCAGCACTGGCGCGTAAGCCTACATCTAATGGGTCGTTGGTGCCGTGAATTAAGTATTCACCACTGCCGTAGGCAAGACGCATGGCGTATTGACCCAAGGGATTATCTGGGCCGGCCGGCACTACTGCAGGCAGGGGCTTACCCATGGCTTCGTACTCACGACGCGTAGTACTAGTCGGTGTCCAGGTCGGATTCTTTCGCATCTGGCTGATACTCGTGGTGGTAAGTGGCGTGGCGCGGCCTACACGACCAATGCCGATGGGAAATACATATACGGCTTGTTCATTTTCTGGGTAATAGTAGAGGCGAAGCTCGGCCAAGTTAATGACGATGCCCTTGGTTGCGGCTTTAGGTAACAGCAGTTGGTTGGGGATCACTACCTGTTGGCCTGGCTTTATCAACAGCAGGTCTTGCTCTGCGTTAGCGGCCATTAACAAGATAGGGCTGACACCGTAATAACGGGCTAAGCTGGCCAACGTATCTCCATCTTGAGCTGTATGTAATAGCAATTGACCCACTGGAAGACCTTTATCGGCGGGTAATGGCAGTGGTGTAATATTGGCTAACACCGAAGTGCAAGGCAGTAGCAGTAGTAACAACGACAGCGCTAACTTTTTCATATCTGTATCTCATCATGCATTAAGTAAAGGTGGTCTTAAGGGCGTTAATTTTTTCTTAGTGCGTTCATCTGTTTGCAGCAACTAGAAAAAAGGGACGCGTCTAGCATCCCTATAAGACCTTGACTGGTGAATTAAGCTTCCAGCTCTTTTAAACACATTTCTTCATATATCTGCTTGCACCATGCTTTGACTCGAGCTGCAGTAAGCTCAGGCTGGCGGTCTTCGTCTATGCCTAAGCCAATAAAGTGCGCATCGTCCACTAAGGCCCGAGAGGCTTCAAACTCGTAACCCTCGGTTGGCCAATGGCCAATAATAATGGCGCCCTTAGGTTCGATAATCTCGCGCAATGTGCCCATGGCATCCAAGAAGTACTCGGCGTAATCTTCTTGATCGCCACAACCAAACAAGGCTACCAGCTTATCGTTGAAGTCGATATCTTCCAGTTCAGGAAAAAAATCATCCCAATCTGCCTGAGACTCACCATAGTACCAGGTGGGAATACCTAACAGCAGCAAATCGAAACCGGCGATATCTTCTTTAGTACTTTTTGCAATATCGTGTATTGCAATCAGATTCTTACCCAGCTCTTTCTGGATCATCTTAGCGATAGCTTCGGTGTTACCGGTATCACTGCCAAAAAACAGACCTACACTTGCCATAATAATGTTGTACCTGTCATAAATGTGAGTGGTTAGGCCGGTCGGCCTACTGACTATCTCGCAGCGCAAGCTGTTGTAGCAGCAAGGCCTGGATCAAATCGGCACGGCTTAGCTGTAGCTCTGTGGCCAATAAGTTTAATTTATCTAGCATTGCTTGATCGACTTTAAGCTCAATACGACTTAAGCCACGCGCTCGGTCACGCTTCAGTTGATTGCGTTTATTAAGCTTGAGTTGCGCTTGGCGGGGCAGGGGATTAGTCTTGGGCCTACCCGGTCGGCGCTCGTCGTCAAATAAGTCCAGTGTGGTAGTATCTTCGTCTTGCTTTGCCATGACTTAACCGACACCGGCCCCTTCCCACACGGCTTCTATGATGCCTTTAGCAATAAATCCGGAACAGCCCAAAAATAGCACAGCCCATACTATGTATCGGCCAAACTTAGGCACATTACCACGCTTGAGTACATCTTGAATGGCCAGACCAATCAGGAGGAAAATGGCGACAAAGAAAAACTTGAGGCCCCAAGTTTCCAGAAGCTCTATTTGTGCTAATGACATCACGCTGTCCGATCGTTTTAAATTTTTGCCACTATACCATAAAGCAAATGGCGCTGTTAACTGACCTTGCTTAAGAAATCCATCACCAAGCGGTTAAACAATTGCGGCTTTTCCGCGTGTAACCAGTGACCTGTGCCAGGGATCACTTTTGCCGTTGCCTTGGGAAATTGTCGTACCACTTGTGCTTGGTATTCAGGTAACAAATAATCTGACTCGGCGCCTTTAATAAACAGCACCGGCCCCTGATACGGCGGCTCAACTCCGGGCCAGTCCATAATATGCGAGTAGTTTTCCAGCAAGGCGTTAACATTAAAACGCCAGCTGTCCCTGTTCTCGGGAGTTTTGGGTGTGAAGGACTTCAGTAAAAACTGGCGCACGTCGGGTAGAGTGATGTGCTCACTCAATAGCGCATCCGCTTCCTTACGATTTGCGCAATCCGCAGCTGCCACCGCCGTTAAGCCGGCAAACACTTCTGTATGGCGAGCTTGGCGATAGGCCACCGGCGCCATGTCGGCTACCACTAAGCCCGCAATCAGCTTTGGGGCTATGCCTGCTGTCATCATGGCGATTTTTCCACCCATTGAATGGCCAATTAACCAAGGTTGCTTGAGTTGGAGTTGCTTGATTAACGCCACTATGTCTTGCGCCATTAGCGGGTAATTCATCTCGGCACTGCGTGGAGATAGTCCGTGATTACGCACATCTATGCTTACTACGTCGTAGTGATCAGTGAGCGCCTTAGCAAGACCATTTAAATTATCTAGGTTGCCAAATAAGCCGTGGATGAGGATCACCGTTTGACCTTGCCCTTGGCGGCGAAAATTCAGTTGCATCAGCATATCCCTGTCAAAAATCAAGGTCGATATTGTTACTTGCTCGGGCAAGCGGTGCAACCTACTTGGGCTGTTCGCCCGTGCCATGTATAATCAGATTCTGTCGTTGGGAGTGGACATGCCAAAAAATATGATGAAAACCATAGAGGTAGATGAAGAGCTTTATCGATATATCGCCAGCAATACGCGACATATCGGTGAAAGCGCCTCAGATATATTACGTCGTTTACTGAAAATTGACTCGCAAGCAGTAAGCCAAGAGCCGCAAAAAACAGCCGCTAAAGCTGAGCCTGATCACCCGTCGGGACAGGGCATAGAGCAGATGCTAAAGAGTGACGATCTTCAGTCTCAAGAGTCTGCCATTGACCGTTTTATGCACATATTGTCTGTTTTGTACCAAGAAAATCCGACTGCGTTTGCACAGGCAAATGACATTAAGGGCCGTAAGCGTATTTATTTTGCCGATGACGAAGCGGCCTTACTGGCCAGTGGCAACACCACTAAGCCTAAAGCCATCGCCGGCAGCCCTTATTGGGTGATCACCAACACCAATACCGGACGCAAGCGTAATATAGTGGCGCAACTGATGGCGGCCATGGGTTATGCACACGGCGTGATAGAGCGTGTATCGCAGAGTATTTGATTTTTATTTGTCAGCTCACGTTTATAAACTCACATGTCTAAATATGGATTTGTAAAAAAGGGAAAGTAATGAGCACACACCCCAGAGCGGGCTTGCGCGCCAAATCGGACGAACTCATTAATGTGCCGCGCTTAATGGCTGCCTATTACCAATTAACACCCGATGTGCGTGTCGCTGGGCAAAAGGTCGCCTTTGGCACCTCGGGTCACAGAGGCTGCGCGTTAGATATGAGCTTTAACCAAACGCATATCCACGCCATTTGCCAAGCAATCAGTGAGTATCGCGCGCTGCAAGGGTTAACTGGCCCCTTGTATTTAGGCATGGACACCCATGCCTTGTCCGAAGCGGCTTGGGGGTCGGCACTGGAAGTGCTCGTTGCTAATGGCATAGAAGTGCGAGTTCAAACTGAGCGCGGCTATACGCCTACGCCTGTGATCTCTCACGCTATTTTAAATCATAACCGAGCTAACCCAAATGACTTGGCCGATGGTATTGTGATCACGCCCTCCCATAATCCGCCCCGAGATGGCGGCATTAAATACAACGGTGCCCATGGGGGGCCCGCCTCCAGTGAGGCCACAGGTTGGATCCAAGATAGAGCTAATCAGCTGATCGCCGCCGATGGTGAGGGCATTCGCCGCCAAGATTTTAATCAAGCCGTGAGACAGGCGGTGGAATTTGATTACATCGAGCACTATGTGGCCGAGTTGGATGAAGTGCTGGACATGGCGGCCATCAAACAAGCAGGCATTCGTATCGGTATCGACCCCTTAGGCGGCGCAGGTTTGGCCTATTGGCCGCACATAGCTAAGCGCTATGGTTTAGATATAACAATAGTTAACTCAAGCCAAGACCCGACCTTTTCCTTTATGACGCTGGATCATGACGGCAAAATTCGCATGGATTGCTCAAGCCCTTATAGCATGGCCAACCTGCTGGCACTTAAAGACGACTTTGATATTAGTTGCGGTAATGACCCCGATTATGACCGTCACGGCATCGTCGATAGCCAAGGCTTGATGGATCCCAACCACTATCTGGCGGTGTGTATTCATTATTTATTTACCCACCGAAAAGAATGGTCTGCCGATTTGGCGGTGGGCAAAACGCTGGTGTCTTCTTCCATGATTGACCGAGTGGCGGCACAACTGGGCCGACGCTTAATGGAAGTGCCGGTGGGTTTTAAATGGTACGTGCAAGATTTATTGGTCGGCAAGCTGGGCTTTGTGGGTGAAGAAAGCGCCGGTGCTTCCTTTTTACGTAAAAACGGTGAGGTGTGGAGCACAGATAAAGACGGCTTTATTCCCTCTTTATTAGCCGCTGAGATCTTAGCCGTGACTGGCCTCACCCCTCATGCTTATTACGCCAACTTGGTCGCGCAACTGGGAGAGCCTGTGTATAAGCGGGTGGATGCACCTGCCAGTCTCGCGCAAAAGCAGGTATTGGCGACGCTCAACCCGGATGCGATTGAGGCGAGCACCTTAGCGGGCGATACCATTACCGCTCGCTTAACGACGGCGCCGGGTAATAACGCGGCCATTGGCGGTTTAAAAGTGGTGACCGAGCATGGTTGGTTTGCCGCGCGGCCCAGTGGCACAGAGCAAGTCTATAAAATTTACGCCGAAAGTTTTCGCGGTGTTGAGCATTTGGACTTGCTGATAGAAGAAGCCCAAACGCTCGTTAAGGCCGCATTTGATAAAGCCGGTGTTTAATTCCCCCTAGCAAGGTAAGCGGCGTGAGGCGTAAATCGTGAGAAAAGAGAGTGTTTTTCATTTTACGCCTTTAGCTTCAAATTATCGTTTTAACCGGTAACGCCTTGTATAAAGTAATTTGCCTCCTAGATTTAGTCTTTGAGTCTCGTTAACTCTTCCCCATCACCGCTCATCTTCGCTTTTACTCTCTGTATATGCGTTATCGAGAGCGTCTTTAGCCGCTTTATCAGCCATTGAATTGGAGGCATGATGCACACTAGCCCGCTTAATGACTTCTTGGCGCTCAGCCGCGCCCATCCCCATCATCTTGCTCCTTTTAGCGAGTCACTACCAAATGGCGCTCATATTCAGGTTTGGGACACAGGCGTGCTCTGTATTGAGCCGCACACCCCTGGTAACAAAGACATCGTTATTTCCTGTGGTATTCACGGTAACGAAACCGCTCCTATCGAAATGTGCGTACGGCTGTTGGCTGATATTGTCAGTGGCCGATTAGTCTGCGCACAGCGCTTATTGCTTATTTTTGGCAACTTAGAGTCCATGAATTTAGCAGTGCGAGAAATCGAAGAAAACCTCAACCGTCTGTTTTGTGGCGAGCATGCCAAAGGCAAGGTGCGTAATAAAGAGCGAGAGCGGGCCGCTAAACTTGAGCATTATGTGGCGCGTTTTTATCAAGCACGCAGCGGGGCTGTGCGGCTGCATTACGACTTACACACTGCCATCCGGGCTTCAAAGTATGAACAGTTTGCCGTGTATCCTTATATGGCGTCCCACCGCTATTCCCGTGACTTATTGGCTTTTTTAGCGGCAGCCGACATTAACACCTTATTACTGTCACACGCACCGGCACCTACTTTTAGTTGCTTTAGTGCCCAGCAGTTCGGTGCAGAGTCCTTAACGATAGAGTTGGGTAAAGTCATGCCCTTTGGCCAAAACGAGGCGGGGCGCCTCGGCCAATTGCAGCGCTGTTTGAGTGCAGAGCTCAGCCTCCTTAATTGGCAGCCACCCGCATTGAAGGTGGCAAAGATGCGGGTGTTTCAAGTGACGCAAGAAATCACCAAACAGAGTACACAATTTTGTTTCCACTTTGCCGAACAAGTGGCCAACTTTAGTGATTTTGCGCCCGGTACCTTGCTGGCCACAGACGGTGCCTTGGCTTGGCATGTGGCCGAATATACAGAAGCTGTAGTATTTCCCAATGCCGAGGTAGCGGTAGGCCACAGAGCGGCATTAATGGCGGTAGTCACTGAATTAACTGATAAAATGTTGTGTTGATTCCTATAGTTTAACCAATAAACACCGATGCTAAAGTTCGCTCTGGATCACATTTTATTGCTTTGTGGTCATTTTCAGTAAAATGTTGTGAACAAAATGTAGCTTTTAGGTGTCGCTTTGTGGCATTCTTTTTGTGCCTTAAGTTACAACCAAATGCACACTGCTGACGTCGTTTAAATATAAAAATCAGGACGTCACATTTCGACTACGTAAGGGAATCACGAATGAAGCAAATTAGTAAGCGCATTTTAACCGTCTCCGCTCTGGCCATGGCCGTAGCTGCACCATCTGTTAGCGCCGCTAACTGGTCTGATACTTTTGTTGGTTATCGTTATGGTTCTGATTTCACTGAACCGTTTAACTCTAATGATATTGAAAAGCATATCTTGAGCCTGACTCACGCCAGTGGTTATGACTATGGTCAAAACTTCTTTAACGTTGATTTGCTACAGTCCGATAATATGGATCCTGCAAATGGTGATAAGCGAGGTGAGGGTGATGGTGCATTTGAAGCCTATGTAACTTATCGTCACCAGCTGCTTTTAGGTAAAGTGTTTAATCAAGACTTTAGTTTTGGTCCAGTAAAAGAAGTAGCCTTGACTGCCGGTTTTGATTTGAACACAAAAAATACAGCAGTAGCTCCACGCAAGCAGCTGTTGGTAGTGGGTCCTACCCTAAAGTTTAATGTACCTAAGGGCTTCCTCGACTTCAGCGTCTTGTACGCTCACGAGCGTAATCATAACGGTACTAAGAATACTGCAGATGAAAGAGACATTACTTTTGATGACTACACAGTTTATAGCCTGAGCTGGGGACTTCCATTCCAAGCCGGTCCTGTACCTATGAAGTTCCAAGGTTTTGGTAACTACAACACGGCTAAAGGTAAAGGCACCGCAGAGGAGCAGTTAGTACGCGCATCTCTGATGGTCGATGTAGGTCAACTGGCCTTTAACAAGAGTAATGCCGTTTGGGCTGGTGTAGGTTACGAATACTGGAATAATAAGTTCGGTATTACCGATGTGCCCGGCGCTGATACTCATGCGCCAACGTTTAATCTAGAATGGCATTTCTAAGCTAACAGCGATGAACTTGCATTCCAGTTAGACTTAAAAAAGAGCGCTTAGGCGCTCTTTTTGCGTTGGTGTTTTAATAACTGGTGAAGCGTAAAAGCGGAAGATTTAGTTAAGGTTGCTGCAATAAGTGAAACGAGAATGTACAGAGGTGAGGATGAACCCTAGAAAATCGCGTTAACGAATCTTCTTAAGCTGCTTTAACTGCCAAATGGTTAGTGTGAGTTAGGAGAGGCGCTGCTCATGGTTTGGTGTTGATGTTAACTGGGGTATCTGCTTCTTTAATCTTACTCGCTTTAGGTACTTTAGGGCCGAAGGGGTAGCGCCTATGGGTGAAAATATAATGGTAAACACTGGCAAAGCCGACCATAAACAAGGTGCCAAACAAGGTCGGCAAGATAAAGTCCAGCGGCGCTAGCTCAGGATCCGCCAAATAAATCAAAATGGGATTGGCACCAGCGGGCGGATGCAGGGTGTCGGTTAACACCATTAAGGTAAAACTTAAGCCAAAGCACACCGCCAGCCCTATCATGGGATCGGGAATAAATTTTAGACCAATAATGGTCAGTATTGTGGTTAACAGATGACCCAAAATAACGTGCTTAGGTCGAGAAAGCGGCGCTGAGGGTAACAGCAGCAGCAGCACTAAAGTGGCGCCCAGCGGTGCACTGAGTACTATAAAATGGGTCCAGTCTTTCAGATAGCTCAACACTATCACGGCTGTGAACGCGGCAAGACCGGCGAGGGTTGCGTCACGCAGTCGGTGTTTTAGGTGCATATAACCTCAAGAGAAAATAAGAGTGGTGTGCGGCAGTTGGATGCATTTCGAGTTAAAAGTGTATTCAAAATACCTATAAAATAAAAGACGAGTTTGCAACTCCAACGTTATAAGTTAGTGCTGACGGCGATATAGCTGTTTACAAGACGGCGGCCAAAGAGCGATCAATTTAGCCTGATGTAGGTAATAGGGTCGCGCAGCAAGGGCTGAGCTATTAGCCGAGCCGCTAAGTGCTGTGAACGTTTTTGTTGTAAAATTATACGTTTAACAAAAAAAGTCTAAAGTTTCCGTAAAATTGCTGCATTAGTCAGCAGTTGAACATGTTTGCTATTTACAGCGGCCGCAAGTGTCCGTATTATCCATCTCGTTCGGAGGGGTGGCAGAGTGGTTGAATGCACCGGTCTTGAAAACCGGCATGGGTTTATAGCCCATCCAGGGTTCAAATCCCTGCTCCTCCGCCATAAAAAACGAAACAGGTCTTGCTGCAAAGCAAGGCCTTTTTTGTGTTTTAAATCCGTGAAGGGTGAAGCGCAAAGGGTGAAGTGGGTGCGTGGACTAAACCAAACACCCCAGCCTTTACCCTATTTTTGCCACGGAAGAACACGAAAACAGTTCACGTGCGACGAGAGATAAGATCCTATTGTTGGTAAGAGCTCCACTACTGCTAGCTGGGATGGCACTTACCGTTAGAGTCATTTTCAGATCTGATCACTATTTTTCCGTGTTCTTCCGTGTCTCTCGTAACAAAGAAGCGTGGCGAAAAAATCTTTAGTCTTGATCTTTCTCATAAAAACGCCGCTTCAGCTTGTTAGCTTAAGCGGCCTTGTTATTTGATCAGCGTTTGGTAATTAACGGGCGTTAATGGCGCCAATCATACGATCTAGGGCTTCTTCTAACATGGCGCGGGGGCAGCCAAAGTTAAGGCGAATAAAGTCACTGCCACCAAACTGACCGCCAGCTGACACGCCGACACCGGCTTGCTCAAAGAAACCAATTGGGTCTTCAAGATCCAGTGCACTAATATCAATCCACGCCAGATAAGTGGCTTGTGGTGACAGCACCTTTACGCCCGGCACCTGATTGAGGCGCGTTACGAGCAAGTCGCGGTTTTCCCGCAAATAGTCCAGCTGAGCCCTCAACCAATCGTCACCCTCTTTATAAGCGGCTTCTGCGGCTACAAATCCCAATAAGTTAACATCGGCCATAATGCCGCGCGCCGCGCGAGTGAAGCGATTACGTAATTCGGCATTAGGAATAATGGCGAAGGAGCAGCATAGACCGGCGATATTAAAGGTCTTACTTGGAGCCATTAAAACGATGCTGCGATTCGCCGCATCTTCATTTAAGGCCGCATAGGGAATATGCGCTTGGCTCTCGTCGAGCAATAAGTCACAGTGAATTTCATCAGAGCACACAATCACATTGTGACGTTCGGCAATCTCATTAATGGCCAGTAATTCCGCTTCGCTATAAATAGTGCCGCCCGGATTATGAGGGTTACACAGCAAAAATAAGTCGCTGTGTTTGGCCTGCTCTTCTAGCTGCTCTAAATTCACTAACCAACGACCATCTACTTCTACCATGTCCACATAGGCGGCCTTGCGTCCATGAAAGCCGGGTGCGTGCAAAAACGGATAATAAATCGGTTTAACGGTAATAATGTTGCCGTTAGGCTCACTAAAGGTCTCGCAGGCCAAGTTTAAAGCCGGTACCACACCTGGCATATACACCAGCCAGTCGGCGTCAATTTTCCAGTGATAGCGCTCCTGCATGCGCTTGATAATAAGCTCGGTTAATTCGTTGCTTGGGCGACTATAGCCAAAGATGCCATGCTCAACGCGCTCAGCAAGGGCCTTAATCACGGCCGGAGGCGCTTTAAACTCGGTGTCTGCAACCCACATGGGCAAAATGTCGGTGCCTTCGTATTTAAGCCACTTTAAGGCGCGAGTGGGGCGACGGTCTATCTGCTCATCAAAATCAAACATGGAATCTCTCAATATGGGCCTCTCAAAATAGGGGCTTTTGGGCAAAAGATAAGGGCTTCAGCATAAGGAAGCCGTGAGCGGCTGGCAACAAGCAGCCTAAGTTGTGGCTTTGGTGTAATGCTGGCGAATTAAGGTTAATAGTAGGCTGGCCGCAGGGCCCGGCGGGCTAGAATGAGGCAATACTAGATGCGAAAAACGCTTGCGCAATGCTTGATTCGTCATGGGTAAGCGCACCAAAATCTTGGCTTCCAGCAAAGGGGCTACCGCTTCCAGTGGTAACCAAGAAAAGCCCACGCCGCGGCGAAGTAACGACAAAGTGTCGTGTAGGTGATTGATCACCCAGCGTTGTTCGGCTTTTTCCCAGCCTTCTTCCGTTTCTTTACTCTCCGCAAGCACTAATTCTAGCTGTGCATCTAAGTCGAGTGCGCTCACCTCATCGAGTTCAGTGAGTACATGCCCAGGTGCGCATACCGGTACATAAACCGTACTCAGTAACGGCAAGCTAGTCACTCCGGCATCCACTTGACTAGCTAGCACCATATCGGCGGCTTGTTTGCTGATCACGGCTTGGCAGCCTGCGGGTTGAGCTTCCATTAAATGGATGCGGCATCCTCGCGATCGCAATGAAAAATCACTTAAGGCTTGATATAAGGGCTGACGGGGCAAAGAAGCCTCCACCACTATGCGCAATATCGGCTCCCAGCCACTGGCCAGTACATCGGCCAATAACTCCAGCTCTTGCATGCCATAGGTGAGCTTACGCGAGCGCTGCAAAAACACCTCACCTTCGGGGGTAAGATAGGCTTTGCGGCCTTTAACTTCTAAAAGCGCGACCCCTAATCCTTGCTGCAGCTTGGCGACAGCATGGTTAAGCGACGACTGACTTTTATTCAGTTTTTCAGCCGCCTGAGCGTAGCCCCCATGATCGACCACGGCTTGAAAAATACGCCATTGTTCAATGGTACTTTTTGGGCGGTACATGGGAGACTCTTCCTTGTGAATTAGGCTCAGCTAACGGTTACTTCCTTGCGTAAGGTGGCCAAGCAAATCAAGCATTAGGCGTTACGCTGCACTTTATCTGGTTGCGCATCGAGGGATTGGCCGTTAATGGCCAAGCTGTCTTTGCCCATTAAATACAGATAGAGCGACATGATCTCGGCGGGAGTGCGTAAGCTGGTCGGATCTTCACCCGGATACGCACGGGAGCGCATATCGGTGCGGGTGGCGCCGGGATTAATGCAGTTCACCCGTACCGAGCTATTGCTTAACTCATCGGCCAGCACTTGCATCATGCCCTCGGTAGCAAACTTGGAAATGGCATAGGTGCCCCAGTAGGCGCGGCCTTTCTTACCCACACCTGAGCTGGTGTAAATAATAGACGACTCAGGCGTGGCTTTTAACAGCGGCAACAAGGCTTGGGTCAGCAAAAATTGCGACTTAAGGTTGACCTGCATCACCTTGTCCCACTGATCTTCGCCGATCATTTCAAACGGACCTAACACGCTCAGATGGCTGGCATTAAATAACACGCCATCTAAGCGACCAAACTGTTGCTTAAGGGTCTCGCTCAAGTCTTGATAATGGGTCTTAGTGGCGCCGTTTAAGTCGAGCGGAATAATGGCCGGCTCTGGGCTGCCTTGGGCAAGTAACTCATCGTACACAGCTTCTAGCTTGTTCACGGTTTTGCCGAGCAAGATAACGGTAGCGCCGTGGGCACCATAATGCAGTGCGGCTTGGCGGCCAATGCCATCGCCGGCGCCGGTAATTAAAATCACTTTTTCTGCCAGTAAATCGGGGGCTGCATGATAATCGAGCATCTGGGCTGGGTTCTCTTAAGTAATAGGTAATAAGTAACTGTTAAACAGATAATACTGGGATCAAACCAGACTCTGGGCTGGGATGCTAGTGTTAAGCACTAAAAATACTGGTCTAAGGTGTTGCTGTACAAGCGAAAGCAGCTTTAGCTAGACGATAAGTAAAATGACGGTTGGTGTTCTAGCTTAAGACTTTTACAATGGGCCTTTAGGCTTTGTGCCGGTCTCAAGGATACCTTATGTTAGATTTTTTTTACCAGTATGGCCTGTTTGCCGCTAAAGCCCTGACCTGGGTGTTAGCCATAGGATTTGTCATTGCGCTGATAGCCAACGCCGCCATGCGGCCAAAGAAGGGAGCGAATCGCCTAAATTTAGAGGATGTGAGTGCAGACTTACACCAGCAGCAACAGCAATTACAAATGGCTTGTGCCCTCAACGATGCCGAGCGCAAGCAGTTAAAGCAGCAATTTAAAGCCGCAGCCAAAGCCGATAAAAAAGCCCAAGACGACAGGGCGCGCCTCTATGTACTGGATTTTAATGGCAGCATGGACGCCCATGAAGTGAGTGGGTTAAGCCGCGAAATTACCGGCTTGCTGCAATTGGCCAAGGCGGGCGATGAAGTCTTGGTGCGCTTAGAATCCGGTGGCGGTGTGGTGCACGGCTATGGTTTAGGTGCCGCCGAATTAGCGCGTATTAAAGCCCATGGTCTTAAGTTAACGGTTGCCGTTGATAAAGTGGCAGCCAGTGGCGGTTACATGATGGCCTGTGTGGCAGAGCGCATTATTGCCGCGCCGTTTGCTATCGTCGGCTCCATCGGCGTGGTGGCGCAAATGCCTAACTTTAATAAATTTCTGAAAAATAAAGACATAGATGTGGAGTTGCACACCGCCGGCGCCTTTAAGCGCACCTTAACGCTGTTTGGTGAAAACGACGACGCGGGCCGCGCTAAGTTTCAGCAAGAGTTGGAAGTTATCCACCACAGATTTAAAGACTTTATCGCGCAAAACCGCCCCGCCTTGGCGCTGGAAAAAGTGGCCACCGGTGAGCACTGGTTGGGCACAGATGCACTGGAGTTAGGCTTGGTGGATGAATTATCGACCAGCAGTGAATACTTGCTGAGCCAAAGCGGGAACAAGCGGGTGATCCGCCTGCATTATCAGCCCAAGAAAAACCTCAAAGACAAGCTCAGCCAAGCGGTCGAATTAGGCATCAGTCGTGCGGTACTTAAGTTTATCTCTGCCGCCCAACGGCCGTTTAGTTAATAAAGGTGAAGAGTGAGATGTAAGGCGTGAAACGCATAAACAAACACCTCACCTTTTACTCCTCACTCCTCACTCCTCACTATTCGAGTTGAAACTCATACACACTGCCTAAGTTTAAAACTTGGCTTAGCTCATCCAGAGCGCTGCGCGATTCAAGCAATAAATCAGGGTCGCGCAAGTCGCTCACGCTTAATTGATCTCGGTAGTGACGCTCCACCCAAGTGTTGAGTTGGGTAAAAAGCGCATCATTCATCAAGCAAGCCTTGTTTGTGGCTGCCAACTCGGCTTGGGTTAGAGCCACCCGCAGGCGTAAACAGGCAGGGCCGCCACCATTGCGCATACTCTGTTTTACATCAATATAATGCACCGCTTTAATAGGCGTGTTTAAGCTGGGTAACCGGTCTAAATAGGCCTTGACGCTGGGGGTGTGCGCGCATTCTAAGGGCGCAATAATCGCCATATTCCCGGGAGCTAACGTCACGATTTGCGTGTTAAATAAGTAGCTACTGATGGCGTCCGCTAACGGCACCTCAGCCTGAGTAACGGCAAGCAAATGCAGCTCGGTATTAGGTAACTTAGCCCTGATTTCGCTCAAGACGGCAGGCGTATCTAAAAACGCCAACTCATGAAAAAACAGCAGGTTTTGGTTGCCTACCGCAATCACGTCGTTGTGAAACACGCCCTGATCGATCACATGCGGGTTTTGGGCAATAAACAGCGTATTGTGCTCGCTCAAACCGTGTAATCGGGCCACGGCACGCGAGGCTTCCAACGTTTGACGGGCTGGGTAGCGCTGTGGCGCAGGTAAATGCCCATTAAAAGCGCAGCGCCCATACACAAACAACTCAAGCCCGGGTTCATGATAATCAATACACAAGCGCGTGTGGTTAGCCGCACCTTCATCGCCAAAGGCGTCTTGACCGGGTAGCGCAGGGTGATGGCAGAAATAATCATCATGATTAAACACCCGACGCAAGATAAGGCCCGTAACCTCATGCTCGATGGCGCGGTGAAACTTATTATTCAGGTTGGCGGGCGTAATATGCACGCGATTATCTTGGGTGTCGGCGCTAGGGGAAATGGTGGCCGCATTGGCAGTCCACATGCTGGAGGCCGAGCAGACTGCGGCTAATAACATAGGATCGGAGAGATAGGCTTTGTCCAGCACTTGGGCGTCACTGCCACTAAAGCCCAGTCGGCGCAAGGTATGCACGTCGGGGCGTTCTTGAGGGGCTAATACCCCTTGGATTAAGCCTAAATCGCTTAAGGTTTTCATTTTTTGTAAACCTTGTAGTGCGGCTTGTTTTGGATTCGAACTCGCTTGTGCGCTACTTTGTGAAGCCACATTGCCGTAAGACAGCCCAGCGTAGTTGTGAGTAGGGCCCACTAAGCCATCAAAGTTGACCTCAAAGGACAGTGCTGTGTGCGAGTGCTGCGCCATAGTCTGGCTCCTTAATTGCTGCGTGCGTAATGCTTAATATGAGCGCTGAAAATGGCGGCTTTTTACTTTTGCGCCATTATAGGTGGCTTTCTGTGTGAGTTGTAACTTAACATTAACAGCAATCGCGGGTGTGAGAGCACACCAGCAAAGCTAAACTAGCTTTACGCAAAATATAAGTAAACATAAGTAAAACATAACTAAAACATAACTAAAACATAACTAAAACATAACTAAAACAATGCCTAAAAAGCGGACGAACAGTCAGCCTAGCTAAAAAACCGGTTGATTCCTGTTGGTATCAAGGCGTTAATAAGACCATATAAATTCGATTCATTTTCTGCGGGCAAGTTTGCATTCCACGGCATTTTCACTTATACAGCCGTCATCACCTTGCCGCCGGACCCCAGCTTGGGGCCAGACCTGAAGGATAGAAACGCGCTTTATGAGTAAATCGCTGGTAATAGTGGAGTCGCCTGCTAAGGCAAAAACCATCAACAAATATCTGGGCAAAGACTTTATCGTCAAGTCTAGTATCGGTCACGTGCGTGACTTGCCGACCTCAGGATCGGCCATTGCTAAAAAAGCGCCGGCCAAAAAAACCGATACCAAAACGCTGAGCCCAGAACAAAAGGCCAAATTGAAAGCGCAAAAAGACCAAAAAGCCTTGATTGCGCGCATGGGCATAGATCCCAACAATGGCTGGCAGGCAAACTATCAAATTTTGCCGGGCAAAGAGAAGGTAGTCACCGAATTACAAGCGCTGGCCGAAAAAGCCGACATCATCTATCTCGCAACGGATTTGGACCGCGAAGGGGAAGCCATTGCTTGGCACCTCAAAGAGCTGATCGGTGGGGACGAGTCGCGCTTTAAGCGGGTAGTATTTAACGAGATCACCAAGTCTGCTATTCAAGAAGCTTTTAGTCAGCCCTCTGAGCTCAATCAGTTTCGCGTGGACGCCCAACAAGCGCGCCGTTTTTTAGATCGCGTGGTTGGCTACATGGTGTCGCCTCTGTTGTGGAAGAAAGTGGCCCGTGGCTTATCTGCAGGCCGCGTACAATCGGTAGCGGTACGCTTGCTGGTAGAAAAAGAGCGCGAGATTAAAGCCTTCGTCCCGGAAGAGTATTGGGATATTCAAGCCGAGCTCAGCAATACCGATAAGCTGGCGCTATCGATGGCGGTGGCAAAATTTAAGGGCAAAGAATTTAAGCCCGATAACGAAACCGACGCCATGGCAGCGGTGTCCAGTCTTAAGGCCGCTACCTATGAAGTGGTGTCGCGCGATGATAAGCCCACCCAAAGCAAACCATCGGCGCCTTTTATTACGTCTACCTTGCAGCAGGCGGCCAGCACCCGCTTAAGCTTTGGTGTAAAACGTACCATGATGTTGGCCCAGCGCTTGTATGAAGCCGGCTACATCACCTATATGCGTACCGACTCCACCAACTTAAGCCAAGAAGCGGTAGCCAGCGCCCGCGAACTAATTGAACAGCAGTTTGGTGCTAACTACCTGCCAGAAAATCCTATCGTTTATAGCGCCAAGGCCAATGCCCAAGAAGCGCACGAAGCGATTCGTCCATCGGACGTGGCGTTAACGGCAGAAAACTTAGATGGCATGGAAGCGGACGCCAAGCGTTTATATGACTTGATTTGGCGCCAGTTTTTGGCCTGCCAGATGATGCCTGCGTTATATGACAGTACCACTATCACGGTGCGTGCCGGTGACTATGACTTGAAAGCCCGTGGTCGCATCTTGCGCTTTGCCGGTTGGACCAAGGTGCAAGAAGCCGCCAAGGGCCGCAAAGGCGAAGATACCGTCTTGCCGGCGGTGCAAGCTGGCGAGACCCTTAAACTTGAGCAGCTGGACCCTAAGCAGCACTTTACCAAGCCACCGGCGCGCTTTAGTGAAGCGGCCTTGGTACGTGAGCTAGAAAAGCGCGGCATCGGCCGTCCTTCGACTTATGCGGCTATTATCTCGACCATTCAAGACCGCGGTTATGTAAAAGTGGAAAGCCGTCGTTTCTATGCGGAGAAAATGGGCGAAATTGTCGCCGACAGGCTGCAAGAAAGTTTTGCCGAGCTGATGAACTACGACTTCACCGCGCAAATGGAAAGCAAGCTCGATGAAATTGCTCACGGCGAGCTGAACTGGACCACAGTACTGGACGCCTTTTACGCGGAATTTACAGAAGAGCTGGCTAACGCCGAACGACCCGCAGAAGAGGGCGGCATGCGCGCCAATGAAATGGTGCTCACCGACATTAAATGCCCGACCTGCGACCGAGATATGGGCATTCGTACCGCCAGCACAGGCGTGTTTTTGGGCTGCTCTGGCTATGCCTTGCCGCCGAAAGAGCGCTGTAAGCAAACCATTAACTTGGTACCCGGTGATGAGTTTGTACTGGCTAATGACGAAGAAGCCGAAACCGATGCCCTGCGTGCCAAGCACCGTTGTGAGAAGTGTGGCACCGCCATGGATGCCTACTTTATCGATGATAAGCGCAAGCTCCATGTGTGTGGTCAAAATCCCGACTGCGATGGTTATGAGTTGGAAGAAGGGCAGTTTAAGCTCAAAGGCTACGATGGCCCAGTGATCGAGTGCGATCGCTGCCAAGCCGAAATGCAGCTGAAAAATGGCCGCTTCGGTAAGTACATGGCCTGTACCAATGAAGAGTGTAAAAATACCCGCAAGATCTTAAAAAATGGCGACGTAGCACCGCCCAAAGAAGATCCTGTGCATTTACCCGAACTGCCTTGTACTCAGTCTGACGCTTATTTTGTGTTACGCGATGGCGCATCCGGTATCTTTATGGCGGCCAGCAATTTCCCTAAGTCGCGAGAAACCCGTGCGCCCTTAGTGGAAGAGCTGGTGCAGTTTAAAGACCGATTGTCACCTAAGTTCTTGTATCTGACCGAGGCGCCGACCCAAGACCCCGACGGCAACAAAGCCGTGGTGCGTTATAGCCGCAAGAATAAAGAGCAGTACGTGATGACGGAAATTGAGAAAAAAGCCACCGGCTGGACCGCGCATTATGTGAACGGCAAGTGGGTGCAAGCTGAGAAAGGCAAGAAGTAACCACTGACGTGAGTGAAGTCAGCTAAGGTAAAAAGGCCAGCACTCAGTGCTGGCCTTTTTCATTGAGAAAATCGGCTATCTTTACGCTTGGTGTTTGGTGCTATATTTTTTCGCTTCACGCTTCACAAAAAGGACTGAATATGGATATTCAAGAACTCAAGCCAGGTATGCAATGCCACACCACTGTGGGCTCCGGCTATATACTGGAAGTCGATGTGCCTAACCACCAGCTGTTGTTGCAGGGCGAAGATGAGCTGCAGCCTTTTTACGTGCATATCAGTGAAGTGCTGGCAGAAAGGCCAAGCTAGGCGGTTAAGCCAGTATAGTGTGATAAAAACGTGACGAGACAGTGGTGAGAAAAAAGGCCGTTATCGGATGATAACGGCCTTTTTCTATGGGACTAGCGTGAGCGGTTGCGAAGAACTAACTAAGCAGGCAACAACTCTTGATGCAGGGTGTTCACTACGCGGTCTGAGTCGGCTTCTGGTACTAAGAAACACAGGTTATGAGAGCTGGCACCGTAGCAGATCATGCGCACGTTTACGTCAGATAAGGCTTTAAATACCTGAGTGCCGGTACCGCTGACTTCGCTCATGCGATTACCGATTAAGGCTATCAACGCCAAGTCGTGCTCTACTTGCAAATGACAATGTTTGTTCAGCTCTTCACGCACTTCGTCCGTTAACAGCTCGGCACCTGAGTCTAGGGTGAGCGATACGCTGATCACCGAGGTGGTGATCAAATCCACGGAGATTTTATGCTTGGCCAAGATGCCAAACACTTCCGCCAAGAAGCCGTGCACCTGAAACATGCTCTGGTTGGTGAGTGTGAGCAGCACCTGATTGCGGCGCAGGGCAATGGCGCGAAACAGCGGCTGGCTGTCGGTTTCATTACGGATCCAGGTGCCGCCGGCTTCAGGCTCTCGGCTTGAACCCACAAATACCGGAATTTGCTGGCGTACCGCCGGCTGCAGGGTAGCTGGGTGCAAGACCTTAGCGCCAAAAGTGGCCATTTCTGAGGCTTCGCTGAAGCTTATCTCGCGAATCGGGCGCGCCGTGGTGACTAAGCGTGGATCTGTGGTGTAAATGCCTGGCACATCGGTCCAGATCTGGATGGCTGCGGCGTTGAGCGCCTCAGCCAACAGGGCGGCAGAAAAATCACTGCCGCCACGACCAAGGGTAGTGGTGCGACCATCTTTGGCGGCGCCGATAAAGCCTTGGGTGACCACTAGTTGATTAGCACACAAGGGCAGTAGTTCTTTTGTGACTTCGGCCTGTAAATTAGCCAAATCTGGGGTGGCGCGGCTAAAGCGGTCGTCGGTGCGCATCACTTTGCGCACATCAAACCACACCGCAGGCGTGCCACGGCTGCGCAATAGCTCCACAAACAAGCGCGTCGAAATTAGCTCACCCTGAGACACGATTTCATCGTGCAAGGCCTTGGTGGGGCTAATAGCGGCGCTGTCAGACAACTCTTTGATGTGCACTAAGATGTCGTCAATGTGTCGAGTCAACATTTCCGGCTTATCTAGGCTATTGAGAATGCCTTGCTGAATATCGGTGAGTTGCTTTAACAAGGCGCTGCGCGCCTCGGGCTGCTGCTCGCCGGAAGCCAGCGCCACCAAAATATTGGTCACGCCAGAGCTGGCGCTCAATACCGCCACTCGGGTGTCGGGATTTTGTTCAAGAATGAGGGCACAACGACTCATGGCCTCGGCGTCTATGACGCTGGTACCACCAAATTTAGCAACGGTTAACTGGCTCAACTGCAGCTCCTTGAATAGGTGCAAATAAAAAATAATGGGAAACGGCTGCAAACAGTGAGGAGTGAGGGGGTGAAGAGTGAAGCGTTAAACATGAGGTCAGGTGCTGTGATAGCGCTCAGGATCTACGAATTACGGTTTACTTGTCACGCCTACACTTCACGCCTTACGGTTACTTGTAGTCAAGACCAAAGGTCACTTAGAAGCACGCCAGCCCTTGGTTAGGCGACAGCCTGAAGGATTCAGCCCTCATAGCCGAGGAGCTCAAACTGCTCTTGAGCTCCTCTCGGCGTTATCTCCCCTGGCCGAGCATGATGGGAGTAGCAGCTCCTAGCACCGGTTACCTGAATAACGCACCTCTTCTGCCCGAAAATCGGGCCACACATCTTTACTAGCTAGTGCTTTATTGTCAACTGATGAAAGACTTAGATTAAGTCTTTCATCATAATTTTCGAGCGACGCTGGTAGTTATACAGCGCTTGCTTGCCCATTGGCAGCGCGCTCACGTCTACCGGCTCAAAGCCGCGTTCTCTAAACCAATGAATGGAGCGGGTGGTTAAGATAAACAGTCGGCTCATGCCGCGCTTCTTCGCCTGCTCTTCTACCTTAAGCAACAACATGTCGCCGCGGCTGCCCCGTCGGTAGTCTGGGTGTATGGCCACACAGGCCATTTCCGCCATGGCTTCTTCTGGGAAGGGATATAAGGCGGCGCAGCCAATAATGGCGCCATCTTTTTCGATGATGGTGAACTGATCTATCTCCATCTCTAGCTGTTCGCGGGAGCGGCGCACCAAGACGCCTTCTTCTTCGAGCGGACGGATCAGATCCAAGATGCCACCTATGTCGTCGATGCGTGCCTGACGGGCCTGCTCGGCACTTAGGCTCACCAATTGGGTGCCTAAGCCGTCGCGGGTAAACAGCTCTTGAATAAGGGCGCCATCTTCTTTGTAGCTCACCAGATGGCTGCGTGGCACGCCGGCGCGGCAGGTGGCAATGGCCGCGCGCAGATAGCGCGCCGTGCCAGACAAGGTATCGCCCTCGGCTATCTGCTGTTGCAAGTGTTCTTCGGCTTGTTCTGGGAACAATTCAGGAATGGCCACGCCTTCTTCGTTAAGCACGCCCAGCTGGGAGCAAAAACCAATCAACTTAGTGGCTTTTAGCTCAATGGCTAAGCGACGTGCTAATTCTTCGGACGATAAGTTAAAGCTCTCACCTGTGACAGAGAAACCAATGGGCGAGATAAGCACGGTAGCGCCATTCACTAATTGGTGATTGATGGCGTCGGTGTGAATACGGCGCACCCGGCCTGAGTGTTGATAGTCGACGCCGTCGTCTACACCCAAGGGCTGAGCGGTCACAAAGTTACCGGTCACCACGTTGATGCGGGCATTTTGCATGGGTGTATTAATCAAGCCCATGGATAAGCGCGCCATTATGTCCATCTGCAGGCCGCCACACACGTCTTTGATGATGCGAAAGCTGTGCTCATCGGTCACGCGGGTGTGTTTATGAAACACATTGTCTAACTTGGCCTCGCTCAAGCCTCGGTCAATTTGCGGACGGGCGCCAAACACTATCACTAAGCGAATGCCAAGGCTGGTCAATAGCGCTATATCACTGATGATATTAGGGAAGTTTTCTTGATCTATGGCTTCGCCGCCCAACATCACCACGAAAGTAGAGCCTCTATGTAAATTCACATAGGGGCTAGATTGACGAAACGCTTTTACTAATGCTGCATCTATATCGCGCACAGAGCATCCTTGGCTAACAAAGGCTAAAACAGCATGTTCGTGAAAAATCATGCAAAAAACAAGAGTAAATATTTACTTTTAGTCGATAAAAATCGAGTGGCGACGTTAACCTGTGCCATTTATTGGGGCAGCTAGCAGGGCTTAAATGAAAGGATTAGCAGAGGTTTAGGCTTAAGTTTGATCTGGCGCATTTCGACTTGAAAAATGCGAGCCAGTGCTAAGAATGCGAGGCACTTTGTCGAGGGCTTTATGTTAGGCTTCATTTGTAGAACATAGAGTAAAAAACACCCTAATAGCTATAGCCAAAATAACAAAAAAGCCAAAATAACCAAAATAACAAAAAGAGAGAGAAAACATGCAAAGGAAGCTGTCTTTACTCACCTTAGGAGGGCTGGGCTTACTGTTCAGTACTTCAGTTGCGGCGGCTGAATTGCCGCTGGATTTAACTCATACCAACATAGGTATGTTTGCGCTCGCCGTGTTCGCCTTCGCCTACATCTTGGTGATGGCCGAAGAATATCTGCATCTGAGAAAGTCTAAGCCGGTATTAGTGGCCGCAGGTATTATCTGGGTCGCCATCGGTTGGGTCTATATGAATAATGGCATCGGTGACCTACCCAAAGAAGCCTTTCGTCATAACTTATTAGAATACGCAGAGCTGTTGCTGTTTTTGCTGGTGGCCATGACCTATATCAGCGCCATGGAAGACCGCGGCCTGTTTGATGCCTTGCGTTCTTGGATGATCCGCCGCGGTTTTAGTTATAAGTCGTTATTTTGGCTCACCGGTATCTTGTCGTTCTTTATTTCGCCGGTGGCAGACAACTTAACCACGGCGCTGTTGATGAGTGCCGTGGTGATCAAGGTGGCCGAGGGCGATAAGAAATTTATCAATATCTGCTGCATTAATATCGTTATCGCCGCTAACGCCGGTGGTGCCTTTAGCCCCTTTGGTGACATTACTACTTTAATGGTGTGGCAAGCGGGCATCATTGAATTTAATGAGTTCTTCATTTTGTTTATTCCGGCTGTGGTGAACTATTTAGTCCCGGCCATTATCATGAGTTTCTTTATTGAAAATCGTTGCCCAGTGGCTGTGTATGAAAAAGCCGTATTGAAGCGAGGCGCACTGCGCATCGTCTTTTTATTCTTGTTGACGGTAGCCACCGCCGTGGCCTGCCAAAGCGTGCTCGACTTGCCGCCGGTACTGGGCATGATGACGGGCCTCGGCTACTTACAATTTTTCGGCTATTACCTGCGTCAAACCTTGGAGAGTTCGGTGGCGCGCAAAAAAATTATGGCCGCCAAGCGTGGCGATGAAGAAGCCTTGGAACGCTTAGGCAGCGTGGTGCCGTTTGATGTGTTCAGCAAGGTGGCTCGTGCTGAGTGGGACACCTTATTGTTCTTCTACGGCGTGGTGATGTGTGTGGGTGGCCTCGGCTTTATGGGTTACTTGGCGCTGGGCTCTGAGCTGTTATACGGCAACTGGGATGCGACTTATGCCAACATTGCCATCGGCTTGATCTCGGCTGTGGTCGATAACATACCCGTGATGTTTGCGGTATTAACCATGAACCCTGAAATGTCTCACGGTAACTGGTTGCTGGTCACCTTGGCTGCGGGCGTGGGCGGTAGCTTGTTGTCGGTGGGCTCGGCGGCGGGTGTGGCTTTAATGGGACAAGCGCGCGGCATGTACACCTTCGGTGGTCACCTGAAGTGGGCTCCAGTGATTTTGCTCGGCTACGTAGCCAGTATGATGGTGCACCTGTGGTTGAATGCCGAGAGCTTCAATATCTTTGGCTAAGGCTGGATAGCCTGATATCTCAACAAGCCCTGACCGTGCGTCAGGGCTTTTTTGTTCCTGATTACCCACAAAGTTCAGCCATGTTTCAGTAACTTAAGCGTCAATAGATTCAATGGGTTACAACGTAGGTGGCCGTCTCTTCGGCGAAGAGGACTTCGCCACGGTTTTATGTTTTTATTTAAAGATTGCCAGCAAAGCTGGCCTGCCGAAACTTTCTGTTTATAAACAAGTGGCAGCTACAAAAACCTAAATAAGGCAGCATTATGGCTGAGGTTCATAAGTATTCAGGTTTTTGTTTGTCAGGTGTGAATGGTGATGAGTGGCAGGAAAGAGATCACCAAGTGCCAAGTACTCGCTGGGAGGATTTACCCTTACGCATGTGCGCAGCAACTTAATGCTGCATAAATAGGTGTCTACTTTAGTCGGGCCATTCCACCAGCCTCACTCCTCACTCCTCACTCGTAAATCATAAAAAAGCCCCAACTAGGTTGGGGCTGTGAGGCATTGAATCATCACGCTATTAATCGCTGCAGCTTACATAATGCTAGGCAGCGGGTGGCGCTCCTTTACGGGGTAGCGACGGCGTTGCAGCCAAACCACTAGCGCCAGCACTAAGAAGCCAGGGATCCACATTAACTCTTTGGTCCAGCGCTCGGTGGGCGCACGTACCAGCATGATTTGCTGATCAAAGTCTAAGCCGGCATCGGCGGCGGGGCTGTTGAAAGACACACTGTCGATCAATACCTTGCCGTCTTGCTCATAGAGCATCAGGCCCAGCTTTTCGAGTCGCTCGGCACCTGTGTCACCCGAGGGCACTGGCAGCAAGACACTGAACTCTTTGATGTCACCCACCGCATCTAAACCGCTCACCCGCAGCCGTAACTGGCTGTCTGCGGGCAGGGTATCCAACACTTGTTCGAGTTGAGATGCGGGCACTTCACGATACGGGTCGTGGATCATGTCCATCCAAAAACCCGGGCGAAACAGGGTAAAGGCCACTAATAATAACAGCACACCTTCATACCAACGGCTGCGCACCAAGAAGAAGCCTTGGGTGCCGGCGGCGAAGATAAGCATAGCCGCGGTGGCAATAATAAAGATGAGCACCCCGTGCCAGAAGCTAACATCAATCAGCAGTAAGTCGGTATTAAAGATAAACAAGAACGGCAATGCGGCAGTGCGCAGGCTGTAATAAAACGCCGTGATGCCGGTTTTAATCGGATCGCCTTTCGAGACCGCCGCCGCGGCAAAGGACGCTAAGCCCACCGGTGGCGTTACATCCGCCATAATGCCGAAGTAAAACACAAACATATGCACGGCAATGAGCGGCACTATTAAGCCATTTTGTTGACCAAGCGTCACCACCACAGGAGCGAGCAAGCTAGATACCACTATGTAGTTGGCGGTGGTGGGCAAGCCCATGCCTAAGATCAGGCTAAACACCGCCACCAGTAGCAGCATCAGCAGCAAGTTACCCATCGACAACAGCTCGACCAAGTCGGCCAATACTAAGCCGACGCCGGTTTGCGATACGGCACCTACTATGAGCCCAGCGGCGGCGGTGGCGATACCTATGCCAATCATGTTGCGCGCACCGGCTAGCAGCGCTTCACGCAAGTCCACTAGGCCGGCCATAAAATGGCCATCTTTATGGCTGCTATCGCGGCGCATCCAGCTCAGCAGTGGACGCTGAGTGATTAAGATCACCACCAGCATCATGCTGCCCCAAAAGGCCGACAAGCCCGGCGATAAACGCTCGACCATCAAACACCACACCAAGACCACCACCGGCAGCAAGAAATGCAGGCCAGATAACAGCACGGCGCGGGTCTCGGGCAGTTTATCTAACTTGGCGTTAGGGTCTTCCGGCGGTAAGGGTGCCACACTGGCAGCAATTTTTAATAAGCCTAAATAGGCGATGGCCAATAATACGCTCACCCCTGGTAGCACATGCTCGCCGAGCACGGGTTTCAACCAGCCCAAGCCGTAATAAACAGCCAATGACAAGCCACAGGTCAAGGTAACGCCAAAGGCAAAACCGGTTAAGCGGCGCAACCAGGTTTTAGGGACGCGGCCGCCTATGGGCTCTAAGCCCAATTTCATGGACTCTAAATGCACTATATAAAGCAGGGCGATATAAGAAATAGCCGCGGGCAAGAAGGCATGTTTGATGATTTCGACATAGGGCATACCAATGTATTCGACCATCAAGAAGGCGGCGGCGCCCATCACGGGCGGCATGATCTGGCCATTCACTGACGAGGCCACTTCCACGGCACCGGCTTTTTCTGCTGAAAATCCGGTGCGTTTCATCATGGGGATGGTAAAGGTGCCCGTGGTCACCACGTTGGCAATTGAGGAGCCGGAAATCATACCGGTTAAGCCAGACGCCACCACCGCCGCTTTGGCGGGGCCGCCACGCATATGGCCAAGTAAGCTAAAGGCTAACTGAATAAAATAGTGGCCGGCACCGGCGCGCTCTAACAGGGCGCCAAACAATACGAATAAAAATACGAAGCTGGTCGATACTCCCAGCGCGATACCAAACACGCCTTCGGTGGTGATCCACTGATGGTTGGCTAGCGCACTAAAGGTCACGCCTCTGTGGGCTAATAAGCTCGGCATATAAGGGCCGGCCAAGCTGTAAGCTAAAAACACCAAGGCGATAATGGCCAATGGCGGACCCAGTGCACGGCGGGTGGCTTCTAATAATAAAACGATACCCACACAGGAGGTGATCAGGTCGGCAGTGGTTAAGGTGCCGGGGCGTTGGGATAATTCTTGATAAAAAATAAATAGATAAGCGGCACTAGCAGCGGCAATCAGGCCCAGCGCAATATCCAACAGCGGTACGCGATTACGCGGAGAAGACTTAAGCGCTGGGAACACTAAAAACGTCAGGAGTAGGGCAAATGCCAAGTGGATGGAGCGCTGTTCGGTACTGTTAAAAATGCCAAAGCCGACCATAAACGGCAGCGGTGAGGCAATCCATAACTGGAATAGCGACCAGAGCAAAGCGAGTCCGGCACTGATTTTGGCCATTATGCCTTGGGGCGAGCGGGCACCCACATCTTGGGCGATCAGCTCCTCTACGGACAATTGTTTTTCGGACATAGGTTATACCTAGTTAAATTGGGCTATAGAGAAGAGTAAACCTCTGCTTAATCGCTCAGCAGAGGTTTGACTTAAGGTAAGAATACGTCATTTAACAGTTTAAGCTTGATGCGCGTCTCTTATTTATATGATTAACCTTATATGGCTAAAGCCCGACCTCATGGAGGACGGGCTTTAGCCTAGGCATTATAACCAACCTTTCTCTTTATAGTAACGCTTAGCACCTTCGTGTAAGGGCGCGGTAATGCCCACTGAGATCATGTCTTCGGCTTTCAGCTCGGCAAAGGCCGGATGCAAGCGTTTGAAACGATCTAAGTTATCAAACACCGACTTCACCAACTGATACACCACTTCTGGATCGGTTTCTTCTGTGGTGGCCAATACGGCTTTGCCGCCGATGGACGGAATAGGCTTATCTACGCCGGGATACAAACCGGCAGGAATATCGGCTTTGGCAAAGTAGCTAGCTTGAGCCAACAGCTTATCGACGCCATCACCCGTGACGGGGATCAGCTTAGCATCCGCCGTGGTCAAGGCTTCTTGAATGGCACCACTGGGGTGGCCCACTACATAAGTAATGGCATCTAGGTTGTTATCGCCCAAGGCCGCCGCCATTTCAGCCGGTTTTAACTCGGCTGCCAAGGCGAAGGTACTCTTATCCCAGCCGCTGGCGGCCATAACTTCATCGAAGGTGTCGCGGCTGCCTGAGCCGGGTACGCCGATATTGACGCGCTTACCTTTTAAGTCTTCAAAGTTGTTGATGTTACTGTCTTTGCGCACCACTACGGTGAGGATCTCACTTTGCAGTGAGAACACGGCACGTAGATTTTTTACTGGTTTTTTATCAAAAGGTGCTTGGCCTTCTAGCGCCTTATATTGGTGATCCGATTGAATAAAGCCAAAGTCGTAATCTTTGTTTTGCAGTGCCACTATGTTGCTGACGCTACCGGCAGAAGAGGGCGCATTACATTTAATATCATGCTCAGCCGCACCACGGTTTAATAAACGGCATACCGACTGACCCGCAGTGTAATAAACGCCGGTTTGACCACCTGTACCTATGGTAACGTAACGCGCTTCGGCGCTGACTTGCGTGCTCAGTAAAAGTGCCGTCATGGCTCCTGTAACTAGCTTGATCATATATGACTCTCCATTCTTATTGCTTAGGGCGACTTCCCAATAAAATATCTACATGACTAACAGTAAAAATATCCCTGTATAATTAGTCACATATATGAAATACGTTAATGTAAAGTTAGCGTTATTGCTAATTTATTGTGCCTAAGCGAGAGCGAACGCATAAAAATGACGGTTACTGCCCCTGTAAGCCCGTTAAGTCGATAGGGCTTGCTTCATTATTAATCAAATTGGCCAATGCTTGAGCACTGCCGCAGGCGAGCGTAAAACCTAAACTGCCGTGGCCAAGATTAAGCCACAGATTACTTATGGTACTGGCGCCGATAATGGGCGTGCCCTCCGGTGTTGCTGGCCTGAAGCCGGCCCAAGGCGTCGCCTGTGCAAAATCCCCCGCATCGGGAAAGCTGGCTTGCGCTTGGCGGCGCAAAGACGCAATACGCCCGGCATCGAGCGCCGCTTTATGTCTGCCAGACTCTTTACCACCTATATCCACCATGGCCGCCACTCGTAATTGTTGGTCTAGCCTTGCGTAGACTATTTTTCGGTCATAATCGGTGACATTGGTGTTGGGCACTGTACTTAAATCGGCCACTGGCAAGGTGAGGCTGTAGCCTTTCAGCGGATACAAGGGCACCTTAATGCCGACGTTCTTCAATAAGCCTAGGCTGCCCATACCCGCTGCCACTACCAGCTGGTCTACCTCGAACTGTTCGGCCTGAGAATGACCATTCTCTAAGTCCAGCGCGCGCACTCGGCCTTGCTCCACCTTAAGGCCCGTGATGCGCTGCTCTGTGTGCAAGGTGAAATGCGGGTGTTGCGTTAAGCTCGCTAATAAGCGCTGACAAAATAGCTGGCAATCACCCACCTCATCACCGGCGGAGAAAATGCCCCCTTGCAGCTGTGGAGCTAAGTGGGCTAAGGCGGGCTCAGCCGCAACACAGGCCTCGACATTTAATATGTGCTGTCGGGCGTCGTTTTTGATCTTGTGTGCGGCGTGGCGAAAATGGCCCTGATCGCGATAAATCACCAGCTTGCCATTGGCGCGCCATGAAAAGTCGTTTATATCCTTATTTTTCTGCCAGTCATGCAAGACCGACTGACTGAACAGGGCGAGCCGTAATAAGTGGGCGCCGTTACGCTGATTCACGCTGTGCCGACAGGCGGTTAAGAAGCGCCAGCACCATTGCCATTGGTGCCAGCTCAGTTGCGGGCGAAAGCGCAGCGGCGCATCAGCTTTAAACATCCAGCCTAAGGCTTGCAGAGGCACACCCGCATCCGCCAGCGGTGACACGTAGCGATAACTCAGCTGGCCGCCATTGGCAAAGCTGGTGGCTTGGCCCACGTCAGACTCTTGTTCAAATAAGTCGACGCTGTGGCCTTTGTTAATGAGCGCGAACGCCGTGGTTAAACCAATTACACCGCCGCCGATGATTGCAATCCGCATAATGAGTCTCTTAAAAAAGCTGATGGACTTAGCATAGGCATTGCCGAGCGGGGTGAATAATGAAAAAATCCACGTTAACCATAACCTTTGGTTATGGACTTTGGCTGAAAGACAGAAGCCAGAGGTGAACTGTGAGGATCTGAGGAGCGAGCATGCAGTTAGGCCACATCGCCTTGTTTCAGGCGATATTACAAACCGGCAGTTTGACTGCCGCCGCCGATTTGTTGCATATCTCACAACCGGCGGCGAGCAAACGCTTACAACAGGCGGAACGTGAACTGGGCTTTGCGCTCTTTCACCGTGAACGCGGCAGGCTAGTGGCCACGGCTCAAGGCTTTGCACTGCAAGCGCCCAGTGAACGCTTGGCCGCCGACTTACAACGTCTTGGCCAGTTGGCGCACAGTTTACGCCCCCAACAACAAGCGGGTGTGCGGCTAATGTGCACGCCGACTTTGGCGCACAGCTTATTGCCATTAGGCCTAGTGGCGTGGCGTTTAGATTTTCCTGAACCCGATTTGAGTTTGGCCACCGAGCATACGCAAGCTTTAGTCGCGGCCTTGGTTGCCGAGCAGGTGGATATTGGGCTGACACTGCAGCGTGTTACGCATCCTAGCTTGATGTGTGCCGCCTTGGCTCAAGGCCAGATGCAAGTTATAGCGCCCGCCGGTTTTTGGCCACAGGATGACGCCGGCTTACCGCTGGCGCTGGCCAGTCTTGGGGGCTTAAAGATAATTGGCTTGGATGATAAGAACGGCTTAGGCGCGCTGTTAGAGCAGCATCTAGAGACGCTGGCGCCGCCGGTGCAGATTAATACGCGGGTGCAAACCTATCAGCTGGCGCGCCACTTAGTGGCGGCGGGGCAGGGCCTGGCCATAGTGGATCCCTTCACCGGGCTTGCTAACCCAAGTGATGGCCTACAAACACGGCCTATCAGCCCGCCGTTACTGGTGACCTTATATGGCGTCACCCGAGTCGATCACACCTTAACGCTCGCCCAGCAGGCATTATTAAATGAATTACAAAGCACGGCGCAGGCGCTGTTAGCCTAGATTAGTAAGCGCTTTTTGACCTCAGCGATAAGCGGTCAGTTTGGCTAGCTAGCCGCCGACTTTTTTCACCTTAAAGCCGCTCTTCAGCAAGAAAGCTTCGATTTGCGGCAGGCGATCCCCCTGAATTTCAATCACGCCTTTCTTGATGGCGCCGCCTGTGCCGAGCAATTTTTTCAGTTGCTTGGCCAAGTCGCCGACTTGCTCATTGGTCGCACCATAAATACACACCACACCGGCGCCTTTGCGGCCCTTAGTTTCTCGGCGCAGGCGCAATACACCATCATCGGGAAACAAAGAGTCAGTTTGATTCGCTTTGTCTGCGGGGTCTTGCCAATTAGGATCTGTACTGTAAACCAAGTTATTCACGTTTATGCGTCCTCTAATTCTTAATTATCGCCATGGGTGTAGACATAGGCGCGGTAAAGTCGCCATTTACTAAGGTATTGAGCACCTCAAGCTCAGGGCTCAATAACACCAAGTTGGCCACTTTGCCCGCGTCAATCGAGCCTAAGTCTGAGTCTCGGCCTATGGCTCGCGCTGGATTATGACTGGCCATACGTAAGGCGTCACTCAAGGATAACCCCACCGTATTGACCAAGTAGCGCACGCCTTCAATCATGGTCAAGGCTGAGCCTCCGAGCGTGCCGTGTTCATCCACACATTGACCGTCTTTGATGAGCACGCGGGTGCCACAAAAATCAAACTCGGTCAGCGAGGTGGGGGCACCGGCGGCGGCGGTGGCGTCTGTTACTAAGCATAAACGCTCACCCAGCACCTGATGGGCCAAGCGAATATTAGCCGGGTGTACATGAAAGCCATCGGCAATGATGCCGGCATAGATACGTGGATTGTCATATATGGCTCCCACCACACCGGGTGAGCGGCCATTGAGCGTGGGCGTCATGGCATTATATAGATGGGTGGCAAAACCAATGCCGGCGGCAAAACCAGCCTCGGCCTGCTCATAGTTAGCCGCCGTGTGGCCGATGGCCACTAACACTCCGGCCGCCACTAGTTTGCGGATCTGCTCGGGCGCATGGCATTCTGGCGCTAACGTGACCTTGACCAACACATCCGCCTGCTGGCATAAAAAATCCAGCATCTGAGCATCCAGTGCTCGCACTTGCGCGGCGGGATGTATGCCCTTGCGCGCCACGTTTAAATAGGGGCCCTCGAGGTGCAAGCCGAGCACCTGATGGCGGTGCCCAGCCATAAAATTGCGGGTGACGCGCACCGCAGTTTGCATATCGATATCTGGGCTGGTGATAAGCGTAGGTAAAAAACTGGTGGTGCCGGATGCGAGGTTAGTGCGCTGCATGTGCGCTAAGGTAGCCGTGCTGATGTCACTGTTAAACATAACGCCACCGCAACCGTTAAGCTGCAGATCAATAAAGCCGGCGCACACAATGGCGCCGGCCTGAGGATATTGCACAAGCCTTGCGTCTAACTCAGCCTCGGTGACTAACGCCTGAATACGACCGTTATTAATAATCACCGCATGCTGCTCTAACCAGCCTTTACCGGTGAAAATACGACAAGCTGTCAGCGCAAACATAAATCGCTCTGCTTAAGCGGTGGTTATGGCAGATAAATCTGCTTGGTCAAGCTCACAAGTCGCGCTGAGCAGGTGAGCCGCAGCAGCATCACATACGATTAAGCTGCGTTTATGCAGGCGTAAACTCGAGATAGGCCACAGCGGGTGCACGTCTCCTTCTACTGCCGCCAGTAACGCTTGGGCTTTATGCTCTCCCGTGACCAACAGCATGACTTCTTTTGCATCCAACAAGGTGCCGATGCCGATGCTGAGTGCCGTGGTTGGCATTTTTGTCACATCATTATCAAAAAAGCGCGAATTATCGTGCAAGGTTTCAGTGGTCAGCTCGGTAATGCGGGTGCGCGAGTCAAAGGCTGAGTGCGGTTCGTTGAAAGCGATATGACCATTGGTGCCTACGCCGCCCATAAATAGCTCAATACCCCCATATTGGCGAATCGCGTCTTCATATTGCTGGCATTCGGCATTGAGATCAGCGGCGTTACCATCGGGAATATGAATATGCTCGGGCATGATGTCGATATGATCAAAGAAATTATCAAACATAAAGCTGTGATAGCTTTGTGGATGATCGGCTGGCAAGCCTATGTATTCATCCATGTTAAAGGTCACCACATGCTTAAAGCTGACCTTGCCCGCGTTATATAAGGTAATCAGTTCTTTATACGTGGCTAAGGGGGTACTGCCTGTGGGCAGGCCGAGCACGAATGGGCGATCAGCACTGGGGGCGAAACTATTAATGCGATCGCTAATATGATGGGCTGCCCAGCGGCAGACTTGAGCTGCGTTAGCAAAGGGGATTAAACGCATGTGTGAGCTCTTCTGGATAAACGAATCAGAAGACTAGCATATTTTTGAGCCGGTTAATAAAGGGTCTTAAAAAAGAGTCAGCTATTAAAAAGTGAATTTTTAGCGGCTTGATTGGCTAATGTCATCGAAAGCCCTAAAAGAAAGTATGAACTTTTGTAAATAGGTCGGTAAAGTCAAAATTAATCTTATTTCACTGTCTAAAGCAATTCAGGCTTTATTTAGGCTGTCAAGTCAGGGGGGAGAGGGTAAAAAATAAAAAGGTTATGCACAAAGCGGCTAAGTCAGCCGGGCCATGGCTCAGATGGACTTATCCACCATTTCTGTGGATAAGGTTGTGGATTACCTCTGTAAATCTCAAGTAAGGCCAGTGGTGGCAGGCTTCAAAGATAATTTGGTAATTTTTTAACCAAAAACAAAATACTTAAAAATCAAATACTTGACAAAGAGAACGCTGAAAATTCGTTCGCTATCTCGAGGATAACAACGATATTAAGGCAGATGTACAAAGTGTGGATTTTCTATCGGAAGTTAGGGATTACTAGTGGATAACTCTGAAAGGGTAGTGCAAATTTGGCTCCCCCTGCTGGACTTGAACCAGCGACATACGGATTAACAGTCCGGCGTTCTACCAACTGAACTAAGGGGGAATCTCACTAGGAGGCCGCAGATGTTACGCATGCGGCGGGCGATCGTCAAGGGTAAATTGCATATTTTGCCTTTCAGCCGCCCAAGTGGAGTTTTTGCTTAATTTTACTGCGTCATCGGGGGTAAACTGGTCATTAATGCGTGAGGAGAGTAAATAATGAGCAAAGACTTCCAGTTGGTCAGTCCCTATCAGCCAGCCGGCGATCAGCCCACGGCGATTGCCCAGTTGTTAGAGGGGATTGAAGCAGGATTGGCCCATCAAACTTTGCTCGGCGTGACCGGCTCAGGCAAAACCTTCACCATTGCCAACGTGATTGCCACGCTCAATAGACCCACCATGATCTTGGCTCCCAATAAAACCCTGGCCGCTCAGTTGTATGGTGAAATGAAAGAGTTCTTTCCCCATAACTCGGTGGAGTATTTCGTGTCTTACTACGATTACTACCAGCCCGAAGCCTATGTGCCGACCACAGATACCTTTATCGAAAAAGATGCCTCTATTAACGATCATATAGAGCAGATGCGCTTGTCCGCCACTAAGGCGCTGATGGAGCGGCGCGATGTGATCATAGTGGCGTCTGTGTCGGCCATTTATGGTTTGGGGGACCCGCAGTCTTATTTGAGTATGATGCTGCATTTGCGGGTGGGTGAGGTGCTCAACCAGCGCGATATGCTGCGCCGCTTGGCCGAGCTGCAATATAAGCGCAACGACGCCGGTTTTCAGCGCGGTACCTTTAGAGTTCGGGGTGAGGTGATTGATATCTTCCCTGCCGAGTCTGACAACCAAGCGGTGCGCGTCGAGTTGTTCGACGATGAAATTGAGCGCTTAAGCCTGTTTGATCCGCTCACTGGCGGGGTCTCGCAAACGCTGGCACGTTTTACTATCTATCCGAAAACCCACTACGTGACGCCGCGCGAAAAGCTATTGGGTGCCATAGAGCACATCAAGGTCGAGCTACAAGAACGCAAGACGCAACTTTTGTCCGCCAATAAGCTGCTCGAAGAGCAGCGCATCAGCCAGCGCACCCAATTCGACATCGAAATGATCCAAGAGCTGGGCTATTGCTCGGGCATCGAAAACTATTCACGCTATTTATCTGGGCGCGGCGAGGGCGAGGCACCACCCACTTTATTCGATTACTTACCCGGCGATGGTCTTTTGATCATCGATGAGTCCCACGTGACGGTGCCACAAATTGGCGGCATGTATAAAGGTGACAGATCCCGTAAAGAAACCTTAGTGGAATACGGCTTTCGTCTGCCCTCGGCGCTGGACAATCGACCGATGCGCTTCGATGAATTTGAAGCGCTGATGCCGCAAACCGTGTTTGTCTCGGCCACACCCAGCGCCTATGAGCTGGAAAAATCCGGTGATGAGGTGGCTCAGCAAGTAGTGCGGCCCACTGGGCTATTGGATCCCATCATAGAAGTACGCCCCGTCGCCACTCAGGTGGACGACGTTTTGTCTGAGGCCAGACTGCGCATTGCGGTAAACGAGCGGGTGCTAGTGACCACGCTGACTAAGCGCATGGCCGAAGATTTATCGGAATATTTATCGGATCACGGCCTAAAGGTGCGCTACTTACACTCAGATATCGATACTGTGGAGCGCATGGAGATCATTCGCGACTTGCGCTTAGGCGTGTTTGACGTCTTGGTGGGCATTAACTTGCTGCGCGAAGGGCTAGATATGCCAGAAGTGTCGTTAGTGGCCATTTTGGATGCAGACAAGGAAGGCTTCTTGCGCTCGGAGCGCTCACTTATTCAGACCATAGGCCGAGCTGCGCGTAACTTAAACGGCAAGGCGATTCTCTATGGCGATAAAATTACCCGTTCTATGGGTGCTGCCATCAGCGAAACCGAGCGCCGCCGTGAGTTGCAGCAAGCCTTTAACCTAGAGCATGGCATAACACCGAAAGGACTCATTAAGGCGGTGACCGATGTGCTGGACTTGGACGGCACTAAACGCATCGGCTCTAAACGCGCCAAAGACAGTTCAGTGCCTGAGCATATTCCTACCGCCAAAGAGCTGGATAAACAAATCACTGAGCTTGAAAAAGTCATGGTGACCCATGCCCAGAATCTGGAGTTTGAACAAGCCGCCGCCACCCGCGACCGCATTCATGCGCTGCGCGAGCAGTTGATCCGCAGTTAAAGTAACCAAAGCTGGAAGCGATAAGCTAGAAGCCTAAAGTTAAGAGAGAACACCAAAACCTCACTGGTTCGGTGTTCTTCTTCCAGCTTCCAGCTTCCAGCTTCCAGCTTTAAGCTATTACTTCAATCAACCAGTTCGATATTCAGGCTGTATAACAGATTGAGCGCCGCGAAGCGGGAGAAGGTGGCGTTATCTAACTTGTTTTCCAATACGTGGATATTAAAGTTTTCAGACTCGGTTAAATCAGCGCCTTGCAGGTTAGTGCGCATAAACACACTATTACTAAAGTCACAGTGGGTCATGGACGCTTGAGAGAAATCCCCCTCTCTAAAATCAACCTCATGGCACTTACATTCCTCCAGCCTTAAGCCTTGTAAGGTGAGGCCGAAAAATGAGGCATCATTTAAGATGCACTGTGTAAAGCTGAGTTCAGCGTCTAAATGAAAGGCCGGCCAGTCGGCTCGAGTCCAATCCACGCCGACTAATTTGCACTCGATAAAATTCACACCAAACCAGTGCGTGCTTGGTACGCGCATCAGGCTTAGATTGCAGTGCTTAAAGGTGCAGTCAATAAACTTACCGCGCGCAAAAACGGCGCTAGAAAAGTCACAATGCTCAAAGGTGCAGCCCTCAAACTCTACGCCGGTTAGGCGGGCATCGATAAGAGACAAGCGGTTGAAGGTCTGTTCAATATAGGACTCGCCGTCTTGAAACTTTTGCACTTATTACTCCTTGATTAAAACAGTGAGGGGTGAAGCGTAAAGGGTGAGGAGTAAAGAAAATAAATCAGACATTTGAGCCAACCGCTTATTTTTACGTTTCACTGCGTTCTCATTTCACGCCTCACGCTAAAGCTGACCGCTCCCCGTAGGGGCTTGATAGGCTTTGGTGCCCCACAGCGGCACGGTTGACATGGCGTGCTTATAACTGCCGGTGGTTTCCTTGGTGCTGTAGGCCAAATACAGCAGCGATTGGCTCTGTTGGTCATAGATGCGGCGGATTTTCAGGCTTTTTAAGAAGATACTTTTTGATTTCTTAAACACTATGTCGCCGCTCTTAGACTTATCAATGGCCGCTATCATCTCGGACGTAATTTCACCGGTTTGCCGGCAGCTGATCGCCATATCGGAGGGGTCTGCCAAGTTTAAGTTAGCGACCACATTAGACATATGGCAGGTAACGCCCGGCACTAAGGGATCGGCCAATACTTCAATTTTAATGTCTTTGGTGGTGAACATGCCGAGTGACACATCACCCACTTCATTGTTATCACAACCGCCAAGAGTGAGTGCAGCTAACACTAGGCCTAAGCGTTTATACATAATGATTCCCTTAAGGTATTGCGAAAACGTGGCTGAAACTTATAGCCAGCCTTTGCGTTTAAAGAAGTAATAGGTGCCACAGGCCGACATCAGCATCATCACCAGTGACATGGGATAGCCAAACTTCCAGCCAAATTCAGGCATGATTTCAAAGTTCATGCCATAGATACTGGCGATAAGCGTAGGCGGTAAAAACACCACAGCCGCCACCGAGAAGATTTTGATGACTTTGCTTTGCTCTAGGCTGGTAAAGCCCAGTGCCGCATCGAGTTGAAAGTTGATTTTATCGAACAAAAACTGAGTGTGAGGCAGTAAGGATTCGACGTCGTAGAGCATTTCATCAATCCAACGGCGCTGTTCGTCGTCAGATTGCTGGCGTACTGAGCGCTTGATAAAACGTAAGGCGCGACGCGTATCGTATAGCGCTAGGCGAATATGACCGTTACCGTCTTCTTGCTGCATCAGATCCGACATGGTTTGGCGCAACTCTTCGACCTGCAGCACCTGCTTGGCGGTTTGTTCGAGCGTCTTGTAGCCGTCTTCAATCAAGTCAGAAATATATTCGATTTTTAGCTCATATATTTCCAATAGCAGATCTACCGCATTGTCGGCCTCCACGCGGTCTTGGCGCATGTAGTGACGCAACAGCCGGATCAATCCTAGGTCGTCTTCACGAAAGCTGATTAGCATGTCATTGCGCAGGGTAAAGAGCACGTTGATGCCGTCTATCTCTTTGCCTAGGCGCTGCGGGAACAGAGAATGAATGTGCAAGCCGTCTTTATCGCGATAAAAACGTGCCGAGGCTTCAATGTCATCGAGTTCATCCAGTTCGGGCACTTCTTCCACAAACAGCTGCTGCATCCAGCGCTGCTCGTTTTCATCAGGCTTTAAGATGTCGAGCCACAAGATATTAGGCGGTAACTCCGCTTCTAAGTTGAGTGGCTGAATATCATAGGAAGTGCCATTAAAGGTATAGGCTGTGATCATACAGCGGCTCCCACCAGTTAATAATGTGCGCACTATAGCGCAGGTACTAAAGTCAATACAGAGGCAGGGGCCAGTTGTCAGCTACCGCGACTGGGGCTGGCGTTTATTTTATGTCTAAACCGAGTAAAATAAGGATAGACTCAAATGACCTGATTATCTGACACGTCTATTGAGTTAAGCTATAGATAACTAAGCCATGGACTGGGTGCTTTTGGGGGCGAGATTGAAACTATTATTTTGCGGCTTGATATTACTGCTGGCGCTACCCGCTTGGGCTAATCATTTGGTCTTACAAGAGCGGCAAACGGTCGATATTTACGGCTCAGGGGCGCTTGAACCCGGTTTGGCCGATGTGGATTACCGCTTGTCTTGGCAGCTGTCGGGCCAGCGTTCCAGTGCTGGCTGCTCGCCTGCACAAGTGTTGGTATCTCTTACTGCGACCGTGTCTGAGCCCTTAGAGTGGCTAGAGACACCTGAGTGGCAAAATTATCGCCTCGCCTTAATCAGTTATGAGCGTTTGGTGCGTGAGCGCGCCTTGCTCTCGGCCGAATGGTTAGATCAATCCCTTTCTCAAATAGCACCGCAAGCGGATTGCGAACAGCTGCATAAGGTGGCAGATCGAATTGGTTACCATCAGCTCGGAATCGCGCAAACCTTGCTACGCGATTTTCAGCGCCAGAATGATTATGGCCGCCAGCTTGGCCTTATTAAGCCTTAACCTAGCACCTTAATCTATCACCTCAACCTAGCGGCTGGCCTCTTAATAGTTTACGAGTCCATTGTCGATTGGGCGCTAAGCTATCAAGAATAGGCCGTGCCACCGGATATGGCTCGTCACATAATTGTGCGGCTAAAACCTCTGCCAACAACGAGGCCGAGCACAGCCCCCGCGAGCCTAAACCCGATAATACATACAAACCTGCATGATCCTCCGCCAGCGGTACCGCTTGTGCTTGACGCCGTTGTAACTTGTCAAATTGCTTTAGCTGCGCTTGTTTATTCGGCGCGGCTCCCGCCATGGGAAAATGATCTCTGGAAGTGGCGCGCACGGCCACCCGACCAGAGCCTGCTGTTTGCTCTACATCAACCAAGGCGGGCAGGGTCTGCACTAATTTTTGCAGATTTTCTTGTTCATCCTGAGTCTGATAGGTGAGATCAACTTGGTCACGACCATAACTGGCACCAATGCAGTGCAGCCCTTGCCAAGCGGGAGTGAGATATCCTTGGTAACAGACCACGGTTTTTAAGGCGCTTAAGCTAGGTGAGCTGGCTTGGTAATTCACTTGGCCCCGCGCCACCGACAAGGCTAAGTCTTGAGTCTGGGGAAGACTCAGCACGTCATGGCTGTTGGCCAAGCACACATTGTCCGCCACGACTTGCCCGGTGCTGGTTGTTAGCTGCCATTGGTCGTCCTGCCTCGTTAAACGCGCTACGTGAGTGTGATAACGGATATCTAGCAAACCGGTTTGCTGGGCTTCAGCTAATAGGGCTTCGATCAGCTCAAACGGACAAATCCAGCCACCTTGCGGATATTCAGCACCCGCCAGATTGGCGGCAATGCCAGTACGGGCGTTAACTTGCTCAGCGTTCAGCTCGCTCAATAGGCTGTTTGGGAAATCGTGCGCCAATAACTTAGTGATTTTCGCCTGACTCTTTTCATCGTAGGCCAGCTGCACCACGCCACACCAGTCGTGAGCCACCCGATGGCGTGTGGCCAAGGGCGCTAGGCTGCGGGTGGCATGTAAAAATGCCTGCAAATAAAATTGACTTAAATTATCGTGCTCGCCGTTTAACAGTGGATAAATGGCCGCTTGACGATTACCCGAAGCACCCAGAGCAGGGCCGGCTTGTTGCTCTAACAAAGTGACGGATACGCCGCGCCGCGTTAGCGCAAGTGCTAAGCTGGCCCCAGCAATGCCCGCGCCCACGATAACGGTATGGCCGACTCGACCGGGCCGGCGCCAAAACCAAGGCGTTGGATAGGGCCGTCGTTGGCCGTTCTTTAATACACCGGCTAACATTTCGCGCTTATGACGAAAGCCTTTTATACGTCGCATCTCAAAGCCTGCCACTGTTAATCCCTCTCTTACTAAGGTGGCGGCAGTGAAGGTGGCCACAGTGGCGCCGTTACGTGCTAAACGTGCCAATTGAGCGAATAATTCAGGCGTCCACATCTCGGGATTTTTACTGGGCGCAAAGCCATCTAAATACCAAGCGTCTACCTTGCCCGCCAGTCCTGCCTCCATACTAGGCAGCACCTGAGTCACGTCTCCCAGCCACAAATCTAGGCTCACATTTTCATCTAATTGCAGTCGATGGCAGCCGCTAAATGGCGCTGGATATTCAGCTAACAAACGTGCGCTTAAAATGCTAAGCTCTGGCCATTGGCCAAGTGTTTTGCTTAGATCAGCGTGGTTAAGGGGAAATTTTTCCACGCTGATCAGGTGCAGACGCTGGGCGTTACCTTGCGGATGTTGCCGGCGATAGTCGATAAACGCCTGCCAAGTAGCCAGTACGTTTAAACCGGTACCAAAGCCGGTTTCGGCCACCACAAATAAGGGCCGGTCGTGGTTGAGCCAACGGTTAGGCAGGTCATTTTGGCCGAGAAAAACATAACGGCTTTCGGCTAGACCATTGTCGTTAGAGAAGTAGACATCGTCGAATGCAGCAGCGACCGGCGTGCCTTGGTCATTCCAGTCCAGACACGCGGTTGTAATGAAGTGGGGTGACACTAAACCTCCGGGGCCGTAAAAGCGGCTATTTTATGTGAAAGCAGACCACTTTAACCTTTCTTTATGGTTAGAATTGGCGGCAAATCAAGACAGTAGGAAAGTGAGATGAGAAGAGCAGTCATTACCGGTATCGGTGTGGTATCCAGCATTGGTAATAATCAAGAAGAGGTTTTGGCCTCACTCAAGGCGGGCCACTCCGGTATTAGCTTCTCCCAGCAATTCGCCGATCA
Organism: Oceanisphaera sp. W20_SRM_FM3; assembly: GCF_052119705.1. Taxonomy (NCBI): domain Bacteria; kingdom Pseudomonadati; phylum Pseudomonadota; class Gammaproteobacteria; order Aeromonadales; family Aeromonadaceae; genus Oceanisphaera; species Oceanisphaera sp. W20_SRM_FM3. The sequence goes on along the minus strand of NZ_JBGQOP010000022.1, from coordinate 5,262 downwards.
TAACTTGCGCAGCCATGTTTGGGGAAACATAAACATGGTTGCAGCCGAGCACATAGACCGCAAAGTGATGCGTTTTATGGGTGATGCGGCCGCATTTGCTTATCTTTCCATGGAACAGGCTATTGCCGATGCAGGCCTTGACGAGTCCATGGTATCGAACGTGCGTACCGGTTTAGTGGCCGGTTCAGGTGGTGCTTCATCTAAGAACCAGATTGAAGCTTGCGATATTTTGCGCGAGAAAGGCGTGCGTCGGGTCGGTCCTTACATGGTGCCGCGCACCATGTCTTCAACTGTGTCCGCTTGCTTAGCAACGCCGTTTAAAATTAAAGGCATTAACTACACCATCAGCTCCGCCTGTGCGACGTCTGCCCACTGTATTGGTCATGCCCTTGAGCAAATCCAGTTAGGCAAACAAGACATCGTCTTCGCCGGTGGTGGTGAAGAAGTGGATTGGACGCTAGCCCTGCAGTTTGACGCCATGGGCGCACTGTCGAGCAAGTATAACGATACCCCTGAGCTGGCTTCTCGTACCTATGATGCGGGCCGTGATGGCTTCGTCATCTCTGGCGGCGGCGGCATGGTAGTGGTAGAAGAATTAGAGCACGCCCTAAAGCGTGGCGCTAAAATCTACGCCGAAATCACCGGCTACGGTGCCACCTCTGACGGTTATGACATGGTTGCGCCTTCAGGTGAGGGCGCGGTACGTTGCATGCAACAAGCCATGGCGACCGCTCCTAAAGTGGAATACATCAACACCCATGGCACTTCAACGCCAGTGGGCGATGTAAAAGAGTTAGAGGCCATCAACAACTTGTTTGGTGACAACGCCCCTTACATCTCGGCCACCAAAGCCATGACCGGCCACGCACTGGGTGCGGCAGGCGTGCACGAAGCCGTGTACTCACTCTTGATGCTGGAGCATGGCTTTATCGCGCCAAGCATCAACATTACCGAGCTGGACGAAAAGGCGAAAAATCTGCCTATCGTTACCGAGTGCAAAGAAATCGAGTTAGACACAGTCATGTCGAATAGCTTCGGTTTTGGCGGCACTAACGCCAGTCTAGTGTTCAGCAAGTACAAGGCGTAATCCTTTACTGCTGTCATTAGCCAGTACTAAAAAAGGACGCTTCGGCGTCCTTTTTTGATCCTATATTCACGCCTCACGCCTAACACCTCGCGCGGGCTTCCAATTCCGCCAATGCCTCGGGCGTATTGAGATTAGTAAAAGCCGTCCGCTGGTCGCTAAAATCCACCTTAATCAGCTTATGCTGGGCATACCAGAGCTGTAATTTACGATCGCCCGCCGCTAAATATGCGAGTAGCGAGGGCAACAAAGATTTGTGCAGTAAAACGGTGGCCGGATGCACACGCTCGCCGTCGTCGACCACGGCGATTTGGCCGCAATGACTCACAGCTGTACTGAGTCGCTGGGCTAAATCTGGCGGCGCCAGCGGACTATCACAGGGCACAAATAATACCCAGTCGTGTGCCGCATGCTGCAGGCCTGCGGCCATTCCGGCTAAGGGACCTTTAAAGTCGCTGGCAGAGTGCAGGCTATCGTTATCGCTAAATACAGGTGCATACTCGCGATAGCGGTCTTGATTGCGATTCGCGTTAATCAGCACTTGGTCTACTTGCGGGTTCAACCGCTCGAATAAGTGCCTCACTAACGGGCGGCCCCATAATGACAGCAGGCCTTTATCTGCGCCTTGCATGCGTCGTCCTTCACCGCCGGCTAAAATAACCGCCGTAACTTGCTGGATATCTCGCATTTCATTCCTTACTGCCAAGTGGGTCTTAAGCCAGACGGCTTTACGTATTGCGCTCAACAATCACAGATCCTACCATGGACCGCTGGTGTCGGGTCGTCTTGAGTTATTTTGGGCGGCCTCGTTTTCTCTGTTCTGACCTCAGTTGCGCTTGCTTACGTTAGGCGGCAGCTTAACGTTAATAAGGAATCTTATGTCCCCCTCCATACCTACTGGGCCTTTCGTCGGTCGGCCCGTGATTGCGGCCTTGGCCATAATGGCGCTTATGCTAGCGGCGGCCAATCTGCGCGGCGGCTTGGTGGTGGTGGGTCCCTTGGTCATGGAGATCCGTAACAGCTTACAGATCAGCGCCAGTGCCTTTAGTTTGCTCACCACCTTACCACTGCTGTGCTTTGGCGTGATGTCTATTTGCGTGCCTTGGTTGACGCGGCGCTGGGCACCACAGTGGATCATCATAGTGGGCTTAATGGTGATTAGCTTAGGCGTCGGCTTTCGCTTACTGGATAATTTTGCGCTAGTAATAGTAGGCACCATATTGTTGGGCTGTGCCATCGCCGTGCTTAATGTCTTGATACCTGGGCTAGTCAAAGCGTTTTTCCCCCGCCAAGTGGGCTTAATGACGGGCTTGTATTCGGTGACCTTAAGTTTAGGCGCAGGTTTAGGCGTATATTTAGCCATTCCGCTATTAGAACAGTTTGATAACTGGCGCTACCCGGTGGCTATGTGGGCCATGTTTCCGTTACTTTGCTTATTGTTCTGGCTGCCGATGCTAAAAGTAAAAAGCGTGGGCCGACCTGCAAACCCGCAACGTATTAGCCTATGGCGGGACAAAATCGCTTGGGCCATCACCTTTTATATGGGACTGCAGTCGTTTTATTTCTATTCGATGGCCACTTGGTTGCCGAAAATCTTGCTCGAAAACGGCCTAGACGCTCATCAAGCCGGCACAGCCACGGCGCTTATTAATCTGGTGAGCATTCCGTTTAATTTATTTGTACCTATCTTGGCGGCCAAAATGGCTAACCAGCGGCTATTAGTGGTGGGGACCTTTGTGGTGTCTTTCATCGGTATTGCCGGTATTTGGTGGCACCCCACGGCCGCACCTATGTTATGGGCATCCTTGATTGGCATGGGCTGTGGTGGCGCGCTGAGCTTGGCCTTGTCTTTCTTCGTGTTGCGTGCCGAAAATACCGCGCAAGCCACGGCGCTGTCGGCCATGGCACAAAGCCTTGGCTATTTGCTGGCGGCATTGGGGCCTGTGTCATTAGGCTTACTGCGAGATATCAGCGGTCATTGGCAGTGGGCATTATTGCTGTTAATGGGTTTGCAACTGGTGCAATTGACCAGTGGCTGGTTGGCAGCTAGGCCAATTAAGGTCAGGTCTGATCAAGAAACCCTGTAAAAAGTTTACCGTTTTATGAGCTAACGGCTTACGGCTGTGTTTTCTTCTATGCTTGATGGTGTTGTAAAAAACTCATCAAGCCATGGAGGGCTGATATGAATTATCTTTCTGTGTTGTTACCGCTAACGGCAATCTCAGTGGTGACTATTTCAGCAACCGTGAATGCCGAACAGCCTAATGCACCGCCGCTGCAATTAGCCGCTAATTATCAGCAGCAAGATGCCAGCCGTTATTGGGTGAGCGAGAAGCTTGACGGTGTGCGCGCCTATTGGGACGGTGAAGCACTTTGGTCTCGAGCTGGGTACCGTATTGCGGCTCCCGAATGGTTTGTGGCCGACTTTCCCGATACGCATTTAGACGGTGAACTTTGGTTGGGCCGCGGTCAGTTTGATGCATTATCGGCGGCGGTGCGCCGTTATCAACCCCAAGAGGAAGAGTGGCGCCAAATCCGCTTTATGGTGTTTGATTTGCCCCACAGTAACGCCACTTTTAGTGAGCGAAACGCCGAGTTAGCACGCCTGCTCTTGCCCATCAACACCCCTTATTTAGCGCAAGTAGAACAGCTACGCCTTTCGGATAATACGGCATTGGCACAACGATTGAGCGACATAGCAGCAGCCGGTGGCGAGGGCTTAATGTTGCGCCACCAAGACAGTTATTATCAGGCAGGGCGCAGTCAGGGGTTACTTAAGCTCAAGCAGTTTCACGATGCAGAAGCCAAGGTGGTAGCGCACTTGCCAGGATTGGGTAAATATCAGGGCATGTTGGGGGCCTTGGTGGTCGAAACACCCGATGGTCGGCAGTTTCGCTTAGGTACCGGCTTTAGTGATGCGCAGCGCCAAACACCGCCGGCGCTGGGATCTATCGTTACCTATCGCTATCAAGGTGAAACCAAACAACGTCAACCGCGCTTCGCGCACTTTATGCGTATTCGACAAGATGAGCCCTAGGCTCTGCGGGCCGTGTTACGCTTTACGTCATACGTCATACGTCATACGTCATACGTCATACGTCATTTCAGCCAGCGCCATACTTTGGGGGGGAACCTAACGTATGGCTTACGGCGTAAAGCTTTTTTACATTCTTCCATGCGGATTAGTATAAAGTGGTTTTGTTACTTACCCTCTTGAGGAAACTAATTCGTGTGCTTGATTGCTTTTTCGTGGCAGCCCCAAGCTAGGCATCTTCACTTATTGGCCAACCGCGATGAATTTTATGCACGCCCCACGCAACCGGCTCATTGGTGGCCAGACTCACCCACTATTTGGGCCGGGCGGGACCAACAAGCGGGTGGCACTTGGCTAGGCATAAATCGTAGTGGTCGCTTTGCGGCACTGACCAATGTACGCGAAGCGCAGATGAGTGTGGGTAAACGCAGTCGTGGCGAGCTGGTCACTGACTTTTTAACCAGCTCATTAAGCCCGCAGGCTTATTTAGCACAAGTGCTTAGCCAAGGTGAGCAATACGCCGGCTTTAACTTATTGTTGGGCGACCTTGCTATGGATAAGGATGAAGGCGAGCTTTGGTATGGCGGCAACCGCGCTGGCGGTGAGGCTCGGCGCTTAAACGCCGGCAGCTATGGTTTATCTAATGCCCAGCTCAATACGCCTTGGCCCAAGTTGACTCGCCTTAAGCAGGGGTTAGCCCAGTTAGACGAAACGAATGAAGCCTCCGCCTTTGCCTTATTAGACGACACCACTCAAGCCACACCCGAATCTTTACCCAATACCGGCGTGAGCCCTGAGCTGGAACTACTTTTATCGTCGGCATTTATTCATAGCTCTACTTACGGCACTCGTGCTCAAACCTACTTGTGCATCAAAGATCAGCAACTGGATATTATCGAGCGCAGCCGTGGCGCTCAGGCAGAGCTAATCAGCACCCAGCGCCTGCAACTTATTCTGCCCAGTGCATAACGAAAATCTGTCAGTTAACTAAACAATACCTGATGACCCATAATGATCAGCCACACCTCAATAATTTATCATTAATAAATTCAATCAGTTATATAGTAGCGCACGTCTATTCTCTTGTAGGAGCCAATTTATTCGGCTCGGTTTTATGTTTTGGTTTAAATCTAAACCTCAGTAA